>NZ_BAAARY010000014.1:0-104663 GCF_039532605.1 Pilimelia columellifera subsp. columellifera
TACCGAGGGCCCCGCGCCCTCTCCAACACCGTCCGTTATGGACGAGGTGCCCGTGTCGTCCCCGCCGACGATCACGCCCTTGCTGAGATCACCTCATTGGAGGTCACTCGACAGTGGCATTGTTGCCAGACAGCCCTATGCTGGCCACCGTGACCTCTTGGCTGCCTTTGGCGACTGGCCTAGCAGGAGTCCTGCTCGGCGTGCTCGGAAAGTATATTGCCGACCTGAGAGTAGGGCATCGATCGAAACTACTTGACGAACGCATCAAGGTGGCGAGCCGATTTTTGGATGCTGTTCATGCCTACAACGACGCGGTTGAGGAGTCAAGGAAGGCCCGGGTAGTCATCACGATATATGGAGCCCTTGGAGACGAGGGCAAAATCGAGGAGGCGAAAGAGGACGCCGAAGATCGGCGTCAGAACACGGATCGAACGTATGACCAGGCAAGCTGAAACGCTCGTGCTGCTACTGCGGCCGGAGGTGTGCGACGACGCGGCGATGTACCTCCACGCTTCGCTAAAGGCAGCGTGGGGCGAGGGGAGCCGCGACGATGTGAAGGGTTGGCGAGTGAAGAGGATTCTGTCAATCCAGAAGGCACTCGGAGTCAAGCCGCCAGCACGCTCAAACCGAGCTAAGGGACTGCGCCTCAAGCGTAATGAAGCCGACGACTGATCTGTTCCCCAACTTCTTAGGTTCGTCAGTACCGTGCCTACAGCCCTCCACGAGACCCGCCAGCGGCGTTACCCTCGGGGCTTCCTGGACGCGCTTCACGGACGGTTGACCGGCAGATTGACGCTTAGTGTGCTGGTCTGCGTGGTCCTGAGCGTGGGCGATGTGGGGAGACCGCGCCTACAGCTTACGACACCTGAGACACTGTCGCCATGCTGGTTCGTCGATGGAGCAACCGCGTAGCCATTGTCGCTATCTTGGTGATAGTGGCACTGGGCGGAGCTTGGTACCTCTGGGCAGCTGTCATTGCCACCTCAGATGACCCGCGCGCCTATCCTGGCAGTCGCGGTGATCGGACCCTGGAACAAACGCTGCGCGCCTTCCAACTCACACTTCCGCCGTGCGCCACAGATGTGCGATTCCTGGCCAAACGGCCGTGGCCGATGTCCGATTGGCGTCACCTACTTATCAGATTAGTTGCCCCGGACCGCAGCTGCCTTGACAGTTTCGTCAGCACCAACAGTTTGGACGCCACCGGCGTCGTGGACGGAAAGGAGCTGGAAAACGACCGGGAGCGGGAGGTTGAGTCAGTAAACTGGCACTACCGGAGCGGAGTGGCATACCAGACCTTCGACAGCGGAACCAGCTCGAACGAACCCGGAAACCGCTACCTCCAGGCCTGCGACGTGCAGGTTGAGCAACAGGGTCGTAGCTTTGTGGTCTATACCCACTGTTTTAGATGGGTTCCCCAGTAGATGCAGTTGGTACAGAGCGAATTCGGCTAATGCCGATAGCCATGCCGTTGCACGCGCGTTCTTACGCTCCACCTTCAGCACCGCGACCCCACCCCTTGATCTTCCGAGCGGCCACACTCGGTGACGGGGGAACGCTGGTCTACGGGCTGGTGGCGTCAGGCATACGTGGTGGGTGCGTGACGCTGCACGGCCGGCGTCCTGGACGCCAGGGATCGGGGAGGCCGTGCTTGCCAGTGCTTACAGCATTTGATTTGGCGCTGGCCGGAAGGGTCAAATGTTGTCGGCCATAACTCCAGAAGATTGGCCATACGGATCTGAGCGTTAAGGAAGTTGAAGGCTAGAGGCTGTCCCTCACCCGGCGCGCTCAGCTGCCTCATCGCTTCCGCGATCTCACGAAGCTCAGCGGTAGACTCGACGTTCGTTAGGAGGAGCAGAAACTTCACGGTCTCCAACAAGGGCACGTCATCGGGAAGGCACTGAGCTAGACCAACGATCGTCGAGGCAAGAACTGAGTGATCAACGTCCGCCGCAGTGGTCCACTCCTAGACAGCTCGGGTGTACGTCTCTATGGGGATAGGCTAGTCGAGGCTGGGTGTATCCGTCAGGCGTTTAGCTGTACCGCGCTTGGTGACGAGAGGGAACCAGTCCTCCCGTAGCAGTTCGGCCGCACGCCTTGCACCACGGCGGCCGTGCGTCCCGATGCTGGGTCGGCTTGTGAGGTCCAGGACAGAGGTACTTCACGTAGTCGGACAACCGGTTACCAGCGCGCAGGTACTCGGCCCGGAGTCGGTCGAGGATAAGCTCCCGATTCTCGTCCGTTGCAGTACCGGGTTCGTAGCAACTGGACAGCATCGCCGGAATCTCGTCCGAGGCTTGTCCACCAGGGCTGGAGATGTAGCCACCATTTGAGAATCCGCCGTTGTCAATCACAGTCTTCGCTTTCTCGACGGGATGTGCCGCTCGATGTCGTCCACTACCTCAACGATCTCCCTTGCGGTGTCACGCACCTGCACTGCGATCCTCCGTAGAACCGCGAGATGGTCCTCGCTGATCATCTGCTTCACGAGCTTCCTTCCGACCGGTCGCCGTGCTGTCCCAAGCCGCGATGACACCGGCCTGGAGGTTCGCCAGCCGCTGCTGCACCAGGACCTCGCCGTCAGTCGCCTCGACGGACACACCAACCAGGAACTCGTCGCCGGTGTCAGGGTCGGTGGCCTTCCACTTCAAGGCGCTGAACTTCCGCCACCTACGGAGGCTGGGGTCGTACCACGCCTCAACCGTGACGACGGGGACACCGAGCGCCAGGGCGAAGGAGTCAGCGGACTGCCAGTTGACGGAGTCTTCCGAGCCGTAGATCTCCTCGTTCGCCTTGCCGAGTACCTGCGCTTGGGTGAGGTGGAGCTGACGCTCGTAGGCCTCGTTTACGAAGACGTACTGGCCGTCAGTGGTGCGGACGAAGACGATCGCGGCAGGGTCGTCGATGAGGTGGGCGATCTGCCTCACGAGGCTGTGCACGAAGCTCACCTAGCGTCCTCTGGTACCTCGTCAGTGATCGGCATCGAGGCACGCATCTTTGCCTCGGAGATCATCTGCGCCAGCTCGGCGTCCGCTGGTCCGCGATGGGTCACCGTGACCTCGGCTGCGGCGGGAGCGTCAAGACCGAGGTAGCGGGCGCGACGGTCGAGGGCCTTTAGGAGCGTGGCAGAAGCGTTGTTCTTGGCGCTCAGATCCAGGCTGTCCGAGGCTGTGATGGTGCGCCAGAGCCTGTCGATGAGCTGGTCGATTAGCTGTAGATCAACCTTTCGCGCTTCCTCTACCTCGGGAGCGGACGTTCCTTGAAGAATCGGATGATGATCTGCCTTGCCCACTCGTGGTCACACAGCCCAACTCCTCGCCGATCTCCCGATATGAACGACGTGCGGCGTACAAGCGCACGGCCTTCTCGGTGATCTCAGCTACTTCAGCGGCAGTCCGCCTTCGGTAGCCGGGCTTCGGTGGCATCTCGTCCTCCTGGGTGGGGTGGCCCCGGCCGGGCTGAGGAGCGGCGGCCGGGCGGTGACGGAAGTTCCCGAGGTGATCCATGGCGAATACCAGCCACCGTTAGACAGGTACATCGGCAGCGGTGTCCGTCGACCTTCTCCAGGTTCAGGACTACGGCAGGAAGCCGGGCTATACCTGCCCTTGTGGAGGGCAAGAAGGTGGCTGGAGGTGGACCTGAGCGGGCGGCGCAGGTTAGCTCGTTGCCCGGTCCGACAGGCCGTAGCGCAGGAGCACGCAATCACCGATGCTGCGGTTTTCCAGGAGGCGGGCGCGGTTGTCACCATGATGGGGGAACTGGCCGTCACCTACGAACCGAGGTGCAAACGAGTCTCCCACGAAGATCGGTGCGATGACGAGGTGCAACTCGTCCGCCAGGCGGTGAGTGAGAAACTGGGTGTGCATCGTGCTGCCGCCCTCGACCATGAGCCGCCTGACACCGCGGCCGGCGAGGTCGTCAAGGACGCGGCCGAAGGAGAGCGGGTCGCCGGCGTCGACCACGTCTGCGACCACGCCCAGCCGCTCGACCACCTTGCTGTGGGCGTTGGTAGAGGTGTAGACCACCTTGCCGTCGCCAGAGGAGAAGAAGGCGGCGTCAGGGTCCACCGCGCCGCGCTCGGTGATGGTCACCTTCAGCGGCGAGGAGGTACGCCCATCGCTGACCCGCTTGTCTCGCCGTTCCTGCGAGCGTACGAGAAGTCGAGGGTTGTCCTGCCGGATGGTGTTAGCCCCGACCAGGATGGCGTCGCAGGTGGCTCGCACCGCGTCCACGCGGTCGAAGTCCTCGTCGTTGGACAGCATCAGGCGCTTGCCGGTGGCGTCGTCCAGGTAGCCGTCGACGGACACGGCGCAGGACAGCAGGACGTACGGGCGTTCAGTCACTTCTTGTCGCTCCCAGGGTGAAGACGTGGTCCACGAGGCTTGTGTAGTCGTCGGCAGTCGAACAGTCGCCGAGCTGGGCGAAGATGTCGGCAGCGAGCCACCCTCGCACCGCTGGCTCCCGATGGAGACGGGTGTAGGCGGACGCCGCTGACCCGCCAGAGGCTCGGAAGGGCAGCAGGCGCTTGTCCATGACGAGGGCAAGTTCAACCTCATCGAGGGTGCCCGGCCCTCCGCCCACCACCAGCACGTAGTCGGCGTTCCTCACCACGTTCGGGTGGCCGAAGATACCGACAACCTGTTTGAGGGTCGGCGGGTTGTAGCGGTCGGCGATGAAGGTCATGACCTCGACGCCCACGCCGACAGGGCCGTGGTCAACCTCGCACCGTCGGCGCATAAGGAGCCGGCTGAGCGCCAAGATTGATTCGTCGATGATGTCGCTGTTGCAACCAGGAGACCGGGAGCCACACACCGCTAGGCGCAGGGGCGACGCTGCCTGCTCAGGGCAGTACCAGCCCGTCCGAGCGGCGACGTCAGACATGCGGACATTGGCCGGTGCCAGCCCGAGCAGCAGGCGGGACTCGTCAGGCATCCCCATGCCGTCGGCCACGCGGTTCAGCACGTCGATGTCGGTGACACGTGGAGAGCGAGCGCCACGGATGAAGTTCGAGATGTCGGAACGGTCGTGCTCAGTCATGAGGGCTAGCTGCGTCTGCGTGCAGTTGGGGAACGCAGCTAAGTAGATCGAAAACAGGTTTCCGACCTCACGCCGGGCAAGCACACGCTGAACGTCGTCACGCCGCCAGAAGGCTCGCGGAGCTGCGCTGGGGTCAAAAGTCTTGCGTCTCGCCACCTGGACCTTCTCAGGACGGGGCCGTGGACCCGAGCAGCGTAGCCGACCGACACGTGTTGGACACACCCTGTGTGGGCTCACTCCGTGGGCTCGTACCACGGACGCTGATCATTTCAGGAGGGCCAGGAAGCCGACACACTCAGTCGCGTTCCACACCTGAGCAGGCCGCTGACGACGCCCCGGCTCCACGCCCGATAGATGACGTGGAGAACCGGGTGCAGGGCGGCCGACGAAGCAGACGGAGGGTCGGCATCCCCGAGCCGGTCCTCCGTCTCCCCCACAACGAGAGGCGACGAGATGACCATGACCGCAGAAATCATCCGGGTTGAGCTGCCCGTGGCGTTCACTCCGACCTGGAACCGAATCAACGGGGTTTCCGTGGATGGGGCCTCGCTGACTATCGGGCCCGAGGATTTCTTCTTCGACTACCGCTCCCCAAGTTGGATGATCTGCGACTGGCAACGGGTCCACGACGAGCTGCTGCCGGCGAAGGAGGGGACAGACACAGCGCTGGAGCAGATGGCTTTGGACTACGTGCGCGAGCGCGGCCGGAGCACCACCGACGCCGCCGAGGTGCTGCGCGCGGCGCACGAGGTGTACGCCTACCTCTTCCGCCCGGAACACCTGACGGACCCGGAGCTGGACTACGTCACGCCTCGGACGCTGGTGCAGCTCCGCGAGCTGGCGACCCTCATGGCGCTCAACAAGGTTGAGCTGAACGGCGACATCACCAACGTCTCGCCTGTGTGGATGCTCGGCCACGCCGCCCAGGTGGTCTACGATCTGACCGAGGCGGAGTCCCAGGCCCTTGACGAGTGCTACCACAGCACGTGGTTCAACGAGTCCCGACGCCGCGAGTCAGTTCTAGCGCACGCGGCTTTGGGTGGTCGCCTGGTTCACGGATGCCAGGGCTCGCCTAACATGAGCGGTGGCTGCGTCGTGCCCTTCGGGGCTGACATTGACGCCTTCCGCCGCAACCTCGCCGCGATGCGTACTCCCTGGATCGAGCAGACGCTCGACAACCGCTGAAGTCGGCTACCGGGGATGGCGACTCGCGTGCGAACCGTCGTCCCCGGTGCTGGCTCCGTACATCAGGAGCGCACCGTGACCGCAGACCTCAAAGACAAGTCCGGCCGCGTCGTCGGCGTCACCGACGCCTACAACGGCATGACCACCGGACTGAAGCACTGCAACTACCACCTCAGCTTCGCCGGCAGCGGCAGCTTCCCGCACCCGTACAACTGGACCGAGGTGTCCGGCCACTTCCGGTCCGTACTCCAGAAGGAGGCCGAGACGGCAGACCTGTTGGCCACGAACATCGAAGGCTGGGTCAAGGCCAACCCGAACCACGACGCTGCCAACCTGGCCGCGATGAAGGCGGCGGCAAAGGAGTACCGGGCCGTTGCCAAGTCGCTGCTCAACAACTCCCGGAAGCTGCGCCGGGCCGGCAGTTGTCTGGAAGTGACGGCAACGTGATCCTGGTCGACCGTGAGACCGAGATCAACCGGGCGGCGTGGGAGGCGCAGGCGAGGCTTGCCCTCCCCCACGATGAACCACAGCGGCCGGGACGGTTCGAGCTAACCCAGTACCCAGGTCACGGACCAGGCGCGGAGCTGCTTGGCGACGTGTGCGGACGGGACGTGCTGGAGCTGGGATGCGGGAACGGTGACAACCTGGCTGCACTGGCGGTGCTGGGCGCTCGATGCACGGGAGTCGACCTAGCTGTAGCCCAGGTCAACCGAGCAAAAGCACGCTGGGGATGGCTCGGCATACCGTTCGTCCATGACGACGCACGGGGCTACCTGCGGTACCACGCCGACCAGGTGGACGTTGTTGTGTCGATCTTCGGGGTTGTGGGCCTCTGCGACCCGGCGGCGGTCCTGCCGCTCGTCCGCCACAAGCTGAGGCCTGGCGGGGTCCTGCTGTTCTCCGTCCCGGAGGAGTCGTGGCTCGCTGGTCGACGGGACCACATCAGGCTAGGCGACGGCACCTGCGCCCCCGTCCGCCGACAGACCGGCTCCCCCGGACAATGGACCGACATGGTGGTCTCGTGCGGCTTCGACGCTACATTAGTGATACCCGTGCCCGCACCCGACGGCACGCGATGCTGCACGGTGGTGCGGGCCGAAGTCGCTCAATGAGAAGCCCCGGTGGCGCTCGGCGAGAGGCAGCCACCGGGGCGGAAGCGCCTGGAGGGGCGCAACTGGAGTAGTCATTTCTCCAACCCTCCAGATCACTCGTCTGTGCTTCCGCTGCGATAACCAGAAAACATAGCGATTGCTGGAGGTCAACTATTCGCTCGTGGAGGGCCTGAGCTTGACCAGGGACAGAGGCAGACCGGATGCCTACCGCCCTATTCGGATTTGAAGATGTGGCCTGGAGCTGGCTGTCAGCGGCCTACACGTACCAAGTGTTGTTCCTGAATGCCTACAGCCCTTCCTCTGTCAGGGCGTAGATCAGTTCGCCCTTCTCGTCTAGACCGGAGACCTCGGCGAGCCGGAACGGAAGCTCCCGCGTACCGCGCGCAACGGTGATACGGCCTCGTGTTCACGTACCGAGACAGCGGGGTGTCACAACTCCCGCAGAAGGCCACTCGAAGGAGCAGGTTGGGTGACTGCCGCCGGTAAGCACCACGAGCACGGTCTTCGAGCCGTGCTTGCAATTCAGCAAACTCTGCCTCGGACAGGAAAGGCGGGTACCGGACTACCGGGGTTCCGTCCTCGCCGCGCACAACCTGGCCACGCCAAGTGTGCTCACCGAGCAACGTCCGGCTCTTCAGCAAGTTCCTGACCGTGCCGCCGAACCACCCGCCGCCCTTCTGAGCCGGGATGCCTCGCTCGTTCAGGTCGATCGCGATCGCGTGCGGAGAGTCGCCCCGCAGGGCACGAGTAATCAACTCTCTAAGAACTGGAGCTGTGCCAGTGTCGTGCTCTAGACGCCACGTCTTGTCGGCCTGCTGTACTGGGCGGGTTCCGTAGGGTGCCGTTCCGCCGCTCCACCGTGCCTCTCGACGGAAACGCGCACGGGCTGAGTTGACGCGAGCCTTCGTTGTCTCAAGTTCACCCTCGGCGATGCTGGCCAGCAAGAGAAGAAGCGCACGACCAATCGGCGTACTCAGGTCGAAGTTCTCGCTGATGCTCTGAACGGATTTGCCTCACTCCTCGCACCACCGTAAGACGTCAACAACGTGGTAGACACGCCGACTTAACCGATCGATACGTGTACATGTAACGATGTCCCACGAGTCGGCTCCGTCCTCGTCCAGGAACGGTGCCAGCTCGGGACGGTCAAACGGGGACACACCGCCGCTGACGTCAACGTCTTCTGCCCAGGCCACGACCTCATGGTCAAAAGCTGCCGCCCAGCGAACGATGTCCGCTCTCTGGCGCTCGATCGAGCTGGAAACGTCGGTGTCTCGGCTCAGCCGCGTTACTGCAAGGCTTCGCACGCCACCCACCTCACTACTCAGTGTAGTGGGTATCTAACGCATTAGAGCCCCCTCCCGGATTCGCGCCGGGTTCCTCCACGCTCGCTTGCCGGGCCATGCTCGCTTACGCCCCTGGCCGGCGTCAAACCCGGGACGCTCGCGGGAATCCGCCGTCGACGCCGGACACCCCTGAACCGATATAGGCATCTTGTCCAATTCTAGGACGGCCAGGTGACGGTCGGGCCGAGCCGCCCACCGACCAGATCTGGCCCCGCGGAGGTCGGACGAAGCGGTCATCTCACCGCAAGCTGGATGTCCCCCCGACCCATGGAGACATCTGTGCGCCTGCTCCCCCGAGCTCTCGCCCTGACCGCGGCCGTCGCCTGCGCGGCCTCCGCGCTGACGGCCCCGCCAGCCGACGCCACGCCCCCGACAGCAGCGCGGCCGGACGGATTCGCCGCCGAGAGCCGTCCGGCCCCCCGCCGGACCGCCGCCGCGCCGCGGGCCGTGCCGGACACCGTCCTCGTACGGTTCAAGGACGGCGCGACGGCGACGAGACGGGCCAAAGCCCTGAGGGCCCGGGGCGCCCGCGCCATCAGCTCGGTAGCCGGCGACGGCATCGTCCAGGTCAAGGCCGGCGGCCCGGCCACCGCGCTGCTCGGCGCGCTGCGCCGCGACCCCGCTGTCGCTTCGGCCGCTCTCAACCACCGCCGGACGCTCGCCGCCGCCCCCGACGACGAGGGCTTCGTCGTCGGAGCGCAGGAGTACCTCAAGACGGTCCGCCTGCCGCAGGCGTGGGACGTCGTCACCGACACCACCAGCCAGATCATCGCGGTGATCGACACCGGAGTCGACGGGAGCCACCCGGACCTGGCCGGGCGGCTCGTCCCCGGCTTCAACGCGGTCACCCCGGGCGGCTCGACCACCGACACCGCCTTCGACCCCGAGACCGCCCCGCACGGCGGCCACGGCACGATGGTCGCCGGCGTCGCCGCCGCCAGGACCAACAACGGCGTGGGCATCGCCGGCGCCGCGCACACCGGCCGGATCATGCCAGTGAAGGTCTTCGGACCCGACGGGTCCGCCGCCGACCTCGACATCATCGAGGGCATCGACTGGGCCACCGCCCACGGCGCCAAGGTAATCAACCTGTCGCTGGGCGGCCCCGAGGACAGCCCGCTGCTGCGCGAGGCGCTGCAACGGGCGGTCGCAGCGGGCGTCGTCGTCGTGGCCGCCGCCGGCAACACCGGCGAGAACACCCCCCAGTACCCGGCCGCCTACCCGGAGGCGATCGCCGTCGGCGCCACCGACGACGCCGGGGCGCTCGCCGACTTCAGCACCTCCGGCGACTGGGTCGACCTGGTCGCCCCTGGCTTCAACATCTGGTCCGCCGACGCCGGGTCCGGCTCCTACGTCTCCGACAGCGGCACGTCGTTCTCCGCGCCGCTGGTCGCCGGAGCAGTCGCGCTGGCGCGCTCGGCGCACCGCACACTCACCCCGGCAGAGGTGGCGGCCCGGCTCGCCCGGACCGCCCGCGACGCCGGCCCCGCCGGCCGGGACCCGTACTACGGCGCCGGCGTGCTCGACGCCTACCGGGCCCTGGACGGCAGCTGGGCCGGAGATCTGCTCCCGCCTGGTGGCGACAACGACAACACCCCGGCCCTGGCCGGCGCGCACGGCGAGTCCGCCGGCCTGATCGATATCGAGGGGGACGTCGACTGGCACGTCAACCACGGCGACGAGGCGCGGGCGGTGGAAGTCGTCGTGACGCCGGCCCCGCACGGCGACCATCACGTCAAGAACTTCGACCCGGTGATCGAGGTCTACGACGCCGACCTCCGACTGCTCTCCCGGGTGGACAGCCCCCACGCCGATGCCACCGAGACCGCGACGGTCACCGTCCCCGCCGGCCCGGTGTTCGTGGCGGTCAGCTCCTACAACGGCGCCCGTACCGAGGCCACCCACATGGTCAAGATCACCACGGGACCGCCCGGAACCCCGACCGCGCCCGGCGAGCAGCTGTGGGTGAAGGACCTCGGCCCGGTCCCCCACGCCACGAGCGTCGACGCCGCCGCCACCCCCACGGTCACGTTCGCCCGCGCCATGACGCCCGCTTCGGTCACTGCGGAGACGGTCCGGCTGCGCGACGGGTACAGCGGCGCGATCGTGCCGGCCGACGTCGCTTTCGACGCCGGTGTGGCGACGATCACCCCGGCGGCCCCGATGGCTGAGGGGGCGCCGCACCTTGTCGAGGTCGGCGCGGTCAAGGACGCCGCCGGCGCCACCCACGCTGGCCTGATCCGGTCGGTGTTCCGGGTCGCCAACCAGGCGCCGCCGCAGGTCGGGCCGGTAGCCGCCGTCGGCGGCCTCAACACGGCCACGCTCACCTGGGCGGCCCCGCAGATCAGCGACCTGGCCGAGGTGGTCGTCCTGCAGAACGTCGGGACGGTCGCCCCGAACGGACCCGATGGCGGTCCGGGCAGCGGCCTGGCCGTCCGGGCCGGGCTCACCTCCGCCACCGCCACCGGCCTGGTGGGCGCCAGTCACACGTTCGCGGTGTGGGCCCGGGACCGCTCGGGCGTGGCGTCGCCGGTCCGGGTCGTCCAGCTGGCCGGCACGGCGACCATTCTCGGCGCGGCGCCGACCGCCCTGGTCTACGGCGGAACCGTGACGGTCACCGGAAGGGTGACCCGCCGGGACAACGGCGCGGCGGTCTCCAACGCTCCGGTGCGGCTGTACTTCCAGCCCGTCGGCCGACCGGCGACGTTCCTGGCGAACCTGACGACCAGCGCCTCCGGCGCGGTGACCTACCGGCACCGGCCCCCCGCGCGGGGAAGTTACCGGCTGCTGCACCTGGCCGGCGGCGGACTGCTCGCTTCCCAGGCGATCCGCACGGTCGCGGTCAGGGTGGCGATCAGCGGCGCGCTGTCGGCGGCCAAGGTCCGACGTGGAAAGACGGTACGGCTGAGCGGAGCGGTCCGGCCGGCGCACGGCGGGCAGGTCGTCTACCTCCAGCGGCTCACCCGCGGCTCGTGGCGGAACGTCGCCAGCCGGAGGCTGACCGGCGCCGGCGGGTACGCGTTCGCGATCCGGCACACCTCCCCCGGCCTGTTCGCCTACCGGGTGTCCAAGCCGGCCGATGCCGACCACCTGTCGAACGTCACCGGTTCCCGCAGCCTGCGGGTGACCTGAGCTCGTCGTTCGCTGCCGTCCCCTGCCCGCTGTTTCCGGCAGGGGGCGGCAGCGGGCGGGCGTGGCGGAGCTGGTCGAGACGCACCAGCGCGATGCCCGCGACGACGCAGCCGCCACCGACGGCCTGGATGACGGTCGGCAGCTCGCCGAGGGCCAGCCAGGCGATGAGCACCGCGAACACGACCTCGGTGAGCCCGACGAAGGATGACAGCGCGGCGCCGAGGGTGCGGGCTGCCCCGATGCCGGCGAGGTAGGCGATGACCGCGGCGACCAACGACAACCCGACGACCGGGACCAGCCAGCTCACCGAGTGCCCGGCGAGGAGCACCGGGCCGCTGGCGACCCGCATGGGCAGCGCGCCGACGACGCCCAACGCGAGCAGGACCGCCGCGCCGAATGCCATGCCGCCAGCCGCCAGCGCGACTGCCGGCAATCGCGGATCGAGCTGGGCGGACAGCACGAAGTAGCTGGCCAACCCGACGGCTGCGACCAGCCCCCAGGCGACGCCGGCTGGGTGGATGTCTGCGCCGGCTGCGATGTCGAGGATCAGCAGGAGGCCGACGACCGCCGCCGCGACGCCGGCGACAGTGAGGCGCCGCGGACGGTGGCCGTGCCGTGCCCACATCCATGCGACGACCAGGACGATCCCGGAGTACTCCAACAACAACGCTACGCCCACCGGCAGGTATCGCACCGCGTTGAAGAATCCGACCTGCGCGCCGCCGACGGCCAGCAGGCCGAACAGCGCGACGCTGCCCGACGCGCTCCGGGCCACTCCCCAGAGGCCACGCAGCGCCAGCGCCGCGGGCACGGCCAGGATCAGCGCGGCGATGCCCACCCGGGCGGCGACCGCGGCGCCGGCGGACCAGCCGGTGTCGAGCAACGGACGGGCGAAGGCGCCAGAGGAGCCGAAGGTGGCCGCCGACAGCAGCGCCAGGCCCAGGCCCGCGCCAGCGGAATGCTCGGATCGCACAGCCACCCCCGAATTGTCATGAGCAAAACAGCGTTATGCTCATGACGCTAACTGGATCTTTGACAGGAGTCAACGTGGCCTTTGCTCATGACACGGAGGTGGCCCTGGCTGGCGCCGCGGCCCTGGTCAACACCGCCAGCGGCGGCGACGAGGCGATACCGACCGTGGCAGCGCTCGCCGACTTCATCCACCGGCACAGCTGGACCGGCCGCCACGACAACACCGACGACGAACTGCGCTCCGTGCAGCGGCTACGCCCCCGCCTACGGCGCGTCTGGGAAGCCGGAGAGGACGAGGCTGTGGCGATCGTCAACGCCCTGCTGCGAGAGTCGGACGCGCTCCCGCAGCTCGTCCGACACGACAACTGGCCATACCACCTACACGCCACCTCGTCAGACGCCCCGCTCGCCGACCGGATGGCCGTCGAAGCCGCAATGGCCTTCGTGGACGTCATCCGAGAAGACCAGCTGCACCGGCTACGCCTCTGCGAGTCAAGCGACTGCGACAACGTCGTCGTGGACCTCACCAGGAACCGGTCGCGACGCTATTGCGATGCGGGCTGCGGCAACCGCGCCGCCGTCAACGCCTACCGCGCCCGCAAGGCGGCAGCCCAACCCTGACGCGTCGAATGGGCACTCGCCCTAATCTGGTCACCGGAGGCAGCTCCGAGGTCTACAATGGTCGCCTGTGCTGGTGGGCGTCTCCGCCAGGGGCGGCTTCGGCGACGATGACGTCCAGAAGGCGCTCAGAAGATCGTTCGTAGGTAGGGCGTCCGGGCAGCTCCGAGCGACACCGCGAACGACAGCACCAGCACCACCAGATACGTCGTCCCCATGACCGGCAGCGACTCCCCCGCGGCGGTCACCGGCAACGCCTTCTTGATCAGTTCGTAGATGAGCAGGTGCACCAGGAACACCCCGAATGACGCGTCCGAGAGCCTCGCCAGCGCGCGGCTGAGCCGGGACGGCACCGACCAACGGCGTCCGAGGTTGGTGCCGATGAGGAAGACGCAGATCGCCAGGACGGCCACCGACAGCCCGAGGTAGCTGACGGGCAGCAGCAGTTGCAGCTCGCGCAGGTCGGGCCGGACGCCGTACTGGGCGATGACCCCGACGAGCAGCAGCCCGCCACCGGCGGCGAGAGTGCCGATCCACCGCCGTCGCATGGTGACCTCCAGCAGCGCCCAGCCGGCGACGAAGTATCCGACGTACATCCAGGAGATGGTGAGGGCGCCGAGGTTGAGTGGTCGTTGGATGCCGATGAGGGCGGCGAGTCCGGAAACCATGGAAGCGCCGAGGGTCCAGATGAGGGCGGTCGCGGCGACCGCGGCGGCGCGGCGACGGCCACCGGCGTGCAGGAACGCGGCGAGCACCGGGGCGATGAGGTAGAGCCCGGCGATGAGCCACAGGAAGTACAGCGCGGTGAAGACCTTGGCGTCGATGAACAGTCGGGTGATCGTCTCGCCAGAGAGGTTCTCGCCGCGCAGCATGAGCCGGACGCCGACGAGGTAGATGAGGTGCCAGGCGACCAGTGCGGGCAGGATCCGGGCGAACCGCTTGCGGTAGAAGGCGCCGGGGCCGCTGGCGTGGGCGCGGGGGGCCAGCACCAACGCGCCGCTGATCATGACGAAGACCGGTACTGCCCAGACGAAGCTGAGGTCGATGGCCGCGGCCGCCCACCAGGTCGCGGTGCCGCGCATGTCCTTGTTGGAGACGATCATGCCGATGACGTGGATGGCGACGACCCCGCAGATCGCCAGCAGACGCAGCAGGTCGAGGCCGGTCTCCCGGCCGGGCTGGGTGGGTGGGTGGGCGCCGGCGCCGGCCCGGGGCGCGGGGAGGGGACCGACGGTTCGCCGTTGGGTGGAAACGGACATGCCACATTCAACGCAATAAAGTTAAAAGCGACACTATACGTACACCGGGCGGGGAGCGATTTCCGCTCCCACCGACGTGGTGACACTCTTGAGGGCCCACCCACCCCACCGAGGAGCCAGCAGGTGCTCGACGGCCGACCACTCGCCCGGATCCGCACATTCCACCCCCGCCGCGGCCGGCTCAGCGATGCCAACCGCGACGCGCTGGCCCGCCTCTGGCCGAGGCACGGCCTCGACATCGACCCGGCCGCCACCGAGCCCCTGGACCCCGGCGCGTTGTTCGGCCGGCAGGCGCCACTGGTCCTGGAGATCGGCTCCGGGATGGGCGAGGCCACCGCGACGATGGCCGCCGCCGACCCCGGCCGCGACTACCTCGCCGTCGAGGTCCACACCCCCGGCATCGGCAACCTGCTACGCATGGTCGACGCCGAGAACCTGACGAACGTCCGGGTAGCCTGCGGCGACGCGTTGGAGCTGCTGCGCCACCAGATCGCCCCGGCGAGCCTGGACGCCGTCCACATCTACTTCCCCGACCCGTGGCCCAAGGCCAGGCACCACAAACGCCGACTCGTGCAGAACGCGCACCTGCCGCTGCTGGCCTCCCGGCTGCGCCACGGCGGCGTGCTGCACATGGCCACCGACTGGGCCGAGTACGCCGGCGCCGCCCTGGCGGCGCTGAGCGCCACCGACGGCCTGCGCAACGACCATGACGGGTTCGCGCCACGCCCCGCGCACCGACCGCTGACCAAGTTTGAACGGCGCGGCGTCACCGCGGGCCGGGACATCTTCGATCTGGTCTTCCGCCGCGCCTGCCGCTGAGGGCGCCGACCGGTTGGCGCGGGGCGATCATCCGGGGCAGGATGGGCGGGCCATGACACTGTTTGACCGCATCCCCCCGGACCGTGCTCCCGACGTCGCTCCCGACGCGGACGCGGTCTATGAGGCTTTCGTCGGCTGGGCCGCCGAACAGGGCCGCACCCTCTACCCCCACCAGGACGAAGCGCTCATGGAGCTGGTCTCGGGGGCGAACGTCATCGTCAGCACCCCCACGGGCTCGGGCAAGTCCCTCATCGCCGCCGGGGCGCACTTCCACGCGCTGGCCCAACGGGTGCGCAGCTTCTACACCGCCCCGATCAAGGCGCTGGTCAGCGAGAAGTTCTTCGACCTGTGCCAGACGTTCGGCCCGGAGAACGTCGGCATGCTCACCGGCGACGCCAGCGTCAACCCGGACGCCGACATTATCTGCTGCACCGCCGAGATCCTGGCGAACATCGCTCTGCGGGACGGCGCCACCGCCGACGTCGGCCAGGTCGTCATGGACGAGTTCCACTTCTACGCCGAGCCCGACCGCGGCTGGGCCTGGCAGGTGCCGCTGCTGGAGCTGCCGCGGGCGCAGTTCGTCCTGATGTCCGCCACCCTCGGCGACACCAGACGCTTCGAGGACGATCTGGCCCGGCGCACCGGCCGGCCGACCGCGGTGGTCCGCAACGCCGAGCGCCCCGTCCCGCTGATCTTCTCGTATGCGACGACCCCGCTGCACGAGACGCTCGACGAGCTGCTGAGCACCAAGCAGGCCCCGGTCTACGTCGTCCACTTCACCCAGGCCGCCGCGTTGGAACGCGCCCAGGCGCTGATGAGCGTCAATGTCTGCACCCGGGCCGAAAAGGACGCCATCGCCGAGCTGATCGGCGGGTTCCGGTTCGCCACCGGGTTCGGCAAGACGCTGTCCCGGCTGGTCCGGCACGGCATCGGCGTGCACCACGCCGGGATGCTGCCCAAGTACCGGCGTCTGGTGGAGACCCTGGCCCAGGCCGGCCTCCTCAAGGTCATCTGCGGCACGGACACCCTCGGCGTCGGCATCAACATCCCGATCCGCACGGTGCTGTTCACCGGACTGTCCAAGTACGACGGGGTGAAGACCCGTCTGCTGTACGCCCGTGAGTTCCACCAGATCGCCGGGCGGGCCGGGCGGGCCGGCTTCGACACCCTGGGCACCGTCATGGTGCAGGCGCCCGAGCACGTCATCGAGAACGAGAAGGCCATCGCCAAGGCCGGCGACGACCCGAAGAAGCGCCGCAAGATCGTCAAGAAGAGGCCGCCGGAGGGCGCGGTCGGTTGGGGTCAGCCCACCTACGAGCGGCTCGTCGGCGCCGAGCCGGAGCCGTTGACGTCCCGGTTCCAGGTCTCACACGCGATGATCCTCAACGTCATCGGCCGGCCGGGCGACCCGTTCGCCGCGATGCGCCACCTGCTCACCGACAACCACGAGGACCCCGCCTCCCAGCGCCGGCACATCCGGCGGGCCATCGCCATCTACCGGGCGCTGCTGGCCGGCGGCGTCGTCGAGCGCCTGCCCGAGCCCGACGGGGACGGCCGCACCGTGCGGCTGACTGTCGACCTCCAGTTCGACTTCGCCCTCAACCAGCCGCTCTCGCCGCTCGCGCTGGCCGCACTGGAGCTGCTCGACCGCGACGGCGACACCTACGCGCTCGACGTCGTGTCGGTCATCGAGTCGATCCTGGACGATCCGCGGCAGGTGCTCTCGGCCCAGCAGTTCAAGGCCAAGGGCGAGGCCGTCGCGGCGATGAAGGCCGACGGCATCGAGTACGACCAGCGGATGGAGCTGCTGGAGCAGGTCACCCACCCCAAGCCTCTGGCGGAGATGCTGGACGCCGCCTACGAGACCTACCGGCGCGGGCACCCGTGGGTGGCCGACCACGAGCTGAGCCCCAAGTCCGTGGTGCGGGACCTGTTCGAACGGGCGATGACCTTCAACGAGTACGTCAGCTTCTACGGGCTGGCCCGCTCCGAGGGCCTGGTGCTGCGGTACCTGGCCGACGCCTACCGCACGCTACGGCAGACCGTTCCCGAGGAGGCCCGCACCGAGGAGCTGGGCGACCTCATCGAGTGGCTGGGCGAACTGGTCCGACAGGTCGACTCCTCGCTCATCGACGAGTGGGAGCAGCTACGCAACCCGTCGGCTGACCCGACCAAGCCGGTGGCGCCGCCGGAGCCACCGACGGTGACCCGCAACACGCGGGCGTTCACGGTGCTGGTGCGCAACGCGATGTTCCGGCGGGTGGAGTTGGCGGCGCTGCGCCGCTGGGACGAGCTGGGCGAGCTGGACGGCGACGACGGCTGGGGCGCCGACGCCTGGGCCGAGGCGATCGAGGGGTACTTCGAGGACTACGACGCCATCGGCGTCGGCCCGGACGCCCGCGGCCCCCGGATGCTTATGATCGACAAGGGTCCGCTGCGGTGGACGGTGCGCCAGATCCTGTCCGACCCGGACGAGGACCACGACTGGGGCATCAGCGCGGAGGTCGATCTGGCTGCCTCGGACGAGGCCGGCGCGGCGGTCGTCCGGGTCACCGACGTCGGACCGCACTGAGTTCCCAGGTCCTGCCGCCGCTCCGCCCGGCCGCTCGCGCAGGTATCGACAGACATCGCTGGCTGTTCGTACGATGGCGCTCCCACCCCTGCGGTTAAGGAGCACGCCAGTGCACCCCGTCGTACCTCTCCGATTGTTGTCTTCCCTGGCCGTGGTCGGTGTGACCGCCCTGGCCGTCGTCGGCGCAGCTTCGCCAGGCGCCAGCGCCCCCGCGGAGCCGACGGGCAGCGCAGCCGGCCTGTCGATCCGCGCCGATACCGATCGTGACGGCCGGGTCGACCTGACCGGCGACAGCGACGAAGCCGGCAAGACCGTGGCGACGCCGACCCGCGGCGCCCTGTTCCTGCCTAACCTCGACGACGACGCGGCCCGCTGCGCCGCTTCGAACCAGACCTGCAACGACGCTGCCGACGCCGTCGTCAACGGCGAATCCGACGCTCAGGATCTCGCGCCGGTGCTGACCACGCCCCTGCCGTCAGCGCGAGCTGACGCCACCGCCACCGTCGCAGTGGAGGGCACGGGCGCCAACTACACCCGTCTGTTTGTCCGTAAGGGATCCACCTGGACCCCGCTGACGACGTCCGCCACGTTCAACAGCGGCGACCTGCGCCAGGGCCTCACCCTGGGCCTGGAGGGCAGGGACATCGTCCGGGACCGCGCGGTCTGGGACGGCACCGCGACCGTGACAGTGACCCTCACCGACGGCGCGACCCGCGCCGCTGACTCGGTGAAGCTGTCGGTGGCGCCGCTGCTCACCCACGCCCACACCCAGACCAACCAGCAGCTTGTCGCCGCGCCGGACGCGTCCGCCGACTACCAGAAGTTCCGGCGCGACCTGGCCGCCGCGGGCACGGGCGCCGCGATGCCCAAGCCCCTGCACACCTTCGACCGTGCCGGGGACGTCTGGGCCCAGGACTGGTTCGAGCCGGCCTACGCCTCGGTCGCCCGCGACGGCGGGGCGCAGCGGCTGCGGTTGCTGCTGCGCTCGGACCAGGCCCGCCCCGCTCAGCTCAAGCTGTTCGGCCTTCGCGGTCGGGACGTCGGCGTGGTGTCGATGACGGTCGCCCGCCCGCCCGCCGCGTCGCCCCGGGCGATGCGGTCGGCGACCTTCAGCTCGTTCGGGAATCTTGAGACGATCCCGCCGTACTCGCACGGTGGGAAGGCGTTCCCGGCCGGACGGATCATCATGGGTGAGAACCCGGGATCCGAGGGTCCGTCCGCCAACACCCGCAAGCTGCTGGCGGCCCAGCAGACGCAGTCGCCGCTGATGCTGGACTCGGGGTGGCTGGCGGTCGGGCATGTGGACGAGTTCGTGCAGTTCGTGCCGGCGAACACCCCACGTGGCTGGCGGGTCGCGGTCGCTGACCCGCTGGGCGCGGTGGCGGTGATTCGCAAGGCCGTTGACGCTGGCAAGGGCGGGGTCAGCATCTCCAGCCACGCGCAGGCGCGACGGATGACCCTGTCGGCCTTCCTGGCCGATCGTGGGCTACAGGACGATCAGCAGAACGCCGCCCGCAAGATCGAGGCGAACCTGGCGACGCTCAAGGCCGAGACCGGCGTCACCGACGCCGAGATCGTCCGGGTTCCCGGCCTCTACACCAGCGCGGCGAGGCTGTCGGTCACCGATGCCACGGCCAACCGTCAGCTCGCCGCGCTCGGCCCACGACCCGGGTTGACCGACAAGGACCGCCGGGCGGCTCTGCGGCAGGGGATGGGCGCGCTGCTGCCGGCGGCGATCAACAGCATCGTCGTGTCGCCGACTCGGGTGGTCGCGGCGAAGCAGTGGGGGCCGCTGGTCGACGGCCGGGACCTCATGGCCGAGGCGACCACGGCCGCGTACCAGTCAGCCGGGATGAGCGTCGCGTTCGTCGACGACTACACGACGTACCACATGCGCGACGGCGAGGTGCACTGCGCGTCCAACTCGCTGCGGGAGATCCCGGCTGCCTGGTGGCGCGGTTGATCCGGTAGGGCCGCGTCTGCCGACGCCCCGGTGACCCTGACTCAGGGCGCCGCGGCGTCGGCGTCGATGGCGTTGGGGTCCCAGTTGGCCATGGCCCACATGGTGAATACGGCCAGTCCGATGACGACCATCGACCAGAGCGGGTAGTACGGCAGGAACAGGAAGTTGTTGATGGCCACCAAAACGGCCACGGTGATCCCGACGACCCGCGCCCAGGTCGCCCCGACGATGACGCCGACGCCGGCAGCGATGACGGTGAGGGCGAGCAGCAGGTGAATCCAGCCCCAGGCGGTGACGTCGATCGCGAAGGTGTACTTGGGCGCGTTGACGAAGATCTCGTCCTTGGCGATCGCGGCGACGGCGATGAAGAACTGCCAGAAGCCCAACATGATCATGAGGCTCGCGGCCAACGCCGCGCCGCCTGCCGCCCAGCCACGCGCGCTGCTGGTAGTCATCCGACCCACCTCTCGTCGTTCTGTGACCTCGTGTCCGAGTTGACGGTCTTGACTACCCGCTCGCCGCTCGGCCATGCGTCAGCGTGGCGAGGAAGACCGCCACCTTCCGTCAATTACTTGACGGAACAACTAACTGACCGCTAGATTTATTTGACGCAGCAAGTAGATGGCGATTTTCGAGGAGGCGAGATGACCGCACAGAACCGGCTCACCAGACCTGGCCAGGCATTCGACGACTTCCTCCCCGACGCTCTCGCCACCAGCGCCCGGCAGCGCCCCTGGGCCCCCGCCGACGGCCCGCTGCCGGCCCTCTACCTGAGCCACGGCGCCCCGCCGCTGTTCGACGACGCCACCTTCATCGGCGAGCTGTTCGCCTGGGCGCAGCGGATGCCGAAACCGAAAGCGATCCTCATCGTGTCAGCCCACTGGGAACACGCGCCGCTGAGCATCTCCAGCAGCGGGCCCGCTCCGGACCTGGTCTACGACTTCAGCGGCTTCGCCCGCCGGTACTTTCAGATGCGCTACCCGACGCCCGGGGCCGCCGAGCTTGCCAGCGCCGTGACCAGGCTCATGCCCGACGGCGTCGACCTTCACGAACACCGGAGCCGGGGCCTGGACCACGGCGCCTGGGTACCGCTGAAGATCATGTATCCAGCGGCCGACGTGCCGGTGATCCAGCTGAGCCTGCCCACCGACCGGCCCGACGATTTGCTCGCCCTCGGACGCAGGCTGCGGCAGCTGCGCGACGACGGGGTCCTCGTCGTCGGCTCAGGGTTCATGACCCACGGGCTGCCGTTCATCACGGCAGACATGGCCCGGCACAACCGGCCCGCGGGATGGTCCGCCGACTTCGACGCCTGGGCCGCCGACGCGCTCGCCCGCGGCGCCGTCGACGAGCTGGCGGACTACCGGGCGGCAGCGCCGGGAATGCCGTACGCCCACCCCACGGTCGAGCACTTCACCCCGCTGTTCCTCACCCTGGGCGCCGCGTCAGATCCCGGAAGTCCCCCCGAGACGGCGATCGAGGGCTACCTGATGGGGCTGTCGAAACGGTCATTCCAGCTGGCGTGACGCGACTGATTCCGGACTCCCGGCGTACCGCCCCGTTTCCTCCTGTCGGTATCTCCGATAATCACGGTATGACCGCCGCCGGCCTTTCCGGCCTCCACCAGACCGCGCCGACCGCCACCCGGACGCCCGACGTCACCGTCGTCGTCGCGGTCTACAACGCCATGCCCTACCTGACCCGCTGTCTGGATTCGCTGCTGACCCAGAGCATCGGGTCCGACCGGATGGAGATCGTCGCCGTCGACGACGGGTCCACCGACTCCGGCGCCCGCGTCCTGGCCCGGTACGCGCGCCGCCACCCGCGAGTGGTCCGGACCGTCCGGCAGCCCAACTCCGGCGGCCCGGCCAGCCCCAGCAACCGGGCCCTCGACCTGGCCCGTGGCCGTTACGTCTTCTTCCTCGGCGCCGACGACTACCTCGGCCCGGACGCGCTGCGCCGGCTCGTCGGGGCCGCCGACGAGCAGCACGCCGACATCGTCCTCGGCCGGGTCATCGGAGTCAACGGCCGCAACGTCGACCAGCAGGTCTACGAACACGACAAGCGTGACATCAGCCTGTTCGACTCGCCGCTGCCGTGGGCGCTCGCGAACACCAAACTGTTCCGTCGCTCGCTTATCGAAACGCACCGACTGCGTTTTCCCGAAGACATGCCGATGCTCAGCGACCAACCCTTCACCCTCGACGCGGCGCTGCATGCCGGCAGAATCCACGTCCTCCCCGACTACGACTGCTACTTCGCGGTCCGCCGGTTGGCCAACACCAACATCACTTACCGCACCCGGCAGGCCACCGCCCTGCGCTGCGTCACCCGGCTCATGGAGTTCACCGCGACCCGGATCGAGCCCGGCCCCCGCCGCGATGCCGTCCACCTGCGACACTTCTCCTGGGAGGTCGCCAACTTGCTGCGCAAGGACTTCCTGCGCCTGGGTCGGGACGCCCAGCACGAGATCCACGAAGGAGTTCGGACCCTGGCCGACCGCTACCTCACCGGCGCGATCCGCGGCCGGCTCGACGTCGCCGCCCGGCTGCCCGTCAGCGTCGCCCAGAACCGCGATCTCGACACGCTGACCAACCTGTTGCGACGGTGGTCTGAGGAGCCGGCGCCGCTGGTCGTCGGCGGCCCTGACAAGTGGCGGGCTGCCTATGCCGGGCTCGGCGAACCGGGCCTGGCGCTACCCGACGAATGGTTCGACGTGACCGCCGAGTTGGCGGCGTGGGTGGCCCGACTGAAGGTCACCTCGGTACGGTGGCGGCGCGCCGACGGCCAGGTCGCCCTGACCCTGAGCGCCCGGAGCACAGCGCCGGCGGACGCCGCGGCGAGAGCCGACAGTGTCCGCCTGGGCATCGCCCGAACCACGGCAGGGCCGACCGTCGTGACCCCCGACGCGGACGGGTTCACCGCGGAGGTGGCGATCCCGCTGGACGCCATCGTCGCGAGCAGCCCGGAATTGGGGAGCCTCCGCGCCGTGCAGGCCACCGTCGTCACCGCCGAGGGCAGCGGCGCCGCCGCCGTCCGGTTGGACGGCGTGCCGTTGCCCCGCCGACGGTGGCGCCGGGTCGGCCGACGACTGGCTCTGGTCCGTCCGGTGCGCACCGCCGGGGGGACGCTCGCCGTGGCGGTCTCGCCGCTGTCCCTGCGGCGGCTGATGCGCCGGCTGCGCCGCTGACCCGCCGCAGGGGGCCCGGCGGCGTGGCGTCCCCCGGCTACGGAACGCGCTGCCCGGGCAGCGCCGGACGACGGTAGTGGGCCACCGCGCGACGTCCCAGCTCGGTGGCCGCCGCCGAGTTCGACCACGCGCCGAGAATGATCGAGGCACCCGGGATCAGCTTTGCGAAGATCCGTTGGGCCGCCCTCATCCCTGACATCTTGGCCAGCCGGACGGCCAGCACCGTCATGGTCCGGCCTACCGACTGGTGCCCGGACTGGCTCAGCAGGGCGCCCACCCGCTCCCGTCCGGCCGCGACGCCGAGCGCGGTTCGGGCGGTCTGGGCGATCTGGTGAACCTGTTGCAGGACCAGCAGCTCGACCGCCCGGTCCGGGTGGGTCGGGTCGTATCCGTAGGCCGCGGCGACGTGCAGGCTGAGCCGGGCCTGGGTCCAGGCCAGCACGCCGACGTCCAGCACGGCGCCGGGCAGGCCGGTGGCCCCGGAGATGGCGCCGGACACCCGAGCGTGGGTGGTGAACCGTTTCACCGCCCAGTGAGCCAACTGATCCGGTTGAACCCCGGCGTAGTGGGCGCGCATCTGAGCCGCCCACGCCTGCGCCTGTGGTCCGATCACCCGGACCGCCGCGAGCGCCAGATGCTCCGGCGCGTACTCCGGGTCCGCCTTCATCTGCCGCCACAGGCCGCTGTCGGGCCCGATGGCGTCGCTGGCGGGCCCGACGACCGGTCCGGCGCCGGCGAGCGACTGGCCCGGGACCGGCGGGGGCGCCAGGGGAACGTCAGGGACGGGCGGGACAGCAGCGTGCTCAGTCACCTGGGCGCTCCTCGGGGGCTGGGTCGTCGGTGGCCTGGAGCCAGCGTGCCACATGGTCGCCGGGGCAGCATCCTGGCAGGTCAGAGCCGTATGATCGCGATCTATACCGATGCGCGTGGATGATCGACGCGCTGAACCGAAGGCGGGCGCGCCGCGTGCCGGAAAAAACTTGCCGACAGGTGTGACAGCTTGACCGGTGCCGGACACCTACTGGGTGGAGGGACACATGGAGGAGCGCTTCACGGCGCTGTACCGACAGCACTACCCGGCAGTGGCCCGCTACGTGGCTCGCCGGGCGGGTGATGTCGATACCGGTGAAGTGGTCGCCCAGGTGTTTCTCACGGCGTGGCGTCGCTTCGCCGATGTCCCGCAGGAGTCGCCCCTGCCCTGGCTCTACGCCGTGGCTGGTCGGGTCCTGGCCAACGAGATCCGTGGCATCCAGCGTTCACGCCGGTTGCAGCAGCGGGTCGAGATCGTCGCTCCAACGCACGACCTGCCGGACCACTCCGGGAGGATCGTCGAGGAGGTGGCGATGCGTGCGGCCTTCGACGGGCTGTCAGAACGGGATCAGGAGATCCTGCGGCTGATCGCCTGGGAGGGCCTCACCGTTGCCGAGGCGGCCTTGGTGCTCGGCTGTGGCCGGACCACGGTGGCGATGCGGGTTCGTCGGCTCCGACGCAAGTTCCAGCACCTCCGGGCGCCGGAGACGCCGGACGAAGAACGGTCAGACAACGATCTGGTGGGGAGGGTGCGATGAACGAGAGCCGGGCCGTCGTCGAGCTGCGTTCGCAGTGGCAACCCCACGACCCCGCGCTGCGCGCCGAGCTCCCCGACGCCGCGACGCAGGAACGTCAGCTCCAGCGCATCCTGTACGCCTCGCATCTGACGCTCGTCCCTCCGGCGCCGACGGTTCGCGCCGGCCGGCTACGGCGCACGATCTTCGCGGCGGCCGGCGCGGTCGCCATCGGCGGCGTGCTTGTGGTGGCCAATCCGGCCCAGGGCCCGGCGTTCGCGGTCACGCCGCCTCCGCTGGCGCTGCCCGCCGGCGCGCCGGCGCCGGCGGCGCCGGTGCTGCGCGAGCTGGCATTGCGGGCCGAGCAGAGCAGCTCCGGCCCGCGAGCGGGCGCGACCGAGCATCTCAAACGGTCCGAGTGGTCGTTGTTTACCTCCGTCGACGACGAGACCAACTCCGCGGTCGTGCCGACGCTTGTCGAGAGCTGGCGGGCGCCGGACGGGTCCGGCCGTGTCGTCCAGGGCGTCGGTGAGCCGATCGTCGACTCCGCGTCGCTGCGGGACCGGATCACGATCTGGTGGGAGATCAACACCGAGGAGCCGCGTGCCGCGTCGTACCAGGCTGGGCAGTATCCGGCGGTCTGGCGGGCCGACCGGCCCCCGGTCGAGACGGCGGCGCTGCGGTCCTGGTTGCTGCGCAACCGCCCCGAGGGCGGCGGGCCGAGCGACGTGATCACCGCCGTCAGGGATCTGGTGCGTGAGCGGGCCCTGAACGCTGCCGAACGTGCTGCGCTGCTACGGGTTCTGGCCGCGACACCGGGCCTTGAGCACACCGGCATGGTCGTCGAGCGGGCCGGCCGGCGAGGCGACGGCTTCCGGTTGCTGTCCGACGACAGCGCGTCGACGGCGGCCTACCTGCTCGTCATCGATCCTGGCGACGGCCGCATCCTCGCGGCCGAGGAAACACTGCTGTCCGGCGCCGACGGGTTGAACATTCGCACCCCGGCCGTCATCAGCTACGAGACTTTTCTGATATCCGAGTAGCCCGCAAGGGTCGCTTGGGCCGGGTGTGAGGGTCCGGTTAGCTCTTCGCCTCCGGTGGCGCACGTCCCCCGCGCCACCGGAGGCGAAGAGGCGGAGCTGACGCTCCGCTGAAACACGATCATCCCGCCGAACGCCGCGGCTACGAACGCGCGGAGTCCAGCTGCACCCGGATCGCCCGGTCGCTGTATCCGCCCAGATCGATGTTCTCCTCGTTCGCCGGCGCGATGACCTGCGTCGGCGACGGGCTCCCCGTTGACATCACCACGGTGGAGGCGCGGCGGTTGTTACGCCACGACGAGGTGATGTTCTCGAACCGGTACCGGGACAGTTCCTGGGCGCCGCTCTGGGCGGGTCCGAACGCGAGCCGACGACCGCCTCCGCTGATGTGCTCGTAGAGGCACAACGTCCGGTCCGCGCAGTCGAGGACCGAGGTCCGGCGGGATACCGGGACGAACCCGCCGGCAAACGCTTGCACCGCCGCGTCGGCCTCGATGTTCGTCCGGTAACAGCGGATGTCGGCGCCGGTGATGACGATGCAGGAGCGCGCCTGCTGCCAGCCCCGAGCCAGGTCGATCTGCCGGTCGTAGAACCTCGCCATCGTCGTCGACAAGGCGTCGTGGCCCACGGTCACGGCTTGGTGGGGCGACTGGGCCGACGCTGGCGCCGCCGCCACGATCGTCGACAGCATCGCCACCGCGATGCCTCCCGTCATGGTCCGCCTATGCATGAGCCCTCCCCTGAGCCGTCCTGCAAGCGTTCGCCACAAGCTAGCGTCCTGGTCAGAGGGGCACATCGGTCGATGGGGCAAATTATCGACGCTCATAGTTGTACGGGCATCGGCCTGCCGCCCAATTCGGCGCCTGCGGAGTGGTCCGGGCAAATGTAGGCTGACCAACGTCATGGCGACCCGATCTCTCTCCCCCGCGCTGGCCGAGCTGACAGCCCAGATGGCGGAGCTGACCCTGCGCGACGAGGTGCGGCTTCGCCGTCGGCTGGACCGTGCCCGTGGTCTGCGCGACCCCGCCGCCCGCGACGCGGCGCTCGATCAGGTGCGCGCCGAGCTGCCGGCGGCCCGGCAACGGCTGGTCGACCGCGTCGCGGCGACGCCGACGGTGACCTACCCACTGCAGTTGCCGGTGAGTCAGCGGGCCGAGGACATCGCCGCCGCGATCCGCGACAATCAGGTCGTCATCGTCGCCGGCGAGACCGGGTCCGGCAAGACCACCCAGCTGCCGAAGATCTGCCTGGAGCTGGGCCGTGGCGCCCGCGGATTCATCGGCCATACCCAGCCCCGACGGCTGGCCGCCCGCACCGTCGCCGACCGGATCGCCGAGGAGCTGGGCGGAGAGGTCGGCGGCGCGGTCGGTTACAAGGTGCGCTTCTCGGACCGGGTCGGGGACCGGACCATGGTCAAGCTGATGACCGACGGCATCCTGCTCGCCGAGATCCAGACCGACCGGCTGCTGCGCCAGTACGACACGCTCATCATCGACGAGGCCCACGAGCGCAGCCTCAACATCGACTTCATCCTCGGGTACCTGCGGCAGATCCTGCCGAAACGACCGGACCTCAAGGTCGTCATCACCTCGGCCACGATCGACCCGGAGCGGTTCGCCCGGCATTACAGCGACGTCGACGGCAGACCCGCCCCGATCATCGAGGTGTCCGGGCGCACGTTTCCCGTCGAGGTCCGGACCCGACCGTTGCTCGACGACAGCGCCGACGGCGACGGCGACTCCGTCGCCGAGCCGCGCGACCAGGTCAGCGCTATCGCCGACGCCGTCACCGAGCTGAGCGCCGAGGGCCCCGGCGACATCCTGGTGTTCCTGTCCGGGGAACGCGAGATCCGTGACACCGCCGACGCCCTGGCCCGGCTCAACCTGCGGAACACCGAGATCCTGCCGCTGTTCGCCCGGCTCTCGCACGCCGAGCAGCACAAGGTCTTCGCCCCGCACACCGGGCGCCGGGTGGTGCTGGCCACCAACGTCGCCGAGACGTCGCTGACCGTGCCCGGCATCCGCTACGTCGTCGATCCGGGAACGGCCCGGATCTCCCGGTACAGCCACCGGCTCAAGGTGCAGCGGCTGCCGATCGAGCCGGTGTCGCAGGCGTCGGCGAACCAACGCAAGGGGCGCTGCGGCCGGGTCGCCGAGGGCATCTGCGTCCGGCTGTACTCCGAGGACGACTACCTCAGCCGCCCTGAGTTCACCGAGCCGGAGATCCTACGCACCAACCTGGCCTCGGTCATCCTCCAGATGACCGCGCTGGGCCTGGGCGATCTCAACGCGTTCCCGTTCGTCGAGCCGCCGGATCGGCGGCAGGTCGCCGACGGCGTCCGGTTGTTGGAGGAGCTGGGGGCGTTGGTGGCCGACCCCAGCGGCGCCGCCCGGCAGCTCACGCCGCTGGGTCGCAAGCTGGCCCAGCTGCCGGTGGACCCACGTCTGGGCCGGATGGTGCTGGAGGCCGACCGGCTGGGCGCGCTCGACGAGGTCATGGTCATCACGGCGGCCTTGTCCATCCAGGACCCACGGGAGCGGCCCGCCGACAACCAGGCCGCCGCCGACGCCAAGCACCTGCGGTTCGTCGACAAGGACTCCGACTTCCTCACGTTGCTGAACCTGTGGCGGTATGTCAAGGAGCAGCAGCAGGAGCGTTCGTCGAGCGGTTTCCGGCGGATGTGCAAGGCCGAGTTCCTCAACTACCTGCGGGTCCGCGAGTGGCAGGACATCTACGGCCAGCTCAAGCAGGTGGGCCGCGAGATCGGGGTGACGGTCGACACCGTTCCCGCCGACGGGCAGGCCGTGCACACCGCGCTGCTGGCCGGCCTGCTGTCGCACCTGGGCCTGTTCGAGCAGGAGAAGCGGGACTATCTCGGGGCCCGCGGCGCCCGTTTCGCGATCTTCCCGGGATCGGCGTTGTTCAAGAAGAATCCGCGCTGGGTGATGGCCGCCGAGCTGGTCGAGACCAGCAAGCTGTGGGGCCGGATGGTCGCCAGGATCGAGCCCGAGTGGGTGGAGCCGATCGCCGGGCACCTGGTCAGACGCCAGTACTCGGAGCCGCACTGGTCCCGCAAGCAGGCCGCGGCGATGGCGTACGAGAAGGTGACGCTCTACGGGCTGCCGCTGGTGGCCAAACGGCAGGTCAACTACGGCCGCATCGACCCGCCGACGGCGCGCGAGCTGTTCCTGCGGCACGCGTTGGTCGAAGGCGACTGGCAGACCCACCACGAGTTCTTCGCCCGCAACCAGGAGCTGCGCGAGGAGGTCGAGGAACTGGAGCACCGGGCCCGGCGCCGCGACATCCTCGTCGACGACGACACCCTGTTCGCCTTCTATGACGAGCGGGTGCCGGCGGACGTCGTCTCCGGGCGGCATTTCGACACCTGGTGGAAGAAGGCCCGGCGGGACACCCCCGAGCTGCTGACGTTCACCAAGGAGTTCCTGGTCAACGCCGGGCGCGGCGGGGTGAGCGAATTGGACTTCCCGCCGGTCTGGTCGGTCGGCGGGCACGAGCTGGCGCTGTCGTACCAGTTCGAGCCGGGCGCGGCCGCCGACGGCGTGACGATCACCGTGCCGGTGGCGCTGCTGCCGCAGGTGGAGCCGGCGCCGTTCACCTGGCAGGTGCCCGGTCTGCGCCAGGACCTCATCACCGCGCTGATCAAGTCGCTGCCTAAGGCGATCCGCCGGCATTTCGTGCCCGTCCCCGACTACGCCGCCGCCATCAACGCCGAGCTGACCCCCGGTGACGGGCCGCTGCTGCCGGCGTTGGAGACGGCGTTGCGGCGGTTCACCGGCGTCGCGGCGCCACGCCACGAGTGGGATCTGACGAAGGTCGCCGACCATCTGAAGATCACCTTCCGGGTCGTCGACGGCGACCGGACCCTGGCCGAGGGCAAGGACCTCGACGCGATCAGGGAGCAGCTGCGGCCGGCGGTGCGGGAGACCTTCGCCGGCGCGGACGAGCTGGAACGGACCGGGGCGGCCAGCTGGGACTTCGGCGAGCTGCCACGGGCCGTGCACCGTCAACGCGGCGGCTTCGCGGTCACCGGGTATCCGGCGCTGACCGACGAGGGCGCCAGCGTCGGTGTGACGATCACCGAGAGCCCGGCGCAGCAGCAGGCCCGGATGTGGGCGGGAACACGACGGCTCCTGGCGCTCACCGTGCCGCCGCCGCTCAAGTCGATCCAGGGGCGGCTCTCCAACGAGGAGCGGCTGGCGCTTTCGCGCAGCCCCTACCCGTCGGTTCCGGCGTTGCTGGCCGACTGCGTGACCGCCGCCCTCGACGCGCTCCTGGCCCGACACGGCGGGCCGGTGTGGGACGCCGACGCCTTCGCCGCTCTCAGAGACCGGGTACGTGCCGACCTGCCGGACGTTCTGTTCGGAGTGGTCCGGGACGTACGTGGCGTGCTCACGGCCGCCCACGCCGCCCAGATGCGGCTCGGCGGGACCAGCAACCCGCTGGTCGTCCCCGCGTTGGCGGACGTCCGCGCCCAGCTCGGCGGACTGCTCTACCCCGGCTTCGTAGCGGTGACCGGGGCGTCCCGGCTGGCTGACCTGACCCGCTACCTCACGGCGATCGGCGTGCGGCTGGACAAGCTGCCCGGCAACCCCCACCGGGACCGGGAGCTGACGGCGACCGTGCACGAGGTGCAGAAGGAGTACCGGCAGCTGTTCGACCAGCTGCGCGGCGGCGGCGCGCACACCGCCGAGCTGACCCGGGTCCGCTGGATGATCGAGGAGCTGCGGGTAGGTCTGTTCGCCCAGAACCTCGGCACCCCGTACCCGGTCTCCGACGTGCGCATCTACCGGGCCATGGACGAGCTGGCCGCTCGCTGACCGTGGCGCGCCGGCCGGGCGATCGGCGCCGTCCGGCGACAAAGGAGTGACGTACAGTCGGGCCTCATGGTGGGCGAACTGAGCACGGCGGTGCGGCGGCTGACCCGGCGACAGGTCGCGGCGGCGACGGCCGCGGCGACCGCGCTGCTGGTGGTCGCCGCGCTGTCAGGGTGGACGCTGCTACGGCGCGACGACGGGAACACCGTCGAGGCGTACATCGCCAGGTCGAGTCTCGCCGAGCAGCGGGAGCTGCGGATCGGAGTCTTCGGCGACGAGCCGTTGTTGTCGTACCGCGACCCCGCCAAGCCGGACTCGGACCGGCTGGAGGACTACAGCGGGTTCGATATCGAGATGGCCCGCCGGCTCGGCGCGTACCTGGGTTTCCGGCCCGCGAGCGTGAAGCTCGCGCCCACCCAGGTGCAGAACCGGGCCCGCGACCTCAACGAGGGCCTGGTGGACATCGTCATCGCCAACTACTCGATGACCCCCGAGCGGGAGTTGGAGGTCGACTTCTCCGGACCGTACCTGCGGACGATGCCGGAGGTGCTCATGCGCGCCAAGGACGCCCCGCCGAGCATCACCTTCCAGGCGCTGGGGGGGATGGCCGGCCGGATCTGCACCACCGGCAGCTCCACCTCGGAGGCGGCGCTCAACCGCAAGGGCATCAGGCAGGTCGACGGCGTCGGGCAGGCCCAGGAGTGCGTGCGGGGCCTGCTCAACGGAAAGTACGACGCCTTCGTGCTCGACGAGGTCGTGCTGGCCGGCTTCCGCAAGTCGCACCCGCAGCTCGCCCTGGTGGATCTGGTCTTCGACCAGGCCGAGTACTACGGGATCGCGGTGGCCAACGGCAATGCCGAACTCAAGACGCTCGTCGACAACTTTCTCCTTGACAGCTACGAGCGCGGCGACAACGGCGCGTGGCATCAGGCCTGGTCAGGCACGCTCGGGCAGGTGGTCCGACGGCAGCAGGTCCAGCCGAGGCCGGTGGTGTCGGTGAAGCTGCGCGACTACAACGACCGCCGGCGCTGAGGCGGTGACCGGACCCGACCGGCCGCAGGGCCCGTTCCAGGTCAACCAACCGGGCCACGGCGACGAGCCGGGTCAGGTCAACGATCCGGGCTGGGTCTTCGACGCCGCGGCGGTCGGCGACGTCGAGGAGACCGCCGCCGCGGCCGCCCGGGCCCGCGTCGACCAGCAGGCGCTGTGGAGCGTCGCGGTAGGACTGCCCGCGGTCATCTCGGTGCTGCGACTGTGGGTGCTCGCCGGCGGCGACCTCCAGACGACCCTGCTGCTGGTCGCCAACGTCGGCTCGATCAACCTGGTCGCTGCGCTCATCGTCACCGCGACGTGGCTGCTCACCGCGGCCCTGGTGGCGGTTTTCGCCGTGGGTCAGCTGACCGTTGCGGCCCTCGACGAACATCCGGAGCCGCGGCCGTGGCGGCTCAGGTTCGCCCGCATCGCGGCCGCCACCCCCACTCCGCTGAAGGTTGTGGTCTTCGTCTTCGCGGCGCTGACCTGGCAGACGATGTACCTGCCGCTGCTGCTGCTCGGGGCGTGCGTCGCGCTCGGCCTGCCCCCGATGCGGTGGTTCGGCTGGCTCGCCGCCGGCGCCGGGTACCTGGCGTTAGCCGGGCCGACCCTCGCGCAGGCCGTCGAGCAGGGCGAGCTGGTGCCAGCGCTGCTCATCGTGGCGCCGGCGACGCTGTTGCCGTTCGGGGTGGCCACTCCGGTAGCCACCCCGCTCGCCGTGCCCTACGCCAGGGTCGGACAGCTCCTCACCGTCGCCCTCGTCGCGGCCGCCACCGTGCCGGTGCTGGAGGCCCCGGTCCTGCCGCTGTCGGTGCTCACCATCGCCGAGGGTGACAACGCCCAGCCGGTGTCCGCGCGCGGCTGGGTCGTCGAGGTCAATGACGCCACGACGGCGCTCCTGCACGAACGCGGCGGCGTCGACTTCGTGCCCAACGCCACGATCGTCTCCCGGGTGCTGTGCCCGGACTCCAGCCAGACGCCCCGGTACCGGCTCTGGGCGTACGGCATCCACATCGAGGACTCCCTGCTACAGGGCATCGGACGCAACCGGCGGCCGAGCCAGGCGCTCGACTCGTCGTGCCGCTCGGCCACCGGGCGCCCGGCCGCGCTCAGGTCCTCCCCCGCCGGCCTCAGCGGGTGACTTCGGCCCGCTCGTTGGGGACGCAGTGCGTCATCGTCAGCCCACTGACGTCCCGGGGCGGGTTCTTGCCCAGGTTCGCCAACCGGTCCCGGTCCTCGGGCGTGAGCTCCTGCTTCGGCAGCGGCGACAGCTCGGCGACGTCGTGGGCGCTGATACCGAGGCCGTCGCCGACCCGGTTCCCCAGGTCCGACTCGATGAGCAGGAAGTGCCACACCATCCGCTCCTGGATCGGACGGTCGCACTGCGACAGCTGGTCGATCATGTTGCGCACCAGGTCGTCGCGCTCCCACTGCTCCATGAGCTGGTAACGCTGACCTGCCTGCTGGTAGTCGTTGGTTCGCGGGATGCGGGCCCGGGTCAACCGGCCGCTGATCTCGGGCCCCTGCTCGTCGTGCGTCATGCCGCCGGCCTCGGACAACCCGCCGGTGATTGACGGCTCGTAGTTGACGTGCGGGTTCTCCCCGGCGCCGTCGACGTGGAACGTCATCTGGCCGTCGCGCTGGTTGGTGCGCACGTCAGCGTTCCTGGCGTGGTTGACCGGTAGTTGAAGGTAGTTGGGGCCGACGCGGTGCCGCTGGGTGTCGGAGTAGGAGAAGGTCCGGCCGACGAGCATCTTGTCGTCGGAGAAGTCCAGTCCGTCGATGAGCACGCCGGTGCCGAACGAGATCTGCTCGTTCTCGGCGAAGAAGTTGTCGGGCATCCGGTTGAGGACCATCCGGCCCACCGCTTTCGGCGGGAACTGCTGCTCGGGCCAGACCTTCGTGTCGTCGAGCGGGTCGAACTCCAGCTCCGAATGTTCGTCGTCGCTCATCATCTGCACCCGCAGCTCCCACTCGGGGAACTCGCCGCGCCCGATCGACTCGTACAGGTCGCGGGTGGCGTGGCCCAGCTCGTTGGCCTGGATGTTCGCGGCGTCGGCCGCGGTCATGCTGCGAACGCCGGCCTTGGGCATCCAGTGGTATTTCACCAACCGGGTCTCCCCCGCGGCGTTGACCCACTTGTAGGTGTTGACGCCGAAACCCTGCATGTGCCGGTAGTCGGCCGGAATGCCGCGCGGGCTGAACAGATTGACCAGCATGTGCATTGATTCGGGTGTCTGCGACATGAAGTCGAAAATGCGGTTCGGCTCCTGACGGAACGTCACCGGATCCGGCTTGAGCGCGTGGATGACGTCCGGGAACTTGAGCGCGTCCCGGATGAAGAAGACCCCGAGGTTGTTGCCGACCAGGTCCCAGTTGCCGTTCTCGGTGTAGAACTTGACGGCGAAACCGCGGGGGTCACGGGCGGTCTCCGCGGAGTCGCGACCGCCGATCACGGTGGAGAATCGGACAGCGAGATCGGTCTTCTTGCCCGGCTCGGCGAAGACACAGGCCCGGGTGAACCGGTCGATGGGCTCGTCGCCCCACTTCCCGGTGGCTTCGAAGTAGCCGTGGGCGGTGACGCCGCGGGCGTGCACGACCCGCTCGGGGATACGCTCCCGGTCGAAGTGGCTGATCTTCTCAAGGAACTGGTAGTTCTCCAACGTCGCCGGGCCGCGAGCGCCGACCGTCCGCTGGTTCTGGTTGTCGTAGACCGGGTGACCCTGACGGTTCGTCAGCGTCCCCGCCGACTCGGCGCGGCTGTCGGCCATGTCTCCCCCTTGTGAGCGCAGCACACGAAACTCCTCCGTACGCGGGTCGCGTACCCGCCAGCCCATGTGTCAAACGCCGTAGGCTGCGGGCATGACCATGCGGCCGATCCGTATCGCGTTCCAGCTACAGCCCCAGCACATGGACTACCGGACGATCCGACGCGCGGCCGCCCGGGCCGAGGATCTCGGCGTGGACGTGCTGTTCAACTGGGACCATTTCTACCCGCTCTACGGCGAGCCCGAGGGCAAGCACTTCGAGTGCTGGACGATGTTGGGGGCCTGGGCGGAGGCGACCACCCGGGTCGAGATCGGCGCGTTGGTGACCTGCAACAGCTACCGCAACCCGGAGCTTCTCGCCGACATGGCCCGGACGGTCGACAACATCAGCGACGGTCGGCTCATCCTCGGCATCGGCTCGGGCTGGTTCGCCAAGGACTACGCCGAGTACGGGTACGAGTTCGGGACGGCCGGTGGGCGGCTGGACGATCTGGGCGAGGCGCTGCCGCGGATCGAATCACGGTTGGGCAGGCTGAACCCCGCGCCGACGCGCCGGATTCCGGTGCTGATCGGCGGCGGCGGCGAGAAGAAGACGCTGCGGCTGGTCGCCAGGCACGCTGACATCTGGCACAGCTTCTCCGACGCCGACACGCTCCGACACAAACTGGCTGTCCTGGGCCGGCACTGCGCCGAGGTTGGCCGCGACCTCGCCGACATCGAGGTCTCCACCGGCGTGCCGGCCGCCACGGCCAAGCCTGATGACGTCGGCCAGCCGCTGCGGGAGCTCGGCGTGTCCCTGTTCACCGTCGGTATCGGCGGCCCCGAGCCGGACCTGGCCCCGTTGCAGGAGTGGATCGCCTGGCGCGACCGTGAGAACGCCTGATACGGGGGTGGGCCCCGCCGCTGGACGGCACCCACCCCCGTACCGGTCAGGCCCGAACGCGCTCGGCGTAGATCCGGTTGTCGGCGCCGTGGACGACGACGTATAGCCAGCCGCCCTCGACCGTGGCTGCGGGGCCCGACGCGGTGGCGCCGCCACCGGGAAGCTCCCGCCACTGACCCCAGGTCTGGTTCTGGGCGGTGTTGCGGTAGATCCGGTTGTCGACGCCGCGGACCACGGCCTCCAACTTCCGGCCGTTGGCCGCCAACGCTGGCGCGCTCGGTGTCGCCCCGCCGCCAGGGACCTCCGCCCAGCCGCCCCAGCGATTGCCCTGGTAGCGGTTCGTGTAGATCCGGTTGTCGGCGCCGCGGACGGCGACTGTCAACGCCCGGCCCTGGGATGCGGCAGCCGGCCCGGACAGGGTGGCCCCGCCGCCGGGAACCTCGGCCCAGCCGCCCCAGGCGCCGTCGGCGAACTCATTGATGTAGATCTTGTTGTCGGTGCCGCGGACCACCGCCCGCAGGCCACCGTCAAACTCGGCGACGGCCGGGGCGTCCGGCGTGGCGCCGCCGCCGGCGATCTCGCCCCAACCACTCCACGTCGTGCCGCTGTAGCGGTTCGCGTAGATCCGGCTGTCGGTGCCCCGGACGAGCAGGTGGAGCTGTCCGTTGTGGGAGGCGGCGGTCGGGCCGGACAACGTGGCCCCGCCGCCGGACACCTCAGCCCAGCCGGTCCAGGTCACCCCGTTGAAGATGTTGCGGTAGATGCGGTTGTCGGTGCCGCGGACGAATACCCAGGTGTCATCGCCGTGGGTGGTCACGCCGGGAGCGTCCGGGGTGGCGCCGCCGCCCGGCACCTCGCTCCACACCGCGGAACGGGTCAGGGCAGGTCCCGCGGGGGCCGCCGCGGCAGCGGTGACGCTGACGGCGCCGACGAGGGCGGTGGCGAGGACAGCGGCGGCCAGTTGGCGCGCACCTCGCCTGATCGTGGTCGACATTGGAGTCCCCTCTTCGATGGATGGCAGCCGATCGACGGCCCACCTCCTCCATCGTGCACGGTGGGACGCTGGGTGGTCCCACGTTGTGCCAAGGATCATGGCGTCGTCTCAGCCGATCCCAGTCGCCTGGACGCGGCGAGGAAGGCCGCGGCGTGTTCGACGGCGGCGACCTGCTCGGAACGCCAACGCCGCGGCTGTGGGTCGGTGGCAGCGCAGATGCCGACCACGTCGCCGTTGCGGTCACGGACGGGGCAACCCAGGTAGGCGCCGATGCCGAGCAACCGGATGGGGGCGTCGGCGGGAAGGTTGGCGTCGTGGTGGACGTCGTCGACGATGTGCACGGTCCCGCTGGCGAAGATCACACCGGCCAGGGTCGACGACAGCGGCGCCGCCCGCAGCAACAGCGCGTCAGGCGGGGCGCCGTAGGCGCCGACGAGCCGGAGGAGGTCGCCGACCCGCAGCAACACCCATGCCGTCGGCGCCTGCGCTGCCAGCGCGATGAGCGCGGCCAGGTGGTCGCAGGCATGGTCGTCAGCGGGATCCCGGGCTACGTCTACCGCCGCCGGCTGTGGCCGCTGGCCTACTGGAACGTCATTCACGATCGTCATCGCTCCCGGTCAACGCGTTCTGTCCCACGCTCAACCATGACCGGCGGGCGCTCCCGCTGGGCGCCGACGGGCGCCGACGCCCGCTCACGGTACGGGCCGGCGGGAGCGATCAGCCGAGGAACTCCTCCAGCAGCGTGGCCAGCCGGACCGGCGTCTCGAACATCGCGTAGTGCCCGGCGTTGGCCAGCACGTCCATCGATGCCTTCGGGTAGTGGCGCAGCCAGGTCCCTTCCATCGCCGATGCTCCGAGCGCCGGGTCGTGCTCGCCGACGACGGCGAGCGCCGGGACGTCGGCGCCGGCGATCTCGGCGGAGAAGTCGGTGTCCGCCCAGGCCCGCAGGTAGTCCGCGAACGCCGCGGGGTCGCTGTGGGCGACCGAGAACGCGACCATCGTGTCGAGCCACCATCCGCTGAGCCGGTTGCCGGTGGTGAGGTCGAGAATCTGGCGGCGGTTGGCCGGGTCGGCGGCGGCCCCGTCGAACAACGCGCGAGCGTCGGGGTCGAACGGCACCCCGCTGGCCGGGACCGGGCTGATGCCGGCGATCCGCTGAACCCGGTCGGGGGCGTCGGCGTAGACGCGCTGGGCCGCCATCCCGCCCATCGAGTGTCCGACGACGCTGAACTCGTCCCAGCCGAGCTGGTCAGCCAGCGCCAGCGCGTCCGCGCTGATCTCGGACATGGTGTGGGCGCCGGTCTCGGCACGCCGACGTCCGTAGCCGCGGTATTCGAGGAAGGCGTAGCTGAATCGATTCGGGTCGATCAGATCGACGAGCGGCCCCCAGCCGTCCGCGGCGCCGATCCAGCCGTTGAGGGCGATGACATGTCGCGGGCCGTCGCCGCGTCGAAGATGAGCGATCGCCATGGGTCTCCTCCGAGCTGCCAAAGCCCGCATTATCCCAGCGCTTGGCAGGAAAGGGAATACACCAGTCGGGCATCCGACAATTGCAGTGACGCAACGCCGTCGAACAATCACGATAGGCGTCAATAGCGGGCCGCCGGCGCGACCGGCCGCCGGGACCGAGCCAAGCTGTCTCCACGACGGCGTGACGCGGACCGCCGGTCAGCCGAACAGGGGGCTGCCGCTGACGCGAGGCGGCTGTTGGGTGGGCAGCCGCGCCTCGCGGAGACGGTGGGCCCGCGGGCTGGTCCCCTCGGCCGGCCCGCGGGCGCGCCAGCCGGCCCGGCGCCCGTAAGGAGGCACCATGAGCCAGTCTCCCGCTCTTTCGGCCGGCGCGACGAACTGGTGCGCCACGATGCCGGTGCACCGGCACCTGCTCGACACCGATCCGCTCTACGCCCAGACGCGCAGCGAGATCGAGAGCTTCACCTATGTCCGGCGCGGGCGCGGCCGGCTCGGCGGCCGACCGGTCGTCGTCATCCCCGTCGCCGTCCACGTCGTGTGGAACAGCGAGGCGCAGAACATCTCCGACGCCCAGATCCGCAGCCAGATCGACGTCCTCAACGCCGACTTCCGTGCCACCAACCCTGACCGCGCCGGCGTCCCGCCGGTCTGGGCGGACCGGGTCGGCGACGCCCGGGTCGAGTTCATCCTGGCCAGCCGCGACCCCGCCGGGCGGCCAACCAGCGGGGTCACCCGCACTCACACCACCACCCGGGCCTTCGGCAGCGACGACGCGATGAAGCTCGCCCGGCGCGGCGGCACGGACGCCTGGCCCAGCGACCGGTACCTCAACATCTGGGTGTGCCAGCTCAGCGGCGGGCTGCTCGGCTACGCGCAGTTCCCCGGTGGGCCGCCGGAGACCGACGGGGTGGTCCTGCTGCACACCGCGACCGGGACGCTCGGCACCGCCTCGGCGCCATTCGATCTGGGCCGCACCGCCACCCACGAGGTGGGGCACTGGCTGAACCTTCGGCATATCTGGGGCGACGACGGCGAAGGGTGCAGCGGCACCGACTTCGTCGCCGACACCCCGAACCAGGGCGGGCCGAACCTCGGCAAGCCGACGTTCCCGCAGTTGTCGTGCGGCAACGCCCCCGACGGAGACATGTTCATGAACTACATGGATTACACCGACGACGCGGCAATGGTTTGCTACACAAAGGGCCAGGTCGAGAGGATGGACGCCTGCCTTGAAGGGGCACGGTCCTCGTTCATCCACCCGCACCGCTAAGACCATTGCTCATAAGAGGCAAAGATGAGTTGACGACCAGATCTCTGACTTCGCCGTGCCTGAGTGGCGGTATCGCACGTTCGCCTCAATGCTGCTGAGTCGGATGGGCCTGCCCGAGGCTGAGGCTGAGCAGGAAGCCGCTGACCGTACGCGGCTCACAACGCTTCCCCGGTTCGCCACGCACATCGAGCTACACAGAGCGCTCATGATGGTCCGCCACTGCGACAGGGACCGAGGAACCAGTTACGCCCGTGCCGCTCTTGACAAGCTGCCACCCGAGAAGCGATCACTGAGCCTGAAGCTCATGATGGCCGAGATCTACACGGACACTTGACGCAGGACAGATCTCTAGCCCGCTAGCCTTGCTGGAGGCCGCCCACATAACTGTAACGAGAAATGAACAAGCCCCTGACCGTCAGCCAGGGACCTAATTCTGTCAGCGACTATTCAGGGGCCTTGAAAAGCTCCGCTTCCTTCGCCGCCCTACCGCCCTTGGACACCTGATCCTGCATCCACGTTCGGTAAGCGACGATGACTTCCTTAGGCACGCGACCCTTAGGAGCCACCTCACGAGCCTGATAGTGCTCAGCCGCCCATGCCCGCACGGCAGCGAGCTCAGCGGCCTTTCGCTCCTTGTCAGCCTTTTCCTCCGCCACGTCTTCTGAACTTCTACGGACCCGCCTGCCACCGTCGCCCGTAGAGCCTTCAGCGCGGCCGGAGGCACCCCGGACCACCCCGGTAGCGACGCCAGCCTCAATGTACTTCGTGAGGAAGTTCCTCAACTCGTGCTCTTCACGCTCCGTCAGGTCTACCTCATAGGTCCGCCCGTCGAAAGCGAAGGGAACAGTGCTTGCCCCGATCTCGCCACTGATGTCGCTAACAAACATGATCTGCTTGGCCATGAGCGCGATCATAACCTATGCCCTACTACGAGAAGGTGACGGGCGTAGGAGCCTGGGGATGCCTCAGGCGCGCTGAAGGATCTTGAAGTTTCACTTCGGTCACTGCCGTAACCTCGGGCAAGGAACCGAGACGGAAGTCATCTCAAAACGGACTTTTGTGCTTGCTTCGCCCTCGGCGGAATAGTTTCATAGGACTCTTACATCTGCCGAGGCCCCGACTGGACCGCTGGGAGGCGCTCATGAGTCGATCCGCCGTCCTGCCCCCGTCGCTGTTCCGACGCTGGGTCCACGTTCGGGAGGAGGACGCGCACGGCGTCCTAGTCTACCGCCCCGCGGACCACCCGATTGCGCCCGCCCGCGGCCGCGATGGCCTGGAGTTCCGGCCCGATGGCACGCTCACCGTGTTCTCTTCCGGACCGGTCGACTCCCCCGTCGGCCGGGACGGCGTTTGGCGGGCCGAGCCGAACGGCGCGCTGGCCCTCAGCCACCCCGGCGGCGGCGACGAACGCTTCCAGATCGTCGACATCGACCAGGACCAGCTCCGGCTGCGCCCGGCCTGATCACGCCAGGCCGGCGCGTCGGAGCGCGTCCGCCATCGGACCAGTCGCCGGTGGCGCCGGGCGCTGCGACGACTGACGCGGGGCGCCGCCCTGACCGGAGCGCGCCTGGCCGCCGGTCGCGCCACCGCGTCCTCGCGTACGTCCCGGGTCGGCGTCGCCGCGCCGGGGCTGGCCGGCACCCCGCTCGCCGCCGTCGTCACGCCGCCCGCCGCCGCGCGCACCGGGAGCCCCCTCGTCAAGGCGCATGGTGAGACCGATCCGCTTACGGACGGCGTCCACCTCCAGCACCCGGACCCTGACAATGTCGCCAGGCTTGACCACGTCGCGCGGCTCCTGCACGAAGGTGTTCGACAGCGCCGAGATGTGGACCAGGCCGTCCTGGTGCACGCCGATGTCGACGAACGCCCCGAACGCGGCGACGTTGGTCACCACGCCTTCCAGCACCATGCCCTCGCGCAGGTCAGCGAGGGTCTCCACGCCGTCAGCGAAAGCGGCGGTGCGGAACGCCGGGCGCGGGTCCCGACCCGGCTTCTCCAGTTCGGCGAGGATGTCGGTGACAGTCGGCAGTCCGAAGTGCTCGTCGACGAACGTCTGCGGACGCAGTCCACGCAGCAGCGACCCGTTGCCGATGAGCCCGCCGATGTCGGTGCCGGCTGCGGCGACGATGCGCCGCACGACCGGGTACGCCTCGGGGTGGACCCCGGAGGTGTCCAGCGGATTATCGCCGTCGCGGATACGCAGGAAGCCCGCGCACTGCTCGAACGCCTTCGGACCCAGCCTGGAGACCTTGGACAGGCCGGCACGGGAGCGGAACGGGCCGTTGGCGTCCCGGTAGGACACGATGTTCTCCGCCAACGTCGGGGTGATGCCCGAGACCCGGGCCAGCAGCGGCGCCGAGGCGGTGTTGAGGTCGACACCCACCCCGTTGACGCAGTCCTCGACGACGGCGTCCAGCGACCGCGAGAGCTTGCTCTCGGCCAGGTCGTGCTGGTATTGGCCCACACCGATCGACTTCGGATCGATCTTGACGAGTTCGGCGAGCGGGTCCTGCAACCGCCGGGCGATCGACACCGCCCCACGCAGCGACACGTCCAGCTCCGGCAGCTCCTGGCTGGCGTAGGCGGACGCGGAGTACACCGAGGCGCCGGCCTCCGACACCATCACCTTAATCAACGACAGCTCCGGGTGGCGGCTCAGCAGGTCGGCGGCGAGCCGGTCGGTCTCCCGCGAGGCCGTGCCGTTGCCGATGGCGACCAGATCCACCTTGTGCTTCGCGGCCAAGGCCGCCAGGACAGCGATCGACTGGTCCCACTGCTTACGCGGCTCGTGCGGGAAGATCGTAGCGGTGTCGACGACCTTGCCGGTGGCGTCCACGACGGCCACCTTGACGCCGGTCCGCAGCCCCGGGTCCAGGCCCATCGTCGACCGGGCCCCGGCCGGGGCTGCCAGCAGCAGGTCGCGCAGGTTCGCCGCGAACACCCGCACCGCCTCGTCCTCAGCGGTCTGCCACAGCCGGGCCCGCACATCGATGCCCAGGTGCACCAGAACCCGGGTCCGCCAGGTCCAGCGCACCGAGTCCAGCAGCCAACGGTCGGCGGGCCGACCGGCGTCGGCGACGCCGACGTGGGTGGCGATGATCCGCTCGTAGTCGCTGCGCTCCCCCGCCGGGGTGGGCTCGGCGTCCGGCTCCAACGTGACGTCCAGGATGCCGTCCTTCTCGCCCCGGAACAGGGCCAGCGCCCGGTGCGAGGGCACCTTGACGAACGGCTCGGCGAACTCGAAGTAGTCGGCGAACTTCGCGCCCTCGGTCTCCTTGCCGGCACGCACCCGGGAGGTGAGCCGCCCACGGGTCCACATCCGCTCGCGCAGCGTGCCGATGAGGTCGGCGTCCTCGGCGAACCGCTCGACCAGGATCGCCCGGGCGCCGTCGAGCGCGGCCGCGGCGTCGGCCACCGACACGTCCGGGTTCACGTACGCCTGCGCCGCCACCGCCGGCTCCAGCGCCGGGTCGGCCAGCAGGGCCAGCGCCAACGGCTCCAGCCCAGCCTCGCGCGCGATCTGCGCCTTCGTCCGCCGTTTGGGCTTGAACGGCAGGTAGATGTCCTCCAGCCGGGCCTTGGAGTCGGCGGCCATGATCTGGGCCTGTAACGGCTCGTCCAGCTTGCCCTGGGTCCGGATCGACTCGAGGATCGCCGTGCGACGGTCCTCCATCTCCCGCAGGTACCGCAGCCGCTCCTCCAGCGCCCGGAGTTGGATGTCGTCCAGCGAACCGGTGACTTCCTTGCGGTAACGGGCGATGAACGGCACGGTCGAACCGCCGTCCAGCAGGTTCACGGCGGCCTGGACCTGGCGCTGGGCCACACCCAGCTCCTCGGCGATGCGCTGATCGATGCTGATGGTCACGATCAACCATTGTGCCGCCAGCCGCCTCCGATGTCGCGCGGGCACCCCGGGGACGCGCCACGCTCACCCGTGCGGCTGCCGACGCCTCAGGCCGCCAGCTCCCGCACTGCGCGCTCGATGTCGACGCTGTCGAGCCAACCCTTGTGGGTCACCTTCCCAGAGGCGTCGATAAGCACATAGACGCTCTGCTCGACGACGCCGAACCGCCGCCAAAGAACACCACCGGAGTCGTTGACCTGCGGCAACGCGGAAATCTCGGTGTCGTCGACGAACTCGCGCATCTCCTTGGCGTCCCCGAGGCCGGCGACGCCAAGGACGCTCACCCGACCCTGGTAGCGGTCGGCGAGATCCATGACCGTGGGCGCCTGGCCGGCGCAGGTCGCGCAGAACGGCGCCCAGAACCACAGCATCGCCGGCTTGCCGGCAAGGCTCGCGCCGTCGAAGTCCCGACCGTCGAGGGTCCGCCCGGAGAACCGCAGCACCGTCGCCGGCGCCGCCGACGCGCCTCCGGTCGCCGACGCCTCGCCGGACGGGACGGCGGCGCGCTCGCCGCTCGCCGGCTCGGTGGCGCCCGGCTCCGGCCCGGCGCAGCCGGTGACCCCGGCGAGCGCCACCATGACCAGCGCGACCAGCCACCGGCGGCCGGCGGCCAGGCGCCCGGCGCCAGCGAGACGGGGACCCGGCATGGGTCGGGGCACAGCGCACCTCCGGAGTTGATGGATGACCAACATCGCGTGGTACGTGCAGGGAAACCGCATCGGTTCACCCTGCTGATCAGAGTTCGAACAGCTCGCGCAACGCGTCGGTGAGCCGGGCCAGGCTGGCGCCGGTCACCATGCCGATACGCTCGGCCCCGGCGCTGGCCGGTACTCTCCGGAGCCGGTTGAGGACCACGACGCCGGTGATCGGGTCCTGCTCGGCGAGCGCCACCGCGTACGCCGGGAGATCGTCTGAGCCGCGCAGCCGGACGATCGGCGCGCACAGCGGGGCGACGTTGTCCCGGTCGTTGAAACTGTCACCAGTGAGGACGAGCACCCGGTATCGAAGATCGCTGCGGTCACCGACAGTCCAGATCTCGCCGCGCTTCATCCGCGCCGCCGGCGACGACCGGATGTCGGCCGTCAGCCCGTAGTCAGGGCGGCGGGGCGCGCTGTCAGGCCAGTGGGTTTCGGCCGGAGCGTCGTCCTCGGGTGACGGCATTGAGCGAGCCTACCGCCGCGACGACCGTGGCCACACCCCTGAAAGCACCGGTGCATCGTCCCCCGGCACGGCAGCGGCGGGCTCAGGATCGCGGCGGCCAAGTCGATCTTTAGGAGTGGGCGCCTCCCCCTCGACCAGCGAGAACTGTCAGAGCCGACGTGTGGCGGTGAGTTGGCTCACGTTGGCGCGAAAAGTAAAACGTCCGTACATTCGCCGATAGCCAATCGTCGACTCAGCGCCAGCCCAGGCGTACCGCGGCATTATCAAAGGACGCACGTTGTCACCAGGCACGCAACCTTCTCTGGGCGCCTGGCGTCGCGACGCGTCCGTACCGCCGGGTTCGCCGGCGTGAGCCGCCACACGACCCGCGAGGCGCTTCGGTGACGTTCGCGTGGATTCTCCTGCTCGGCGCGATCATCGGCGTCGTGCTCGGCGGCATGGGCGGCGGAGGAGCGACCCTCACCGTCCCGGCCCTTGTCTACCTGGCCGGTCAGGACGCGCAGGACGCTACGACTGGCAGCCTCATCATCGTCGGCGTCACCGCCCTGGCGGCCGTGGTCGGCCACGCCCGGGCCGGCGCGGTGCGTTGGCGGATCGGGGCGCAGTTCGCGCTCGCCGGCATCGGCGGCGCGGTGCTCGGCTCTGCCCTCAACCAGTTGGCCTCCACCCGGTTTCTCATTCTGAGCTGCGCGGCGCTGCTGCTGGTGTCCGGGGCGCTCATGCTGCGGCACGCGCGTCGTCCCGGGCCGGTGGGCGTTGGCGACACCGCGACGGCGAAACGGGCGGGCGCCGGGGCGGTCGGGCGCGTGGCGGGCGCGGGCGTCGCCGTGGGCTTCCTCACCGGGTTTCTGGGCGTCGGCGGCGGTTTCGTCATCGTGCCGGCGCTTGTGCTGGCGGTCGGGCTGCCGATGAACGCCGCTGTAGGCACCTCGCTGCTCATCATCGCCGCGAACTGCGCGACCGCGCTGGCCGCGCGGACCGGCGTCGCCGATCTGGACTGGATGGTCATCGGGCCGTTCGCGGCGGCCGCGATGTCCGCGGCGCTGGGGGGTAGACGACTGGCCGCGCTGGTGCCACAACGAACAGTCACCCGGGCGTTCGCTACGTTGACGCTGGTGGTGGCCGGTTACATGGCCGTGCGCACGCTGGCGCTGTCGAGCTGACGCCCGCCGGCCAGCGGGCGAGCATCGACACTCCGTGACAACAGCGCGTAGTGAATGAGACCCAGCAGTTGGGGCTGACGGCTCGGTTGACCCGCGTCCGCCGACCGGGCTAACGTCCTGCTGTTCATCTGTGCCGAAGCGAGGGAAACCGGTGTGAGTCCGGTGCGGTCGCGCCACTGTGAGTCCGGTCCCGCCACCCGGCCCGGGCGAGTCAGGACGCTCCTTCGGCACAGCCCTGTGAACGGGACGCGTCATCCCATCGGAGGTAACCCATGCCTACTGCCACGTCCGCGCTCGCGCAGCCGCTGTCAGCCCGCCTCGTCCTCACCGCGCTCGCGGTGACTATCGGCCTGCTCACCCTCGCCTACGTGGTCGCGTTCGACCAGGGCGCCGTTTCTCAGAGCGGCCTGTTCATGCACGAGCTGATGCACGACGGCCGCCACCTGCTCGGCGTCCCCTGCCACTGAGCGCCCAGCATCCGGTGAGCGTCTTCAGAGCACTGCTGCTACGCGGACTCCTGGCCGGCCTCATCGCCGGCCTGCTGGCTGGCGCCGTCGGATTCGTACTCGGCGAGCCCAACATCGACTTGGCGATCGCGCTCGAGGAGCAGGCCGCGGCGTCCGTTGGCGGCCACGACAACGAGGCGCCGCTGGTGAGCCGGGACGGACAGCGCTTCGGCCTTTTCCTGGCCATGGCGCTGTTCGGGACGGTTGCCGGCGGGCTGCTGGCCATCGCCTTCGCGCTGCTGCGTCACAAGCTGGGGGTCCGGGACGACGCGACCGCGGCCCTCGGGCTCACGGGAGCGGCGTTCCTCGGCGCGGTGCTGGTGCCGTTCGGCAAGTATCCGACCAACCCACCGGCTGTCGGCGACCCGAGCACCGTCGACGAACGGACGGTCGCCTACCTGCTGCTGGTGGCGCTCGGTCTGTTGGCGGTCTGTGGTGGCGTCGCCGCCTACCGGGCAGCCAGCGAACGAATGGTGGCGCCGCTGCGGATCGCCGTCGGGGTTGGAGTGTTCCTGCTCACCGTCGGCGTCGCGTACGCGGTGCTGCCACCGGCCGCCGCCGCTCCCGACGGGTTCCCGGCGAACCTGCTCTGGGACTTCCGGGTCAGCGCGCTGGCAATGCACCTGACGCTGTGGCTGGCGCTCGCCCTGGCGTTCGCCACGCTGACCGGCCGCCTTGGCCGACAGCTCACGTCCGCCAACGTCGAACGGACGCAGGTATCGACGCTCCGATGATCCGGTGACCAGCGTGTGGCTGGTCTGCCACGCTCCGACCGCGGCGGTGCGACGCGCGGTCTGTGGCGGCGGCGACGAACACCTCGATGAGGGCGGCCGGGCGGCCGCCCTCATCGCTTTGGCCCCGCGCGCCGGACGCTCGCCGTTCGGCCGCCCAGGACTGGTGGTGTCGAGCCCGGCGCTCGCGGCTCGGCAGACCGTGGAACTCGCCGGGCTCGAGGCGGAAGTGACCCCGGCGCTCCGCGACCTGGACCTGGGCCGGTGGCGCGGCCTCAGCTGGCCCCAGGTGATCGAGGCCGACCCCGACGGCGCCGCAGCCTGGCTCGGCGATCCTGACGCCGCTCCGCACGGCGGGGAGAGCGTCCGGGCGGCGGGCCGGCGGGTGGCCGACTGGCTTGGCGGTACTGACGAGCTACTCGGGCCGGTCGTCGCGGTCACCCACCCGACGGTGGTGCGACTGGCGGTCGTCCACGCGCTCGGTCTGCCGGTGACGGCGTGGACCCGGCTCGACGCGGCGCCGCTGTCGATTACCCGGCTGAGCCGGGGGACCAGTGGTTGGCGGCTGCTGCTAACAGCTGGCGAACGATAAGGGGCAGGCGCCATGTTAGAACCATTTCCGCTCTAGAACTTTTCTGACTACCCTCTCCCCGCTCTTTAGCGGCGAGCACGGAGCAAGTTCCTGAACAGCATTCCGGCGAACCCGCCGGTTCGGTTCCGTGAAGTTGGCGCCCTGCATGGGACATCGTAATGCCCCTGCTGGTGAGATTCTGGGCAGCGTGACTGGCCCGAACACCAAGGCGTGCCTTCGTCGATACCTACGGGAAGCGCGTGAGGCGCTGCTCGGCAAGCTCGACGGGCTGTTGGAGCACGACGTGCGGCGGCCGTTTGTGCCGTCCGTACCAACCGGCCCGGTCTGGTGATGACGTCGGCGAGAACTCATGCCGCCTGGCCGGGACGGTCGCGTTGGCGGCGCCTTCTGGCGTTCACCGGCGGCATCCTGCTCGTGATCGGGCTGGTTCTGTTCATCGGCAACAGTTCCACCCTGTACACCCCACAGGGGTCGCCACAACTGCTGGCACATCGGGGCCTGGCCCAACGGTTCGTCCTCGCCGAAGTCGACGCCGACACCTGCACCGCCAGCCGAATCGACCCGCCGCGGCACGGGTACCTGGAGAACACCCTGCCCTCGATGCGGGCTGCCTTCGCCGCCGGCGCCGACCTGGTGGAGTTGGACGTTCAGGTCACCGCCGACGGGCAACTGGCGGTCTTCCACGACCACACCCTCGACTGCCGCACCGACGGCTTCGGCGCCGTCCGGGAACACACCCTGGCCCAGCTGCGGGGTCTCGACCTCGGATACGGCTACACCGCCGACGGTGGACGTACATACCCGCTGCGCGGCACCGGAGTGGGACTACTGCCGACCGCCCCGGAGGTGCTCGCCGCCTTCCCCGACCGCGAACTGCTGCTACATCTGAAGAGCGCCGACCCGGCCGACGGCGTCACGCTGGCCGAGTATCTGGCCACCCTGGCACCCTCGCGCCAGAGACTACTAACGGTGTACGGCGGCGAAGAAGCCGTAGACGCGGTGACAGCGCGGCTGCCCGGCCTCCGGGCGACCTCAAAGAAGATCATGAAAGAGTGTTTGATCCGGTACCTGGCCGTCGGCTGGAGCGGCCACGTGCCGCAGCCCTGCCGGGGCCGGCAGCTGCACCTGCCGCAGAAGTACGGGCGGCTCATGTGGGGTTGGCCGCACCGATTCGAGGCCAGGATGCGGGCAGCCGACACACGTGTGGTCATCGTCGCCGGCGACGGGGAGTTCTCGGAAGGGTTCGACCGGCCGGAAGACCTGACAGAGCTGCCAGAGGGGTTCACAGGCTGGGTGTGGACCAACCAGGTGGATGTGGTCGCGCCGCTGCTACGGCAGGAGCGGTAGGCCGAAGTCTGTCGATCCTTGGGGCAGGACGCCTACCGCAGTGGCGACCGCTGGTGGCAGTGCCTGTCCAGGGCCGACAAGGCTCCCAGCGAATGCCGCTGTCCAGGCCATCATCGCCCGGCACGTCCATGGCTGGGCACCGCCACCGGCGGAACCTCCAGCCGCTCCTACGTGAGCGGCTTCGGCGACATGTCCGTCGCCGATCCGCGATTCGCCGCCAACTACGGTGAGCCCGACGACGGGACCATGGAGTTCGTCCGCGACGCGATGCACGCTTACGCGCAACGCCACCTGACCGACTAGCCGCCCAACCACGACGGGGCAGTCATGGCAGGGCGTCGTACACGAGCGAAGGAATGGCTTTCGCCCGCGCCAAGGCAAGCTCAAAGGCTGGCGCTGAAGCTCCCCCACCCACCGCACCTACCCGCTCGAGCTGCACGCCAGCGGTGAGCTGCGGCGTGGCGCAGAGGTCGTCCCAGTACGAGATCCTGACCCGCTGGCGGCCCCGACTCGGTGGCCGGGTATGAGCCGCGCTACCGAAGTACCGTCGCAACAGCCGCCGGTACGTCAATGGTCACGGGAATCAGCAGCGATCTCAGCGACATGACCACGGGTGTGATCACAAGATGAACAGCGAAGAAGGCGTCTCCGACGTGGAGAAACTCTCTGACCTGCGAGGCCTTTACTTGATCACGGTGGGCGATACTGGGTTCGAACCAGTGACCTCTCCGGTGTGAGCGGAGCGCTCTCCCACTGAGCTAATCGCCCGTGAACAGCCGGGAGCGGCTCGCTCGCGACCGGTCAGACTCTACCCGATGCCGAGCGCCCGCGAACGCACCGGGGTCAGTGCGTCGTCACGTAGATCCAGGCTTCGGTGACGAGGTTCCGACCGAAGCTGAAGCGCACCGAGAGCACCAGCGCGACGCTGACGATGAGCAGCCCGGAGGCGCCGAGCAGCAGTCGTACGGGCAGGGTCTGCGCTCTGGCCCAGCTGGTCCACCGGCCGACCTGGCGGCGGGTATAGCCGAGCAGGTGTTTGGCCCAGACGAACTCGACGGCCCAGATCGCCATGCCGAGGATGACCAGCGCCCAGCCCGGACCAGGCAGTGGGATGAGGACCAGGCCGAGCAGGAACACTGCCGCACCGAGGCCGCCGATGGCCACTTTCAACGCCAGCCGGCCGGTGGGCCGGGCCCGAATGCTGTCGAGCGTCGCGTGTAGCCGCCGCATCAGCCGCGAATGCGTCACCCAGCATCCCCCACTAACTGCCGGTAATTGGAATTAAACGGACAACTTGCCATAATTACGGTTAGTGTCGACACCGTCACCAATTCGCCGCGCCATGGACCTCGGCCCGTCACTAACCATGTGGGCCGCACGTTACCGGAGTAAGTCGACGTCAAGGATCATCCCGGACGCCGGGCGACGACGTCTGCGCGGTGCTGCCTGCGCGGGCAAACTGCACAGCATATCCGCAAACAGGCCGATCCGCGGCAACACAATGTCCGCCTTCCCACTACTGGGTGAGATCAGAGCATGGCTGAGCGTAACGACAGCTATCGCCTGACTATGGGAATCGCGGGGTTGAGCTGCCCCGCCGCGGTGCCGGGGGGAGTTCGTCCATGAGTGCCATTCGACCAACCACCGTCGAGGTGGAAACCTCGCTACGGCTCGTCGCGCCCGACGCCACCGCGTTGCCGGTGCGCGCGAGCCTGCGCTACGACCCAGCCGATCCGTATGCGGTCCACGTCCTGTTCCACGCCGAGTCCGCCGGCGGTGAGGCTGTGAGCTGGTCGTTCGCCCGCGAGCTGCTGATGACCGGCCTCGACGAACCGGCCGGGATCGGCGACGTCCGGGTCTGGCCGTGGGCCACCCCGCGCGGGGACTTCGTCGCGCTGGCGCTCTCCTCACCGGACGGCAACGCCCTGTTCGAGGTGCCCCGCAGCGTCCTGGTCCGCTTCCTCCGCCGCACCTACGTGGTGGTGCCGCGCGGCAAGGAGACCGACCACCTGGATGTGGACGCCGCTGTCAACCGGCTGCTGGCCGGCCGCTGACCGCACCGGACTTGTCCAGACCCTCGGCGCCGATCAGTATGGACCGGTGACGGCGGCTCCGGACGAACTCACCCAACACGCGGACGCGCTCGCGGGCGCCGGGGATGTCCCCGGCGCCCGCGACGCGATTGAGCAGGCCATCACCGCATACGGCCCGGACGGGCCCCCGAGCGCCGTCGCCAGTTCCTACGCCCGGATCCTGCTCGCCGATCGCCAACCCGGCCCCGCCGCCGCCTGGGCCGAGCACGCCTACCGGTCGTCATCGGACGCCGGTGGCGCCACCGACGCGGGCGCGCTGCGGGCGGCCGCCACCTGGGCAGCTGCGCTACGCCAGCTGGGCGACCTGGCCGGCGCCGAGGCGCGGTACCGGGAGGTCGTCGCCGGACTCACCGAGATCGGTGGCCCCGGAGCCGCCGCCACCCTCGCCGCCCGGGCGGACCTCGCCACCGTCCTGCACTCCGCTGGCGCGTTCGCCGCGAGCCGGGTTGAGCTGACCGGGGCGCTCGCGGCCCAACAGGCCGGGTACGGGGTGGCCGACCCGGCCGGGATCAGAATGCTGACCAGACTGGCGGTGATCTGCCGGGACGGCGGCGACGCCGAAGCGGCACGCGCGTACGCCGAGCGGGGCCGCGAGCTGGCCCGAGACCACCTGGCGCCGGACCACCCGGTCCGGACGCTCGCCGAACGACTGGTCCCACCCGGCCCAGCCGCGCCGGAGGCGATGCCCGGCGCGGGCGCCAGCGTGTTCGGCGACGGCGCCGAGCTGATCGACCCGGGCGCCGAGATCGCCGGCACGCGTCGGCGGTCGCGCCGGCGAACGGCAGCGGTGTTCGTAGCCCTCATCGCGGCGGCTGGCGCTGGCGCGGCTGTCGCCACAGCCGCCGACGCGCCGACCGCGGGAGGCGGCGGACAGCCCAGCCCCGCAGCGCCGCCCACGCCCGCAGCGCCGCCCACGCCGGACAGGCTGCGGCTCGTCGACAACGGCGACGCCATCGGTCTCAGCTGGCACTACCCGGAGCAGGCCGAGGGCGCCGTGGTCGTCTCCGGTGGGCGGACCAGCGAGCGCCCGAGCGCCTTCCAGACGCTGCCCCCAGGGGAGACCAGCTACCGGGTGCACGGTCTGTCGCCTCGGGCGGAGTACTGCTTCACGGTCGCGGTCGCCTACTCGTCCGAGACGTTCGCCCGTTCAGCCCCAGCGTGTACCGGACGCGGCCGATAGCGCCCCTGAAGCTGAGGTCGCGCACTAGGCTCGTCGCATGAATCTCGCGGGACGCACCGCTGGCCGGTCGACCTCAACCGCGACGGCCAGCGCACCGGCCGAGACGCGGGCCGACGGGCGGGCCGGGCTCGTCGGGTCAGCGGCGGCGGCGTCACTGGACGCGAGCTTCCGGGACGACCGCAGCGCCCCGCCGGCCACCATGGTGATCTTTGGAGCGTCAGGGGACCTCACCCGGCGCAAGCTGATCCCGGCGGTGCTCAACCTGGCCCGGCACAAGCGGCTGACCCAGCAGTTCGCGGTGGTCGGGGTGGCCCGTAGCCAACTCGACGACGACCAGTTCGCCGCCGCCGCGTTCGGGGACGCCGACACCCGTTCCATGCCGTCGTTGCATGGGGGCATCCGCTACGTCAGCGGCGGTTACGACGACCCGGCCACCTACGCCCGACTGGCTGAGCTGCTGGTCGATCTCGACACCAGCCGAGGTGTGGCCGGCAACCGGCTGTTCTACCTGGCCACTCCCCCGCAGGCGTTCCCGAAGATCATCAACGGGTTGGCCGGCGCCGGCCTCAACCGCCCGACGGGCGACAGTTTCGCCCGGGTCGTCATCGAGAAGCCGTACGGACACCACGAGACCAGCGCCCGGGCCCTCGACGCCTGCGTCCACCGGGCGTTCGACGAGTCACAGGTGTTCCGCATCGATCACTACCTGGGTAAGAACACCGTCCAGAATGTCATGGCGCTGCGCTTCGCCAACGCCATCTTCCAACCGATCTGGAACCGCAGCTGGGTCGACCACGTCCAGATCACGGTCGCCGAGACGCTCGGCGTGGGCTCGCGGGGCAGCTTCTACGAGCACGCCGGCGCGATGCGCGACATCGTGCAGAACCATGTGCTCCAGGTGTTGGCGCTGGCGCTGATGGAACCGCCAGCGTCATTCTCGGCTGAAGCGATCCGCAACGAGAAGGTCAAGCTGCTCCAGGCGATCCGGCTACCGGGAGACCGGGACATCGACGATCTCGCCGTGCGCGGTCAGTACACCCGCGGCGGCACCCGGTTCGAGCTGATGCCCGGCTACCGGGAGGAGCCGGGCGTCGACCCACTGTCGCGCACCGAGACGTACGCGGCGATGCGGCTGGACGTCGACAACTGGCGGTGGGCGGGCGTGCCGTTCTACGTCCGCACCGGCAAGCGGCTGCCGTCCCGGGTGACCGAGGTGGTGTTGCAGTTCCAACGGCCCCCGCACCTGCCGATCAGCGCGGCTCAGGTCCGGGAGATGGATCCGGACGCCCTGATCCTGCGTATCCAGCCAGATGAGGGCATCACGCTGCGGTTCGGCGCGAAAGTGCCGGGACACTCGTTCCGGGTGCGGTCGGCGTCGATGGAGTTCTCCTACGGGGACACGTTCCGCGAGGAGTCGCCGGAGGCGTACGAGCGGCTGCTGCTCGACGCCCTCATCGGCGACCCGACGCTGTTCATCCGCTCGGACGAGGTGCAGCAGTGCTGGCGGATCGTCGATCCGATCATCGACCGCTGGTCGCAGGATGACCGGCCGATCCCCACGTACGAGGCAGCCTCGTGGGGTCCGATGGACGCCGACCGGCTCATCGGTCGCAGTGGTCGCGTCTGGCGTAACGGGAACTGAGCGCCCGCGGAGCGCCGGCTCCAGCTCGTACCGCGCCCGCCAGCGTCTGATCGTCCCACGCCACCATCGGCCAACGCGTTCTCCGCCGCGACGCTCTTCGAACATGCCGGGTTGGTCCACAGCTCCACCGCGCCATCGTCGCGTTCCCACCGCCGGGCCCGGCCGGTAGCATCCCGGGCATGGCGGAGCAGCCCGAGCACAGGTCCACCGCCGGCGCCGAGGCCGCGCCGTCGCTCGGGCTCAGCCCGCTGTCCCGGATACGGCTCGACGAGCTGCTCCAGGAGACCCTGGACCGGGTCCAGGAGATCGCCGACAGCCGGGAACGGCTACGCGCGCTCCTCGACGCCGTGGTGACCGTCAGCGCCGGGCTCGACCTGCGCAGCACCCTGCGCCGCCTGGTCGCCAGCGCCTGTCACCTGCTGGACGCCCGCTACGCCGCGCTCGGGGTGATCGGACCGGACCGCCGGCTGGTCGAGTTCATCACCCACGGCCTGACACCGCGGCAACACGCCGCGATCGGCGACCTGCCGAGCGGACGCGGGGTCCTTGGCCTGCTCATCGACGACCCGCAGCCGGTCCGGATGCCCGACATCACCAAACATCCACGGTCGTACGGATTCCCGCCGAACCACCCGCCGATGAGCAGCTTCCTGGGCGTGCCCGTGCACGTGCGCGGCAAGGTGTTCGGCAACCTCTACCTGGCCGAGAAGATCGGCGGCAAGGAGTTCACCGACGACGACGAGGAGCTGGCGGTGGCGCTCGCGGCCGCCGCCGGGGTGGCCATCGACAACGCGCGCCTGTACGAGGTGGCGCACCGTCGGGAGAAGTGGCTGACGGCCACGGCCGAGATCACCACCGTCCTGCTCGGACAGGTCAAACGCACCGACGCGCTCGCCCTGGTCGCGCGGCGGGCCCGGGAGGTCGCCGGCGCCGAGCTGGCGATGGTGCTGCTCAACGAGCCGCAGTCGGACAACCTGCGGATCGAGGTGGTCGCCGGCGCCACCGAGGACGCCGGCGTGGGCCTGGTCGGTTGCCTGTTGCCGGCGGTGGGCCCCCCGCTGGCCGCCGCGTCCAACAAGCAGCAGCTGTTCGACGACCTCTCCACCGCCGCCGCGTGGCCCGGCCCGGTCCCCGCCGGCCCGGCGGTGGTGTCGCCGCTGACCACCGGGGACGCCCTGCACGGCCTGCTGGTCGTCGGGTACCCCGTCGGGCACGACCGGCGCGACGACGGCGACGTGCCGTTGCTGGCCAGCTTCGCCGGGCAGGCCGCGCTGGCGCTGGAGCGGGTACGGGCCCAGGACGAACGGGAGCTGCTGGCGGTCCTGGAAGATCGGGAACGTATCGCCCGGGACCTGCACGATGTCGTCATCCAGCGGCTGTTCGCCACCGGCCTCCAGCTCCAGAGCGCGGTGCCGCTCACCGGTCGGCCCGAGGTAGCACAGCGGATCAACGCGGCCGTGGACGACCTGGACTCCACGATCCGGGACATCCGCCGGGCGATCTTCGAGCTGCGGGCGCCGGCCACGGCGACGCTGCGCACCGAGATCCACGCCACGATCGCCGAAGCCGCCGACACGTTGGGGTTCGCCCCGACGCTGCGGATGGACGGCCCGGTCGACAGCGCGGTGCCCGACGCGATGCGCGGCGACGTGCTGGCGGTGTTGACCGAGGCGCTGTCCAACGCGGCCCGGCACGCCCGGGCGACCAGGGTGGATGTCGCCGTCGTCGTCGCCCACGGCAGGGTGTCGGTGTCGGTGCGCGACGATGGTCGGGGCGCTGACCGGGACCGGGCCCGCGGTGGCCTGGTGAACCTGCGGGAACGCGCGCTCGGGTGGGCCGGCGAGCTGAGCCTGCGCCCCGTCGCGCCGACCGGCGCCGAGCTGATCTGGGACGTGCCGCTGCCAGCGTGACGCCGTCAGCGGACGGCGTCGGCTGTCATCGGCGGGCGCCCAGAAGCCGGGTGGCCAGGACCGCCGCCTGGGTACGGCGTTCCAGACCGAGCTTGGCCAGCAGGCTGGACACGTAGTTCTTGACGGTCTTCTCCGCCAGGAACATCCGGCCGGCGATCTCGCGGTTGGTGAGGCCCTCGGCGATGTGCTCCAGGATGCGTCGCTCCTGTTCGGTCAGGGAACGCAGCTCGGCCGGCTCGTCGGCGCCGCTGCGGATGCGTTCCAGCACCCGTCGGGTCACCGCCGGGTCAAGCAGGGACTGGCCGGCGGCGACCCGGTGGACGGCATCGGCGAGGTCGGTGCCCCGAATCTGTTTGAGCAGGTAGCCGGCCGCGCCGGCCATGATCGCGGCGAACAGCGCCTCGTCGTCCTCGTACGAGGTGAGGATGAGGCCCTTGATGGACGAGTCGATGGCCCGCACGTCGCGGCAGACGTCGATGCCGTTGCCGTCCGGCAGTCGGGCATCGAGGATGGCGACGTCCGGGCGCAGCGCGGGGATCCGCTGCACGGCCTCCCGGGCCGAGCCGGACTCGCCGACCACCTCGATATCGCCGGTGGAGCGCAGCAGGTCGGCCAAGCCGCGACGGACGACCTCGTGGTCGTCGAGAAGAAACACCCGGATCATGCGCCTTTTCTACCCGCTGCGGCCAGGCGCCGCTATGAGTCCAAGGTCCCGAGCTGGGCGCGGCGGTCCAGCCGGCAGGGTGCGAGATAGGCAATTCGGCCCTGGTAGGAACTGGAATGACCGGTAATGGTGAGTGCGGGGACACAGCCGGAGGGAGCCGCCATGGCGACGACGACACTGCGATACACCCGTGACGACCTGTTGGACGCGGCCCCGGCTGCCGGGCGGGCGCCCTCGATGCATAACAGCCAGCCGTGGCGGTTCCGGCTCCACGACGGCGCCATCGACGTGCTGCTGGACGCCGACCGGGCGCTCCCGGCGGCCGACCCGCACGGCTGGGGCGCCCGGCTGGCCTGCGGGGCCGCGGCGCTCAACCTGGAGCTGGCGTTGGCGATCGCCGGCCGACCAGCCGACCTGACGCTTGGCCCGCTGCCGAACGATCCGTCCGTTCTGGCCCGCCTGACGCCCGCGGCGCGCCGCCCGCCCACCCCGACCGAGCAGTCGCTGTACGCCGCGATCGCGCTGAGACACAGCAACCGCGGGGCGTTGCGGCCGGATCCGGTTCCGCCGGCCGAGCGGCTCCGGCTGCGCCAGGCCGCGGAGACCGAAGGGTGCTGGCTGGAACTGGTGGTGGGCTCAGTGGCGGTGGAGGCGGTCGCGGGGATCGCCCGGGTCGCCGACCGCACGCTCGCCCGGGACGCGGCCTACATGGCCGAGTTGGAGCAGTGGCGACGATTCAGCCACTCCCCGGACGGTGTTCCCACCGACAGCGCCGCCGTGGACCCGTCCGGTTCGATGCCACAGCGCCCGTTCGGCGGGCCGGGCCAGCCCGAGGCTGACAACCCCAGCGCCGAGCCGCTCATCGCGGTGCTCGGCAGCGCCACCGACAGCCCCGCCGAGCAGGTGCGGGCCGGGATCGCGTTGCAGCGGGTGCTGCTGACCGCGACCGACGCGCGACTCGCGGTGTCGATGGTGTCCCAGCCGATCGAGGTGCCCTCGGCCCGCGAACAGTTACGACTGGCCCTACGGCGCTTCGGCGTGGCGCAGATGGTGATGCGGGTCGGCTACGGCCCGCCCGGCTGGCCGACGCCACGACGCGACCCGGCCGAGACGGTCGACGCGGCTGTCGAGTGATGCTGCTGGCGCTGAACTGCGGTTCGTCGTCGGTGAAGTTCCAGCTCTACGACGCTGAGGGAGCGGCGACCGACGTCGGCGGCTGGCTGGCCGCCGGGGCCGTCGAGGAGCTGCCCGACGGTCTGACGCCCACGGTGGTGGCGCACCGGGTCGTCCACGGCGGCGCCGGTCTGCGTGCGGCCACCGTCATCGACGACGCGGTGCTGGCCACGATCGCCACGCTGACGCCGTTGGCGCCCACCCACCAGCCCGCCGCCCTGGCCGGCATCGCGATGGCCCGTCAGCGCTGGCCGAGCGCCGTCCAGGTGGCGGTCTTCGACACGGCTTTCCACGCCGACCTGCCACCAGCGGCGGCGACCTACGCCCTGGACGCGGCGCTGGCGGCCCGGCACGGGATCCGCCGCTACGGGTTCCACGGCATCTCCTGCCGGTACGTCACCGAGCGGGCCGCCGCGCTGCTCGGTCGGCCGGTGGCCGACCTCAATACCATCGTGCTGCACCTCGGGTCCGGGGCGAGCGCCACCGCGGTCGCCGGGGGCCGCAGCGTCGACACGTCGATGGGGCTGACGCCGTTGGAAGGGTTGGTGATGGCCACCCGCGCCGGCGACCTCGACCCAGGCGCGCTGCTGTGGCTGCGTCAGGCCGGGCTGTCCGACGCGCAGCTCGACGCCGCGGTGCGCACCGAGGGCGGCCTGCTCGGGATGTGCGGCGACGCCGACATGCGGGCGGCGCTGGCCCGCCGCGACGCCGGCGACCCGGCCGCCGCCCTGGCTCTCGACGTCTACTGCCACCGGCTGCGCAAGTACGTGGGCGCGTACCACGCGGTTCTGGGTCGCCTCGACGCGATCGTCTTCACCGCCGGGGTGGGCGAGAACAGCGCGGCGGTGCGGTCCCAGGCGCTGTCCGGGTTGACGCCGATGGGCATCGCGGTCGACCCGGCGCGCAACGGCGCCGGCGCGGCGGAGCGGGTGATCTCGCCACCGGGGGCCAGGATCGCGGTGTGTGTCATCGCCACCGACGAACAGCAGGCGATCGCCGACGAGGCTCGCGAGTTGCTGCGCGGCAGCGGCCAGGCACGGTAAGCAGAGTCCGACGAAAGGACGATCACCCATGACCGCCGCCGTGACTGAATCGCCGTTGACCGGCGTCGAACTGGACCGGATCGACGCCTACTGGCGGGCCGCGAACTACCTCACCGTCGGGCAGATCTACCTGCGGGAGAACCCGCTGCTGAGCGAGCCGCTGACGGCCGGGCACATCAAGCCGCGGCTGCTCGGACACTGGGGCACCAGCCCGGGGCTGAACCTGGTCTACGCCCACCTCTCCCGCATGATCACGCTGCGGGACCTGAGCGTCCTGTATGTCACCGGACCCGGCCACGGGGGTCCGGCGCTGGTCGCCAACACCTGGCTTGAGGGCACGTACAGCGAGCTGTACCCGACCGTCAGCCGAGACGCGACGGGCATGACCCGGCTGTTCCGGCAGTTCTCGACCCCGGGCGGAATCCCCAGCCACGTCGCCCCCGAGGTGCCCGGCTCGATCCACGAGGGCGGCGAGCTGGGGTACTCGCTCATGCACGCCTACGGGGCGGCCTTCGACAACCCGGACCTGCTGGTGGCCTGCGTCGTCGGCGACGGCGAGGCCGAGACCGGGCCGTTGGCGGCGAGCTGGCTGTCCAACGTTTTCCTCAACCCGGCCCGGGACGGGGCCGTGCTGCCGATCCTGCACCTCAACGGCTACAAGATCGCCAACCCGACGGTGCTGGCCCGGATCCCGGCCGAGGACCTGCGGTCGCTGCTGCGCGGCTACGGCCACGAGCCGTACGAGGTGACCTCCGAGGACCCACGCGAGGCCCACCAGCTCATGGCGGCGGCGCTCGGCAGCGCGCTGGACGACATCGCCCAGATCCAACGGCTCGCCCGACGGGGCGGGCCGGCACGGCGGCCCCGGTGGCCGATGATCGTCATGCGCACCCCCAAGGGCTGGACCGGGCCGGCCATTGTCGACGGTCTGCCGGTCGCCGGCACGTTCCGCGCCCACCAGGTGCCGCTGCCGCACCCGCGCGAGGACCCGCGCCAGCTCGCCGCGTTGGAGAGCTGGCTGCGCTCGTACCGGCCGCAGGAGCTTTTCGACGCCGACGGGGTCCCCCGCGACGATGTCCTCCTGGCGCCGCCGCGCGGCAACGCCAGGATGAGCGCCAACCCGGCCGCCAACGGCGGGGTGATGCTGCGGGACCTGGCCCTGCCCGACTTCCGCGAGTACGCGGTCCCGAGCCCCGGGCCCGGGTTGGCCGATGTGGAGCCTACCCGGGCGCTCGGCGCCTGGCTGCGCGACGTCATCGACGCGAACCGGGACCGGTTCCGACTCTTCGGCCCGGACGAGGTCGCCTCCAACCGGCTCGGCGACGCGTTCACGGTGACCGACCGGGTCTTCCTCGCCGACACCGTGCCCGGCGACGACCACCTCTCCCCCGACGGACGGGTGATGGAGGTGCTGTCGGAGCACCTGTGTCAGGGCTGGCTGGAGGGGTACCTGCTGACTGGCCGGCACGGGGTGTTCACCAGCTACGAGGCGTTCATCCACGTCGTGGACTCGATGGTCAACCAGCACGCCAAGTGGTTGAAGGTGACCCGGGACATCGCCTGGCGGCGGCCGATCGCCTCGCTCAACTACCTGCTGTCGAGCCACGTCTGGCGTCAGGACCACAACGGGTTCTCCCACCAGGACCCCGGCTTCATCGACCACGTCATCAACAAGAAGGCGGAGATCGTCCGGGTGTACCTGCCGCCGGACGCCAACACGCTGCTGGTCACCATGGACCGCTGTCTACGCAGTCGGAACCTCATCAACGTGGTGGTCGCCGGCAAGCAGGTCGAGCCGCTGTGGCTGGACATGGCCGAGGCCCAGTCGCACTGCGAACGCGGCCTGGGTATCTGGGCCTGGGCTTCCAACGACGCCGGCGTCGAGCCGGACGTCGTGCTCGCCTGCGCCGGCGACGTGCCCACGATGGAGACCCTGGCGGCGGTGGGGCTGCTGCGTGAGCACCTGCCGCAGCTGCGGGTGCGGGTGGTGAACGTCGTCGACCTCATGCGGCTGCAACCGGACAGCGAGCACCCGAACGGGCTCAAGGACAAGCAGTTCGACACGGTCTTCACGACCGACCGGCCGATCATCTTCGCGTACCACGGTTACCCCGGGGTCATCCACCGGTTGACGTACCGGCGGACCAACCACCCGAACCTGCACGTTCGCGGCTACAAGGAGGAGGGCACGACCACGACGCCGTTCGACATGGTCATGCTCAACGACCTGGACCGGTTCCACCTGGTCATCGACGTCATCGACCGGGTGCCGGGGCTCGGCGCCACCGCCGCGCACCTGCGCCAGGCCATGATCGACGCCCGGCAGCAGTGCCGGGCCCACACCCGTGAACACGGCGAGGACCACCCGACGATCACCCAGTGGCGGTGGTCCGGCGGCGACAGTTGACCACCGCCGACGTCGGCGGAGCCGGACACCGCGTGCCGCCCGCCCCGCTCGCCCCAGGAGTCGGTGCTCGGCGACGGTCTGGTCCGCGGCATCGTGTCGGCGGCATCCCTCATCACCGTCACCGCGTTGGTGGCCGCCCTGGTGGCGCAGCGGCTGGACCGGCCCTGGCAGTCGGCGCTGTTCGTGGTGCTCGGGCTGGCGCAGCTGGGCGTCGCGTTGGCGGTGCGGGCCACCCGGGCTCCCGGATCGACCGATCGCAATCCGTGGCTGGTGGCCGTGGCGGTCTCGGCGGCCCTCCAGGTGGCGGGGGTGCTGGTTGCGCCGCTGCGGGAGCTGCTGGGCACCGAGCCGCTGTCCTCGACGGATCTGCTCTGGTGCGCCGCATTGGCCACCGCGCCCGGTTTCGCGTTATATATGACCCGCATACGCGTGAACCGCGCCCACCCGGGTAGCTAGCCCGCGGCGGGACCTTCGACTCTGCCCCGGCCGATGCGCTTTCGGAAAGGGTGGAACGGCCCAGGTGTTCCGTCAAGCACAGGAGGAGCAATGACCGCACCCGTCATCGCAGGCGTCGACGGCTCGCCGTCCAGCGAGGTCGCCGCCCGGCACGCCGCCATGGCAGCACGGCGGCTCGGGGCGCCGCTGCGGCTGGTCCACGGGTACCCCAACCCGTTCACCTACGCGCTTCCGCTCGACCCGTACGCGATGGGCCTGCCCGAGGTGAGCAAGGCCGCGGGGGACATGCTCGCCGCCTTTGCCGAGAACCTCCGCCGCGACTTCCCCGACCTGTCCATCGAGGCGGTCGAGGAGCCTGGCGGCGGCGCCGGGGTTCTCGTTGAGCAGTCCCGCGACGCCAGCGTCGTGGTAGTCGGCAACCGCGGCCACGGCGGCTTCGCCGGTCTCAACCTCGGTTCGGTGAGCGCCCAGATCATCGCCCACGCGCACTGTCCGACGCTGGTGGTACGTCCGCCAGACTGTCCAGTCGACGCTCCCGGTCCTGTCGTGGTCGGCACGGACGGCTCCGAGGACGCGCTCGTCGCGGTGCGGGCCGCGGCCGTCGAGGCCGCCGGCCGGGACGTCCCGCTACGGATCATCCACGCGTGGTGGGGGGACCCGGTCCTGGTCTCGCCGACCAGCGACGTCGAACGCGAGTCCGCCGGCCGGCAGAAGGCCCAGGAGGTCGTCGACGCGGCCGTGGCCGCGGCCACCGAGGTCAGACCGGATCTGGTGGTCGAGGGAATCGCCGAGCACAGCCTCAACCCGGAGTACACGATGGTCGAGGCGAGTCGTGCGGCCGCGATCGTGGTGACCGGCTCGCACGGCCGGGGCGGGTTCACCGGACTGCTGCTCGGATCGGTCAGCCAGGCGCTGGCCCACCACGCCGCCTGCCCGGTCCTGGTGGTGCCCACCCGCTCGCGCGCCTGACCACCTCAAACAAGGGAGCCGCCTGGAATGTCTGACGAGCCGACCACCGCGAGCCCGCTGGTCATGGCCCTCACCAAGGCTGCCGGCGTCGGCGGGCACGCCCCGTCCATGCACAACACGCAGCCATGGCGGTGGCGGGCGCAGCCCGACCGGCTGGAGCTGCGGGCGGTCCGCGACCGGCAGCTGTCGGTCGGCGATCCGGACGGCCGGATGCTGACGATCAGCTGCGGGGCGGCGCTGCACCACGCGCGGGTGGCGCTGGCCGCCCTGGGCTGGTCATTCCAGGTCCGGCGGCTGCCGGACCTCACCGACCCGGACCTGCTGGCCGTCATCGGCGATCTCAAGCAGGGCGAGCCGGACGAGGCCGCGATCGTCCTACGGGCGGCGATAGAGGTGCGGCACACCGACCGGCGGCCGGTCGCCGAACAGCGGGTTCCACCCTCGGCCGTCGAGGCGGTGCGCCGGGCCGTCGGCGACGAGGGAGCCCTGCTCCAGATCCTCAACGCCGACCAGACCCTCGACCTGGCAGCCGAGGCGTCCCGGGCCGCGCAGATCCAGGAGCAGGACCGCGACGCCCACGACGAGTTGACCCGCTGGGCGGGCGGAGGCGCGGTCGCCGGCACGGGCATCGACCCGAGCATGTTGCCGGACCGGGCCGCGCAGACCACGGTGCCGCTACGCGACTTCGGGGCCGGCGGCACGCTGCCATCCGAGGGCGGCCACGACCGGTGGGCCGGGTACGGCATCCTCTACGGACCCGGCGACGAGCCACTCGACTGGTTGCGGGCCGGCGAGGGGCTGTCGGCCGGCTGGTTGACCGCCGAGACCGAAGGGCTCTCGCTGCTGCCGATGAGTTGGGTGGCCGAGGTCCCCGGAACCCGGGAGTCGCTGCGGCGCCTCATCGCCGAGGCCGGCATGCCGTACCTGGCGTTGCGGCTCGGCGTCGGCCGTCCACCGGCGGTGGACCCGGAGGCGGGCCCGGCGCCCGTCAGGCGGATCCCGGCGGAGCAGCTCATCGAGGTGGTCGCGGGGCCGTAGCGGTGGGGCCTCGTCTCAGTGGCGGACGGCCACTCGTAGCAGGTCGATGACCTCGGCATCGGTGGTGGCGGAGAAGTCCCGGTACCAGGCGCCGACGGCGGCGAACGACGGTGGACGCCGCAGCAGGAAGACCCGGTCGGCGTAGCTGGCCAACAGGGTGGCCCCGTCGGGCGCGGACACCGGCGCGGCGAACCCGAGCCAGGCCGGCTCCTTACGGCGGGCCCACCGCAGCGCCGCCCGCGCGGTGACGCCGGTGGCCAGACCGTCGTCGACGACCAGCACCCGCCGGCCGTCCAGCGGAAGACGTGGCCGGGAGCCCCGGTAGAGCGCGACCCGCCGCCGTAGCTCGACGACCTCGGCGGCCGCAGTCTCCGCCAGGTCGCTCGGCCGTAATCCCAGCCAGCTCAGATTGCTCTGGTCGAAGCATGGGTGCTCGTCCTCGGCCATCGCCCCGACACCCAGCTCGGGGCGTCCCGGAGCGCCGATCTTACGGATGACGGCGATGTCGAGATCGGCGCCCAACGCGGCCGCCACCCGGGCCGCCACCGGGACCCCGCCACGGGGAAGGCCCAATACGAGGTCGGCGGAGACGTGGCGGGCCAATAGCTCACCGGCGAGTTGGTTCCCGGCGTCGACGCGATCCTCGAACAGCTCCACCGGTGACGTCTACCCCACGCCCCCAGCCGCGAAACCACGGAACGTCACCAGACCAACACAATTGGCTTAACTGCCCCGATGTCAGGTCGATACAGATTCCTGACGGACCAGCGGAGGGAGGCAGTGTTGTCCATGGTCCCCCGCGTGCGCTCAGCAGCCGCCCGGATCTCCGCGCCGGTGGCCCTGTCAGCGGCGGCGACGGCCTTCAGCATCGTATGGATCATCGTGCTGAGCCTCGGTTTCCGCCCGCCCAGCCTCATCGGCTGGTCGGTCACCGCCCCGTCCGCCTGGCTGGCCGGCGGCTACTGCTGGTGGGTGGCGCGCGGCGCAGGGCAGGAGCCGGCCGCCCGCCGGTTCTGGCGCCTGGCGGCGACCGCCATCACGCTCATCGGCGTGGGCGCGACGCTAAACTTACGCGACGACCTCACCCATTCCGCCGCCGGCGTGACGCCGGTCGCCAGCAGCACGGTCGTCGTCTACATGTCCGGCGTCGTGGTGATGCTGTGGGGGCTGCTGCGCCTCCCCGGCCGGTCCCAGCTCTCGGTCACCGAACGCCGTCGCTTCTTCCTCGACGCCACCATCGTGGTCCTCACCGTCGGCATGTTCGCGTGGCGGCTGTCGTTCAGCCAGTTCGACGAGTGGCGGGACCTGGGGGGCACCCTCTCTGTGCTCTCCGTGATCCTGCTGGCGTGCGTCGCGATCTTCACGTTCATCAAGCTCGCGCTCGTGGGCGTCAGCGTCGTCAACCGGGGCGCCCTGCACATGCTGTCGGCGGCCACCGGCGTCGGCGCCGGGCTCGGCGCGCTCGCCCCGATCATGGCGACCAAGGCGCAGATCGAGGCGGCCGCCATCTGCATCCCGCCGGTGGCGCTCGGATACGTCCTGGCAGCCCGCCGCCAGGCCCGGGCCACCCCGGCCGCCCAGCCGCAGGCGAAGCGGCGTCGGCCGTTCAGCTACCTGCCGTACGTCGCGGTCGTCGGACTCGACGGCCTGCTGCTGTGGGTCGCCCGTAACCACCCGGTGAACGACGCTCTGGTCGCCGGCGCGGCCGTCGCGCTCACCGCGCTGGTCGTCTACCGGCAGATCAGCGCGCTCAAGGACAACGGCCGGCTGCTCAACCGGGTCGACGCGACCGTGCGACAACTCCAGGACGCCCAGGAGCAGCTGAGCCACCAGGCCGACCACGACGCGCTCACCGGACTGGCCAACCGCCGGCTGTTCGAGCACCGGATGCGCCAGGCGCTGGACGCCGACGCACAGGCCAGTGTCGTCCTCATCGACCTGGACGACTTCAAGACCGTCAACGACCGGCTCGGCCACGTCATCGGCGACGAGCTGCTGGTGGCGGTCTCGGAGCGGCTGCGCGGCTGCGTGCGGCCCGACGACACCGTGGCCAGGCTGGGCGGCGACGAGTTCGCCATGCTGCTCGCCAGCCTCACCGCTGACGCCGGGACCAGCGTCCTCGACCGGATCAACATCGTGCTGTCCGCCCCGATCCGGGTCGCCGGCCACGACCTGCTGGTGCGTTGCAGCACCGGCATCGCCGACGTGGAGTCCGGGCTGGACACCACCGAGGTGCTACGCCGCGCCGACCTGGCCATGTACGCGGCCAAGGAAGCCGGCAAGGGCCAGTACGCCAGCTACGAGCCGGAGCTGGACGAGCGCGCCAACTACGACGCCCAGCTCGGCGCCGAGCTTCGGCTGGCGATGGACCGGGGCGACTTCCGGCTGCTGTTCCAGCCGGTGGTCCGCCTGCCCGACGGCGCCCCGGTTGGCGCTGAGGCGCTCATCCGCTGGCACCACCCGCAGCGTGGGGTGATTCCGCCGGACGAGTTCATACCGGCGGCCGAGCGCACCGGGCTCATCGTGCCGTTGGGCGCCTGGGTGCTCAATGAAGCGTGCCGGACCGCGGCCGGCTGGCTCAACGACGACCACGCGACGAACCCGTGGACGGTCAGCGTCAACATCTCCGCCCGCCAGCTGCGGGAGGCCGGGTTCTCCCGGCGGGTCTCCGCCGCGCTGTCGGCCGCCGGCCTGCCCGCCGAGCGGCTCATGATCGAGGTCACCGAGACCGCAGTGTTCGACAGCCACGCCGCGGCGAACGCCCTCAGGGAGATCTCCGCCCTGGGCGTGGCCATCGCGCTCGACGACTTCGGCACCGGGCACTCGTCGCTGGGTCTGCTGCGCAAGATCCCGGTCAACGTGCTCAAGGTCGACAAGTCATTCATCGACAACATTACCGGCAGCACCGCCGAGGCGACGATCGCGACCGCCATGGTCAGCCTGGCCAACGGCCTGGACCTGGGTGTGGTCGCCGAGGGCGTGGAGAGCGCCGCGCAGGCCCGCCAGCTCCACCTCATCGGGTACCGGCTGTCGCAGGGCTTCCACTTCGCCCGGCCGCTGCCGGCCGAGGAGGTGCGGGACCTGCTCGTCGCCGAGACCAAACGCGCCCCGCTCGCAGTCTGAGCCCGCCGCCCTCGCCCTGACGACCGTCCACAAGCTCTGGTCACGAACGTCCGGCGATGACAGAGTGTGTTGATGCGTCCACACACCGCCACCCGTCGTCATGTCCTCATCGGAACGGCAACGGCCGCGGCCGGCGCCGTGGTCGGGCCAGGGCACGCCGTCCAGGCCGCGCCAGGCGCGCCGGTCGACGTCCCGGCGCTGGTCATCGGCACCGGCTACGGCGGCAGCGTCGCCGCCCTCCGGCTCGCCCTGGCCGGCCACCGGGTCACCATGTTGGAGATGGGCCAGGAATGGAACCGTCCCGGCCACGACGGTCGGGTGTTCGCCCGGATGACCGAGCCCGACGAACGGTCAATGTGGCTCAGACGCCGTACCGCGATGCCGATCAGCCACCTCACGGGCGTCCCGCTGGACCGGCCCATCAAGCTCGGCGCCGGCGTCCTGGACCGGGTCGACTTCGCGGCGATGGGCGTCTACTGCGGCGTCGGCGTCGGTGGCGGGTCGCTGGTCAACGGCGGCATGGCCGTGCGGCCACGCCGGGACTACCTGGCCGAGGTCATGCCGGGCCTACCGCTGGACGACTTCTTCGCCCGCCACCTGCCGCTGGCCGAACGTGAGCTGGGCGTCAACCACGTCACCGAAGCGCTCCTGGAAGCCAGCCCGTACTACCAGTACGCGCGGCTGGGCCGGGACACCGCGCAGGCGTCCGGGCGCCGGGTGGTCCCGGTGCCCAACGTCTACGACTTCGCCTACCTGGAACAGGAGGCCGCCGGCCAGGCGCCCGGATCGGCGACCGCGAACGAGGTCATCTTCGGCAACAACCACGGCAAGCGTGACCTGACCAAGACGTACCTGGCCCGGGCCCGGGCCACCGGCCTCGTCACCGTCCAGGCGGCCACCCGGGCCAGCGGAATCGAACGGGCCGGCGACGCCTTCGTCGTGCGAGCCGAGATGCTGACCGCCGACGGAACCGTGTCCGGGACGGTCGTCTACCGGGCCCCGCGGGTGTTCCTGGCTGCCGGCAGTCTGGGCACAACCGAGCTGCTGCTGCGCTCGCGGGCCGCCGGGGGCCTGACCGGGCTCTCGGAGGAGCTGGGCTTCGGCTGGGGGCCCAACGGCAACACGATGCTGGGCCGGGCTAACCACGTCTGGCAACCGACCGGCGCCAGGCAGTCCACGATCCCGGTGCTGGGCATCGACAACTGGGCTTACGCCACCGGCCAGGACCGGGTCTTCGCCGAGATCGCCCCGTTCCCGGCCGGCATCGACACCTACCTGAGCCTGTACCTGGCGATCACGGCGAGCGCCAGCCGGGCCCGGTTGAGCTGGGACGCCACCGCCGGCCGAATGATCCTGGACTGGACCCGCGCGCACGCGGCGGCCTCGGTGACGGCCGTCAGGCGCACCTTCGACGCGATCAACGCCAAGCAGGGCTCCACATACCGGGTGGACCTGTTCGGCAGCGACCGGACATTCTCCGACCACTTCACCTACCACCCGTTGGGCGGGTGCGTCCTCGGGACGGTGACCGACAGGGCCGGCCGGGTCCGTGGTCAGGGCGGTCTCTACATCGTGGACGGCTCGCTGGCGCCCGGCAGCCTCGGGGTGAACCCGTTCCTGACGATCACCGCCCTGGCTGAGCAGATCATGGAGACCGTCCTCGCCGAGGACCTGCGCTCCTGACCCGCCACACCGCTCAGGGCTGCCCCGGCTGCGGGCAGGCGGCGATCATCTCGCGCAGACCGTCGTCGAGATGGTGGCCGCTCACGCCGAGCTGCCCGGCGGCCACCGCCGGGTCGAGGAACAGTTCGGCGGTGAGCAGCTCGGTGAGGCGCCCGGGGGTCAACCCCGGCTCCCTGCCTCTCGCCCGGTATCCCAGGCCGGCGCCGCCGAGAGCGGCGCGCAGCAGGGCTGCCGGCAGCCGCCGGACGCGCGGCGGACGGCCGAGCGCCGCGCCGATCCGTGCCACCAGCGCGTCCCAGGCGAGGTTCTCCTGGGCCACCGGGAACGCGCCGTCGGCGCCGCGTTCCAGCGCGCCGCCGACGGCCTGTCCCATCGCGGCCGCGGTGATGACCGCCGTCCCTCCGGGCGGGACCGGGCACGGACGGCCCGCCCGCAGCCATCCCACCAGAGGCGCCCACAGCGGATCACGGCCGGGGACGGCGCCGAAGACGAAGGGCGTCTCCAGCAGCGCCACGCTCAGGTCGGGCCCGGCGGCCCGGCGGCACGCGTGGGCCTGGGCCACCCGGCTGGCGATGTAGGGATGTCGGGCGGCCAACCGCATCGCGGGGCGTTGGCGGTCGATGGCGGTGAAGTAGGACCCGATGACGACGGCCCGGCGCACCCCGGTCCGCTTGGCCGCCGCGAGCATGTCCTGAACCGGAACCACGTTGCCGGCGTGGAAGTACGGCACCGCCGGCGCCTTCGGCGCCGCCCGGTCGTCGACCCCGGCGGCGAAGACCACGGCTTCCTGCCCGAAGAGCAGCGCGGCCCAGCCGTCCTCGTCGAGGGTCTCCAGGTCGACGGGCACGAACCGGGCCCGGTCCTCCAGGGTCGACGGCGGCCGTCGCCGGCCGCTGACGCTGACCTCGTGGCCACGCCTGACCAGCTCAGCGGCTGCGTGCTGACCGAGCAGCCCCGTCCCGCCCACAATGAATACCCGCACCGTCGCCTCCTGCCCGCAACCGCCCATCCGGCGCGTCCGGGAATGAAACGTATCCGATCGCTGGGTTCGGCTCACCTGGATCGCCGGTCGACCGATGGGAACACGAAGCCCGTGCCGTGGACGCCGGGCCGGGAACGGGCGGACGGGCGGGAGTGGCGATGCGGCTCGCCGTTGTGCTGATCTTCCTGCCTGCGACGCTGGCCGCCGTCGGGGTCACGTGGCGGAGCTGGCGCCGGCGGCGGGAGTCCACTGCTCTGGCCGCGATGGCGCTGGTCGCTGCCGGCATCGCCCAGTGGTCGGCGGCGGAGCTGATCGCGATGGCGTTCCCCCGGCCGGCCGTGGTCGTTGCCAATGGCTTCGCGTTGTTCGTCGGCGTCACCGGGGTGGTGGCGGGGTTCCACTGTCTGTCGCGGGCGGTGGTGGACCGTGGCTGGCGGCTGAGCCGGCGCACCGCGGCGTTGCTGATGATCGAGCCCGTGATCGTGTTCGGGCTGCTGGCCACCAACCGCTGGCACGAGGCGTTCATCGCCAGGTGGGAACCGATGCCGCCAGGTTCGCTGACGCCGCTGCGTGAGGTGTACGGCCCGCTGTTCTGGGCCCATACCGCCTACAGCGATCTCATTCTGGCTGCCGGGTTGGTCCGGCTCGTCCGGGCTGCGTGGCGGTCGGCCGGGGCGACCCGCACGATGCAGATGCTCATCCTCATCGGGACGATCCCGCCCCTGGCCGCGAACATGCTCGCCATCAGTGATCTGCTGCCGCAGATCGATCTCACGGTTCTCGGCTTCGCGGTCACCGTCGTCGTCGGCTACCGGGCGGTCAGCGGACAGTGGCTGGTCGAGCGGGTACCGATCGCCAACCAGCGCATTCTGGACGCCGTCAGCGACGCCGTCGTGGCGATCGACCGGGACGGACGGATCATCAACGGGAACCCGGCCGCCCGGCGTCTGGCGCGGCTGCTGGCGCCGGATCTGGACGGCGAGCTGTCCGGTCAATCGATCCGGCTGGTCCTGGGGCGGCTGGCCCCGGGCGAGCAGCTCACCTCCGAGCAGGAACACACCATCACGAACGCCCGCGGCGCCGGGGTGGACCTGCATGTGCGGATCAGCCCGGTGCACGGCCACGGCGCCCGGCTTCTCGGCTGGACCATCGTCGCCCGCGACATCACGGATCTGAACCGTCAGGCCCGGGCGCTGGCGGAGGCGAACCGTCAGCTCAACGACCAGGTCCGGACCATCGAGGCGCTACGCGCCGACCTGGCCGAGCAGGCGATCCGCGACCCGCTGACCGGCCTGCACAACCGCCGCCACCTCATGGAGCGGCTTGACCACAGCGCCGCGGAGCTGACCGCCGCCGGCCTACCGCTGAGCCTGGCCATCATCGACGTGGACCACTTCAAGCAGGTGAACGACGATTTCGGCCACGGCGTCGGGGACGCCGTGCTGGTTCAGCTCGCCGCCCGGCTCAGCGGGGCCGCCGGCGGCAGCGACCTGCTGGCGCGACACGGCGGCGAGGAGTTCGTGCTCGTGATGCCGGGCGCCGACGCTGACCTGGCCTGGCAACGACTGGAGGACGTCCGGCGTGCCGTGTCGGATCTGCCGCTCGACGCCGACGGGCGCTCGTTGTCGGTCACCGTCAGCGTGGGGGTGGCGACGACCTACGGCGAACACACCCGCGCCGAGTTGTTCCACTGCGCCGACGTGGCCCTGTACCGCGCCAAGACCGGCGGCCGCAACCGCGTCGCGGCCGCCGACGCCGACTGTGCTCCGGGCGAGGTGGCGGCCTGAGGCTGTCTGCGGCGTCAGGCCGCCGCAGGCGCACGAACGACGGCCCGCGCCAACACGGTACGGGCCGTCGTTCGTCGCTGCGGATCGGCGCGGATCAGCGCCGCCAGAGCGCGGCGTCGAGCGGGTGCTCGGCGGCTGGCGCGAATCCGGGCGTGGCGACCGGGCGCGGGGCCGGGGCGCACTCCACGTCCGAGCCGGCGCCTGGCTGGCGCTTGGGGAGGGCGCCGGTGCGCAGGTACTCGGCGATCGGGTTGTCGACGCACGCGTTGCCGCGCAGCGATACCGAGTGCTGGGTGCCGCCCGGAGTGCTGATCAGCGCCGACTTCGGGAAGATCTTCCGGGCCTGTAGCGCACCGCCGTAAGGGGTGGCGGCGTCCCGCTCCTCGTTGATGATGAGCACCGGCGGGGCCTTGCGCGGATCGACCTTCACCGGCTTGCCGGCCTTCGCCGGCCAGTACATGCACGGCGCGTTGAACCAGTTGTTCGCCCATGTGTAGAACGGCGCCTTGGCGTGGACCTTGGCGTTGTCCTTCTTCTGCCGCGACCACTTCGGCCACTGGATGTCGGTGCACTGCACGCTGAGATAGACCGCGTAGGAGTTGTCATCGCCGGGACCGTTGGCGTAATCGTAGGCGGCCTTGAGCGCCGCCGCCGCGGCCTCGTCCTGGTTGTTGACCCACCCGGAGAACGCTGCGGCGATCGCTTTCCACCGGCCCTGGCTGTAGCCGGCGGGCAGGAACATGTCAGCAAACTCGCTGGAGCCGATAAGGCCGCCGGCCGGCTTCCTGCCGAGCTGGACGCTGGTGGCGTAGTAGCGCTTCTCCACCTCACGGCCGGTCGGTCCGAGCTTGTAGACGGTGTCGTTCTGGGCGATCCACTGGAAGAACGTCTTCACGTTGGCGTCGAAGGCGATGTTCTGGTTGAGGTTCGCCTTGTACCAGACGTTGCGGTGGTCGACGACGCCGTCGATGACCATGCGGTGGATCCGCTTCGGGAACATCGTGGCGTAGACCTGGCCCAGGTAGCTGCCGTAGGAGAAGCCGTAGAAGCTGATCCGGTCAGCGCCGAGGGCGACCCGGATCGTCTCCATGTCGCGGATCGTGTCCACGGTCTCGATGTTGTTGAGCAGAGCGCCGCCGGACCGGCGGCAGGCCTCGGCGTACGCCTTGGCGCGCTTGAGGTTCGCCACCTCGATCGCCTTGGTGCTCGGCACGTACTCAGGACGGTTGTAGGCGAAGACCTGGGGGTCGCAGCTGATCGCCGGCTTGCTCTCGCCGACGCCGCGGGGGTCGAAGCCGACCCAGTCGTACGCGTCGCCGGCGCCGCCGGGCACGCGCTCGCCCAGGACCGACAGGGTCAGGCCGGAGCCTCCCGGTCCGCCGGGGTTGACCAGCATCGGGCCCTGCGCGGCCGCGTCGGCGGTCTTGTGCTTGATCCGCGAGACGGCCAGCTGAATCTTCTCGCCGTCGGGCTTGGCGTAGTCGAGTGGCGCGGTGACGTACCCGCACTGGGCGCCACGCTTGGCCAGGGTCTCGTTCGTGCAGGCGGTCCAGACGATGGTCTCGGCAGCCGCCGAGGTCGCGGCGCCCGGGGTAGCCGACGTGGTCGCGGAGGCTGAGCCCGACGACAACGCCAACAGGCTCCCCGCGACCGCGATAGCGGCGCAGGACGCCAGAACAGACTTGGTCACAATGTCCCCACATCGATGTCTTTGGCGGAGGGATAGGCAGCACGCGTCGCCCACGAAGAACGCGGCACACGGTTGCGCGCCGCCATCAAACCACACCGGACGTACAAGTTCATCGCATCGATCTTCGTATTCGGACCGCCACAAGCGACGACTCAACATAATGCGGACAAGCTGCGTCACACCGAAAGTCGGTGGATTTCAATCGCCGCGTGGGTTCACCGTGCGGCCGCGTGGCGCCACGCAAGAAGGCCCCCATCGGACGGGCGACGCGTGTCACCCCGAAGCCGCGCGCGATGTCCGCAGTGGTCGCCCTCCTACGGGTGGGGATCTGTCTCTTCGCAGCTCACGATGCCTAATCTCAGGAGCACAGCCGTACGGATGGGGGCAAAGACGATGAGTACCCCGAAACAGCGGACACCCCAGAGCATCGAGATGACCGACGACGGACTGTTCGAGATCGCAGCGCTCATGCCGGCGCTGCCGGACGACGCGCCCTCGCCCACCGGCGAGGGCGCGAGCGGTGGCGCGGCCGGACCTGACCACCAGCCCTGCCCCTACGACATCGGCGCCGACGGCGTCGACCCCTGCGCCGCGCTGGGGGTGTCCGGATGACCAGCCTCACCGGCGGGCAGATCGTCGACCCGCGTACCGGCGACCGGATTGCCTGGCGCCCGGCCGGCCCCATCGCCGACGAATGGCTCTTCTACCACCTGCACCGCACCGTGGGCTGGACCTGCCTGGGCGTCATCGGCAACCGGGCCCACCTGCTCGCCCAACCGCCCGAGGACCACACCCCGTTCTCCCGCAGCTGCGTCGACGGGCGCTGCCCGCTGCGCGGCTGGGTGTACGCCATCGACGGCCGAGTGCCCGACCAACGCAAGTTCGAGCCCTGGCTGCTGGGACGCCTCCGCGCCGGCTTCTACCAGCACATCAAGTACATCAACGTCAACAACCGACACTGGTCGCGGACGTCAGTGCGCGCTGGCAGGACCTTCGCCACGTCGGCGTACTCCCGGGACGACCATCTCCACCTGTCGGTGCGCCCCGGGTACGAGTACGCCCGATCGACGATCCTCGCGGACTGGGGTTACTACCGCGCCCATGGGCGCAACATCGTCAGGCCGGCGCCGGTCCCGCGCCCCCGATCGAACCCGGCTGCCTCGCCGGCCCACGCCGCCGCCCGCAGGCTGCCCGTCACGCGGCGAGGGGCCACCGGACGGGTGGTCCGGATCGCTCAGGGCATGCTCGCCGCCAACGGGCAACGGCTTTTCGTGGACGGCCGGTTCGGCGCCATGACCGAAGCCGCAGTGCGGGCGTTCCAGCGCGTCGAACGGGTGCCGGTTGATGGCATCGTCGGTCCCACGACCTGGGGCCGGCTGATGCCGACCCGGCCGGCGACAGTGGTCCGCGGCATGGTCGCCGACGACGTGGCTGTGATGGCTGGCCTGCTGACCGCGTGGGGCTACCCGGTCCCGATCGACCGGACCGCCGACGAACAGATGATCACAGCGCTCAAGCGGTATCAGGTTGCCCGCCGGGTGCCTGACAGCGTCGTGAACGGACGCGGCGACGGCATCGGCGGAGCGAAGACCTGGCTGTCGCTGCTGACGCTCTGATCTGGAGCTGCGCACCGGGAACCCATTAGCAGAGTTTAGCGAGAAACTCAATACTACTCTTCGATCACCTTCGCATCATACGATGGCGCAATCGATCCCCATCGATGGCAGCTCCCGGATGCGCGAACCGGCCCACGCCCGGCGCTCCGGGGTTCCCCCGCCCATCAGGAGGCCAATCACCATGGCAACCACCCCCAGCCGCATCGTCGGCTCCCTGTTCGCGGTCGCCGGCCTCGGCGTCGCGACCGTCCTAGGCGCTGGCGCAGCGTCGGCTGGCCAGCAACCGGTCGGCCACATCCTCGCAGCAGACAGCTCCACCGCAATCGCCGGCAGCTTCATCGTCAAGTTCAAGGACGACGCCGTTGCGAGAGCTGCGGTCGACTCGACCGCCAGCCGGCTTGCCAACGCGTACGACGGCACCGTCGTCCGCACATACTCCGCCGTCGGCGGATTCCAGTTCACCGGCACCAGCGCCGACGCCGCACGCCTGGCGGCCGACCCCTCGGTGGCCTACGTGGAGCAGGACCAGGTGGTCCGGCTCGACGACCGCTCGAGCAAGAAGCGCCTCGCCGCCCCGTGGGGCGTCGACCGCAGTGACCAGCGCAAGCTGCCCCTGGACGGCGCCTACAAGCCCATGGGCAACGGCGGCGAGGGCGTCAACACCTACGTCGTCGACACCGGCGTCCGCCTGACCCACAAGGACTTCGGCGGGCGCGCCCTGACCGGCTTCGACGCGGTCACCAGCGGCGGCAAGGCCGACGACTGCCACGGCCACGGCACTCACGTCGCCGGCTCAACCGCCGGCACGACGTACGGGATCGCTCCGAAGGCGAAGATCTACGCCGTGCGTGTCCTCGACTGCAACGGCAGCGGCTCCAACAGCGGCGTCGTCGCCGGCATCGACTGGGTCGCCAAGAACGGCATCAAGCCGGCCGTGGCGAACATGAGCCTCGGCGGTGGCGCCAACCAGTCCACCGACGATGCCGTGAAGCGGGGCATCGCAGCGGGTGTCGTGTTCGTGGTCGCCGCAGGCAACGACAACAAGGACGCCTGCAACACCTCGCCAGCCCGTACTCCAGAGGCGATCACCGTCGCCGCCAGTCAGAAGAACGACGGGCCCGCGTCGTTCACCAACTTCGGCCGGTGCGTGGACATCTGGGGCCCGGGTGTGGACATCCCGAGCGCGTGGAAGGACAGCGACACCGCGACCAAGACGATCAGCGGCACGTCGATGGCGTCCCCGCATGTCGCCGGTGCTGCCGCCCTGTACCTGGAGGCAAACCCGAGCGCCACTCCGGCGCAGATCGCCGAGAAGATGGCGTCCACCGCCACGCCGGGCGTGATTACCAACCCGAAGGGCACCGTCAACAAGCTGATGTACGTCGGTTCCTAGCCGACAGCACGGCGGCCAGCGGCCACCAAATTAGTGACGCAAGCGGTCTGGGGCCGGTAGGCAGTTGCCTACCGGCCCCAGACCGTTCGAGCTGGCCAGCCGCGCGGAGAGCTCGTGTGATGTTGTGACAGTAGGTAAAGGCACCGCCGGCGGCAGGGCCAAGCGCAGGATAAGACTGGCGCGAGATGCGGCACAGCTTCGTGTCGCTGATGTCGGACTCGGGAAATCTCGATCGAGGACATCGCCGATCTCGTCGGTCACGCCAGCACGAAGGTGACTGAGACGGTCTACCGCCACCAACTGCGCTCGGTCCTGTTGGAAGGCGCGGACGGGATGGATTCGATCTTCGGGAAGGGACACTGAGATGCGTTGGCTCCCCGTTTTGCCCCCGGATGCAAAGGAGGCCACGACCGTCGATGGGTCATGGCCTCTGAGCTGGTGGGCGATACTGGGTTTGAACCAGTGACCTCTTCCGTGTCAGGGAAGCGCGCTCCCACTGCGCCAATCGCCCGTGCTGTTGCTGTACCGAGGTGGGGACGGGATTTGAACCCGCGTACACGGCTTTGCAGGCCGTTGCCTCGCCTCTCGGCCACCCCACCGAGGCTGAGGCCCTGATGAATCGAACCTCTCCGAGCGGACGACGGGACTCGAACCCGCGACCCTCACCTTGGCAAGGTGATGCGCTACCAACTGCGCTACGTCCGCACATTGCTACCGGTCTACTTCGATCGAGCCCGCACAGTCTCGCACGGGCCAGTCTGCCTTGTCGCTTTCCGGTTGTCGCCAGCGTTTCCCGGTGACGGATGAGAACTTTAGCGGGTCTGGGGGCACGTGCCAAATCCGGGGTCGTCCTGGCGCGTCCACGCAGGCCAGCACCGATATGCCAACATGTCGGACGAGCCGCCCGCCCAGGCGAGCACGCGCAGCGAGCCGCGGGCCCGGGCGCCTGCCGCAGCCCACGATCAGCTACCGGCCGCCGTCGTCACCGGATCCAGGCGGGTCTTGTAGCGTCGCCTGGTGCTTTGCCGGACGTGGGGTGAGGCGATCGAGGCCGACTGGCCACCGGTCGCCGAGGTCAGCGACCCTGTCGGTGGGCGGCACCTGCTGGTGTCCAGCCATGCGCTCGTCCGCGAGGTGCTGGGCGACCCGGTCAGGTTCCGGCCGGACAACGCCCTCGACGCGCTCACCCCGATCCCCATCTCGGCGTTGCGGGTGCTGGCCCGGCACGGTTTCCGGCTGCCGCCGACGCTGGCCAACAACGGCGACGAAAGCCACCCCCGCCTGCGGGCGCTGGTCGCTGAGGCGCTGCACCCCAGGCGGGTGGAGCAGCAGCGGGGGTGGCTCACCGACATCGTGCGGGAGCGGGTCGTCGGGCTGACGACGCTACTCGAGCGCGGCGAGCCGGTCGACCTGTACGCCGACCTGGCCGCGGATCTGCCGCTGCGGGTGCTGGCCCGCCTCATCGCGCTGCCTGAGTCGGACACGGCGGTGGTGAAGGAGTTCTCCCGGTCGGCGCTGGAGCTGTTCTGGGCGCCCCTGGACACTGCCCGCCAGGAGCAGCTGGCGGATACGGTCGGTCGCTACCACACAGCGCTACGCCAGTTCGCCGCCACTGGCGGGGGGTTGGCGGGGCAGCTGCGCGAGCTTGCCGGCAGCGTCGATGTCGCCGTAGGCGCGTTGTTCTTCCTGCTGGTCGCCGGGCAGGAGACGACGTCGCAGTTCCTGACGTTGCTCCTGCACCGGCTCGTGGGCGAGCCGGCCGCACTGGCGGCGTTGGCCGGTGGGCTCGTCAGCGCGGCGGACGTCGTCGAGGAAGGACTGCGGCTGGCGCCGCCGATCGTGACCTGGCGACGGGTCGCCGGGGTCGACACGATCCTGGGGGGCACTCCGGTCCCCAAAGGAACCAGCGTCGTGCTGTGGCTGGCCGCGGCGGGCCGCGACGGGGAGATCGTCGCCGACCGGCACGGGTTCGTGCCCGGCCAGCGGGGGTCGCGGCGGCACCTGGCGTTCGGCGCGGGCGCGCACCGGTGTGTGGGGGCCCAGCTGGCGCGGATGGAGGCCACCGTGGTGGTCGAGCAGACCGCCACTGTGCTGGGACGCGTCGCCGTGACCGGCGCCCCGTGGTGCCCGGACAACCTGTCGTTCCGGATGCCCGACCGGCTCGTCGTCCGACTCGCCGCGCCCGGCCGGTGAGCGTGCCGGCGGCCGGGTAGCGCCGGTGGCGGCTCAGCCGCTGTCCTCGGCCCAGGCCCGCCAGTCGTCCAGGGTGCCGAACAGGACCGGGGCGAGCCAGCCGGGCGCCGACCGCGCGAACACCCCGGGCTCCATCGCGCCGGCCCCGGCGGGGAGCACGCCGAGCAGCTGCGGCAGCAGCTCGCCGACGTTGCTCCAGTGCACCAGCTGCGGCTCGGCCGGCCACGCCCCCAGCAGCACCCCCGCGGGGACGCCGCGACGGTCCAGAGCCTCCAGGGTCAACGCGGTGTGGTTGAGGGTGCCGAGCCCCGCGCGGGCCACGACGAGGGCCCGCGCGTCCAGCGAGACAGCCAGGTCCGCGACGGTCCAGGGCTGACCGGACGGGCGCAGACCCATCGGCACGAGCAGACCACCGGCGCCCTCGACGAGGACCAGGTCATGGTCGCCGGCCAGGTCCCGGATCGTGTCGACGACCGCGTAAAGCTCCAGCGGCGGCAGGTCGGCGATCCGGGCGGCCGGCAACGGGGCGAGCGCGTCCGGGTAGCTGGCCAGTGTCTGGACGGTGTGCGGGGCGGCCAAACGGGCCACGGTGCTGGCGTCGTCGGGTTCGCCGTCGGCGGTTCCGGTCTGGCCGGGTTTGACGACGGCGACCTTGAGCCCGGCGGCGCCCGCGGCGGCGGCGAGCGCCGCCGTGGCGACGGTCTTGCCGACGCCGGTATCGGTGCCGGTGACGATGACGATCCCGCGCCACTCGGGTGCGACGGCGCTCACGGGGCGTGTTCCACGATGACATCCAGGGCGTGTTCGAAGTCGGCTCGGGGCACGCCGACGTTGATGGTCAACCGCAACCGGGACCGGTTGTCCGGAGTGGAGGGCGGCCGGAAACATCCGACGGCCACGCCGTCGTCGCGGCAGGCGCCGGCCCAGGCCACGGCCGCGACGGCGTCCGGGGCGGCGACTGACAGCACCCCGGCGGCGGGGGTGGGGACCGCGAGTCCGGCGTCACGCAGCCGGGTGGTGGCGGTCAGCGCGCGGTCGCGCAGCTCGGCGCGTAACGGTTCGCCGGCGGCGGCGATGTCGAGGGCGGCGTGGACGCCGGCGGCCACCGCGGGCGGCAGCGCGGTGTCGTAGATGAAGGTGCGGCCGGTATCGAGCAGGTGTTGGCGCAGGGCTGTCGGCCCGGCGACGACGCCGCCGGCGCCGCCGAGCGCCTTGGCGAGGGTGGCGGTGATGACGACGTCGGGCTCGCCGGCCAGGCCGGCGTCGGCCACCGCCCCGGCGCCGCGCTCGCCGAGCACACCCAGCGCGTGGGCGTCGTCGACTAGCAGCAGGGCGCCGTGCCGGCGGGCGACGGCGTGCAGCTCGGCGAGCGGGGCGAGGTCGCCGTCGACGGAGAAGACGCTCTCGGTGATGACGATGGCGGGGCGGCCGGGCGCCTCGGCGAGCGCCGCCGCGACGGCGTCCGGGTCGGCGTGGTCGACGGTGACGGTCCTGGCCCCGGCCAGGCGGCAGCCGTCGATGAGCGAGGCGTGGTTGTGGGCGTCGTTGACCAGCAGCGTGCCGGGCCGGCTAAGCGCCCGGATGACGCCGAGGTTCGCCAGGTAGCCCGAGGAGTAGACGAGCGCGAAGTCGGCGCCGGCGAGGGCGGCGAGGGCGTCCTCGATGCGCTCGTGCGCGTCGGTGGCGCCGCGGACGAGCCGGGAGCCGGTGGCGCCGAGCCCGTACCCGCGGAGCGCTTCGGCGGCGGCAGCGGTGACCTTCGGGTGCCGGGCCAGGCCCAGGTAGTCGTTGCCGGCGAGGTCGGTGACGTTGTCGTCTGCTGGCCGGGGGCGCAGGACGCGGGTGAGTCCGGCGCGGCCGCGGAGCTGGGCGCGGCGTTCGAGGGTGGCCAGCCAGCCGGCCGGCGCCGGGTTGGTCACGCTGATGGCGGGCCCCCCTTCCGGTGACGGCCCGGGCGTGGGCCGCTTGTAGGGTACGTGCCATGCCAGAGATCCTCGACCGAGCGCGTCAGCAGGTGTTGGAGTCCGGTGTCGGTCTGGACCAGGCCGGCGTCCTGGAGGTTCTGCAGCTTCCCGACGATCGCCTCGCCGCCGCGCTTCAGCTCGCCCACGAGGTGCGGATGCGCTGGTGCGGCCCGGAGGTCGAGGTTGAGGGCATCGTGTCACTCAAGACCGGCGGCTGTCCCGAGGACTGCCACTTCTGCTCCCAGTCGGGGCTGTTCGCGTCGCCGGTGCGCGCGGTGTGGCTGGACATCCCGTCGCTGGTGAAGGCCGCGAAGCAGACGGCGGCGACCGGCGCGACGGAGTTCTGCATCGTGGCCGCCGTGCGTGGCCCGGACGACAAGCTCATGAAGCAGCTGCGCGAGGGCGTCGAGGCGATCAGGGCCGAGGTCGAGATCCAGGTCGCGGCGAGTCTGGGGATGCTCACCCAGGAGCAGGTCGACGATCTGGTCGACATGGGCATCCACCGCTACAACCACAACCTGGAGACGGCGAAGTCGTACTTCCCGAACGTGGTCACCACCCACTCGTGGGAGGAGCGGTGGGAGACCCTGAACATGGTGCGGGAGTCGGGCATGGAGGTGTGCTGCGGCGGCATCCTGGGCCTGGGCGAGACGCTGGAGCAGCGGGCCGAGTTCGCCGCGCAGCTCGGCGAGTTGAAGCCGCACGAGGTGCCGCTGAACTTCCTCAACCCGCGCCCCGGCACCCCGTTGGGCGACCAGCCGGTGGTGGACCCGAAGGACGCGCTGCGGGCGATCGCGGCGTTCCGGTTGGCTTTGCCGCACACCATCCTGCGGTACGCGGGCGGTCGGGAGATCACCCTGGGCGACCTGGGCACCAAGGACGGTCTGCTCGGCGGGATCAACGCCGTCATCGTCGGCAACTACCTGACGACGTTGGGCCGTCCGGCGAACAGCGACCTGGACCTGCTGGACGAGCTGAAGATGCCGGTGAAGGCGCTCAACGCGACGATCTGAGGACGCCGATGACGACTGCCTGGTGTTCCCGCTGCGGCGATGATCTCGCCAGCGGCCCGCATGCCGCGTGTGCGGCGGCGCGGGATCTGGAGCCGCCCCGGTACTGCCAGCGGTGCCGGCGTCGGATGAAGGTGCAGGTGCTGCCGGCGGGGTGGTCGGCCACCTGCGTCGAGCACGGCGCCCTGAGCCGGTGACGCCCGGCTGTCCCGGCCCGGCTGGCCGTCCGGGCAGGCACCGCGGACGGGTGTCTGAGTCGGCGCGACGGCCGGTCACAGCTGACCGGATTGTCTTGTAGGCGGCGACGCGCCGTCTTTACGATCGATCCCAGTCAGGTGTGGACGCGCCGGGCGGCAAGGTCCCTACCATTCAGGTACCCGGCGCGTCCCGCTGATCCTCCCGCCCACCCTCCGCTGCCCGGCCTTCGCCATCGCTGCGGGCGCTGCGCGTGTCGTCCCAGCGGCGCAGCAGCTCGGTGGCGAGCGCCGCCCCGGTTCCGTCCGGGTCCGTCGCGTCGGTACGGGCGTCGATGACGATCGTGGCCGCCACATGTGGCGGACCCGGCTCGTCCGATCCGCCGGCCACGACCAGCATCGACCAGCCGGCGCCGTTCAAGGTCTTCGCTGCGCCGCGGACGACGCCTGCGACCAGGGCGTCGGGCAGCGCAGCGGTGCCGCTCTCCCGCAGGACCAGGGCGGCAAGGTTGCTGCGCCCGGTGGCCAGGTGCCGGCCCGCGGGGCTGGGCCGGTAACCGAGCTCGGCGATGGCACGCTCCACGGCCGCGCGGGCTCGGGAGCTGACCCGGGCCGAGCCGTTGATCACCCGGGAGACGGTGCCCCGGCCGACGCCGGCACGCGCGGCGACCTGCTCCATGGTCGGCGCCCCGGCTCCGGGCTCAATCGTCATCGCGACCCGCCATCCGCTCCGCCTCGTCGCATGTGACCGTTCTGGCGGTCAGGTTCCGCCGCCAGGCTACCCACCGTCGCAGCTGCCCGGTCGGCGGGCGCGAAGATTCTCGATCCCTGTGGCAACCTGTCGCTCCCGACGACGCGTACGCAACGAAGAGGCCGACCGAGAGGGCGTGGGGGTTTGCGGACACCGCAGGGGTTCGAGGAGTTCGTGGCGGCGCGGTCACCGCGACTGCTACGCACGACGTACCTGCTCACCAGCGACTGGGCCGCCGCCGAGGACCTGCTGCAGACCGCGCTGACGAAAGCATGGTCGGCGTGGTCACGCATCGACGGCGATCCCGAACCTTACGTGCGACGCATCCTGGTCAACACCCAGACGTCCTGGTGGCGGCGCAAGTGGACCGGCGAACGCCCCACCGAGCACCTGCCCGAAGCTCCGGACGCCGTCGACGCCCACTCCGCCGTCGACGAACGCGAACGGGTGTGGGAGGCGTTACGGCGCCTGCCGGCGCGTCAGCGGGCGGTGGTGGTGTTGCGGTACTTCGAGGACCTGTCGGAGCAGGAGGTCGCCGCCGCCCTCGACTGCTCGGTGGGCACGGTCAAGAGCCAGGCGTCGCGGGCGCTGGCGAAGCTGCGAGTCGACGAGTCGCTGATGTGTGAAAGGGCCCTGGCATGAACCCCACTGATTTGAAGGACCTGCTGGAGGCCCGGTCCCAGCGGCCGGCGGAGCTGACGACCTTCTCCCGGATCGACGGGGTCAGAAGGCGGGTTCGGGCGAGACGGCGGCGGCAGCTCGCTACAGGCGCGGCGTTGACGCTCGTTGGACTGGTCGCGGTGGGCGGGGTCGGCATGGCCGCCAGCAGGGTCCATCCGCCGTCGCCGACCCATCAACTCGCGGCCCCCTCGTCGACGACCGAGGGCTTCGCCGATTATGAGGACGGATATCAGCTCATCGGCGCGTCGTCGGTGGCGCTGCCGGCCACCACCGCCACGATCTCGTTCGTCGGACACTCGGCGGAGGTTGACGTCACGTTCCGCTGTTCCACCGGCGACGTGACTGTCTGGGTGCGCGTCGCGCTGGACAAGAACCCGGGCGCCCCGACCCCCTGCGGGACCAACGACAGCCGGCGGGTGACCGTGGCGACGCGGGTGGACGCCGGCGTGCGCAGCACCGCAACGCTGACCGTGCTCCACGCCGAGCGTGACGGGAAACGGGTGCCGACGCCTGCCAGCGGACGGGTGGCGTTCGCGGTGAGCGCCGCCGTGCCGTACGAGCGGTATCCGAAGCCGCCCCGGCCCACCCGGCTGACACCGATCGAAGGGATGCGGGCGCCGGACCCGAGGATCACGGCACGCGCTGTCGCCGGTCAGTGGCAGCGACCGGTGGCCGTCGCCGCCGTGTGGCCGATCCCACGCCACCTGACTGCGGTGTCGCAGACCCCGGGCCGGCTGGTCCTCAGCGTCAACGGCACCACCATCGCGACGGTGACCAGCTGGGACTACCGGGCGCGCGAGTGGGCGAAGGACCTGCTGGGCCCGGCCGGTAAATGGCGGACCGGAAGCTCACTGGACATCAGGAACGGCGAACGGGTCGAGGTCCTGATCACCCCGCAGGACGTCACCGGCGACTGGGCTCTGGCGTTCAGCGACTCACCGGCGATCTGAGACCCAGGCAGGCGCGGCGCGTCAGGTGAGGCTGACGCCCGGTTGCGCCGGCATCCAGCGACCGGACCATACTCCGTCGGCGATGAGGAAGTAGGTCGCGCCGTTCATGACGGTCCGGCGGGTGGAACGCGCATGCGACGCCGCATGCAGCCTGAAGGGTTTCGATGTCTCGCGCGCGCCGTACCGGTTGAAGGTGAATCCGACGTAGGTTCCCGCCTGGAACCTGACGAGCCGCGAGGGAACGAACTCGTGAGAATCGGTTGACAGTTTGACGAAGGCCTTCGCGTGGAGCTCGCGAATCCAGTGGCCTGCGGCTGTTCCACTGTCGACCCGCAACCACACGCCCGCCGATCCGCGCACCCGGTGCCGGGACCCGATAGCGATCGCCTCGGCGGCGGGGAGCCGGAAGCTGCGGACTTCCACCACCCGGCGGCCACTGTCGAGCCGGAGCGCCTGGTGACTTCCGGCCGCGAGATATCCCCGGCCGCCGAGCTGCGCCGCGGGATAGTCGTCCAACATACGGTCAGCGTGGACGGCGAACGTCGCGTCACCGGTCATCCGGAAGAGCTGATACAGCTGCGCTACATGGACCGTGTGGTAGTCGGTGTACGCGTGCCCAGGGTGGGAGAGGCAGTACCGGCTCAGCCAGCCGGGCTGCCGCAGGTTTGACAGATGGGCCGCGACGGTGGTCACGGCGCCCTGGAACAGCGCCGTCGCCACCTCCGACCGCCTGCTCCGCAGGTAGTCGTACACGCCGTAGATGGCGAAGATGTGGCCGTTGAAGGCGCGGTCCGGGTGCGGGTGCTTCGCGTACTCCTCGAACCACAGGTAGCCGCGTTCGACGTCAGTGGTCCAGGGCGTCCCGGCGCCGCGGCGGACGGTGAAGCTGTTGAAAATCTTCTCCACCGCGTCGGCGTACCGCGTCTTCCCGGTGACGGCGTGCAGGCGCACGAAGGCGCTGAGCGCCTGGCCCTGGGCCATCGCCGAGTACCACGGGGCCACCATCAGGTCGCTTCGGTCGCCGTGGAGGGCCCAGTCGAAGGAGTACGGAAAGTAGATGGCGCCGGTGGAGTGAACGGCGTTGGCGAGCAACCGCTCCGCGTGCGCCTCGACGCGGGCCAGGTAGCGCGGGTCGCCGTTGTGGCGGTAGCTGCTGAGACGGGTCAGCATGAACTGGGCCTGTAGCACCGGATGGTCGAACGCGCGACCGCCGATCACCCGCACCGAGACACCGTGGCGATCGTAGGTCCATGTGCCGTCCAGCGGGCCGGCGCCGTTGGCGTGGTAGGGGAGCTTGTCAGGTGTGATCGCCAGCACCTGGTAGTTGGTCCGTCGAAAGTCTGCCGCCGACGCGCCAGCCGCCGTCGACAGTCCTGAGCCCAACAGAACTGCCAACAAGAGCATTGTCAGCGAACTTCTCAGCCTCGGCCGGAACATCAGGACTCCGTTGTCGCGAATGGAAGCAGACGAATGTCGGGCCGCCTCAGTCTGCACATACTCACATGAAACGGATTGTTCGTCTGAACGTCAAACGATAGTGAATGCTGTTTGCGTTCAGGTCAGGGTGAGACCGGGCTGCGCCGGCACCCAGCGACCGGCCCATACTCCGTCGGCGATGAGGAAGTAGGTCGCGCCGTTCATGACGGTGCGCCGCGTCGCGTGAGCGCTCGAGGGCTCCCGCAGCCTGAACGGCTTCGGCGTCGTCCGTAGGCCATACCTGTCGAATGCGAATCCGACGTAACGCCCGGCCCTGAAGGTCACGAGCCGGCGCGGAATGAAGTCGTGCGTGTCGACCGACAGTTTGATGAACGCTCTGGGGTGAAGCTCGCGGACCCAGTAACCGGCGGCCGTGCCGCTGCCGATCTGTAGCCACACGCCGGCCAGTCCACTGACCCGGTGTCGAGACTTCACCGTGACCGCCTGGGCGGCCGGAAGGAGGAAGGTTCGCGTGGCGACCGTCCGACGATCACGGTCGAGATGGAGCGCCTCGTGACTGCCGGCCGCGAGGTAGCCGTGACCGCCGGCCTGGTCCGCGGGATAGTCGTCGATCAGGCGGTCTGCCTGGACGGCGAACGTCGCGTCACCGGTGATCCGGTGGAGCTGGTAGAGCTGCCCGACGTGGTCGGCGTGATAGTTGACATACCCGTGCTGCGGGTGGGTGCGGCAGTACCGGCTCAGCCAGCCCGGTTGACGCAGGTTTGACAGATGAGCGGCGACGGTGGTGATACCGCCCTGCATCAGCGCCTTGGCGGTGGCGGACCGGGTGCTCAGAAAGTAGTCGTAGAGCCCGTAGATCGCGTAGATGTGTCCGTTGTAGGTGCGGTCGGGCCCCGGGTGCTTGGCGTACTCCTCGAACCACAGATACCCGGCATCGATCTCGGTCGTCCAGGGCGACCCACCGCCGCGCAGCACGGTGAAGCTCGCAAAAATCTTCTCCGCGGCTGTGGCGTAGCGCGGATTTCTGGTGATGGCGTGGAGGCGCACGAACGCGCTGAGCGCCTGGCCCTGCGCCATCGCCGAGAACCACGGGGCGGTCATCATGTCGCCGGTGTCGTGGTGAAGAGCCCAGTCGAACGCGTACGGGAAGTAGATCGCGCCGTTGGCGCTGACCGCGTTGCCCAGCAGTCGCTGCGCGTGCGCCTCGACACGGGCCAGGTACCGCGGGTCGCGGTTGAGTCGGTAGCTGCTGAGGCGGCTCAGCATGAACTGGGCCTGGAACACCGGGTGGTCGAACTTTCGACCGCCGACGAGACGCATGGCGATGCCGTGCTCGTCAAAGGTTCCGGCGCCGTCCAGCGGACCAGGCGCGCTGGCGTTGTACGGGAGCCGGTCAGGCGGAAGCGTCAGAATGCGGTAGTCGGTACGCCGGTAGTCTGCCGCGTCGACGGGGAACGCCGGTGATCCGACGTTGACTGTCGCCATCAACACGAGCGCGGCGACGATGCCCTTGAACATCCGCTGGCGCCAGTGGGTTCGCTCGATGTCGCCACGCCCCCCTCAGGTGAGCCGGCGCAGCAGGGTCGTCACCCGGGACGGGTCGAACGACGGCGGCTCGTGGTCCCCGACCCACTCACGCAGCTCCGCGTGACGCGGGTGGGCCGGGTCGGCGACGGCGGCGACGAACTCGGCGTAGCCGCTCGCCCCACCGATGTCCTCGGGCGGGCACTGGCCCGCGCCGTCCACGCACACCGGGTACCGCTGGGCAGGGTCGGCGGCCACGACGTCCTCGACGGTGATCTCGTGTTCCCACCAGTCCCCGAAGTCGTAGGTGTAGCCGAAGCGGGTGTCCTTGCCGGCGACGGCGTCGAGGCGGTGGTCCAGCTCGTCGGCCGCGTCGAGCAGGCCGTCAGGGTCGGGCGCGCCGTAGGTGACGCCGTCGATGTCGAAGGAGTGCAGGTGACAGTCCTGCCACCCGACGGCGTATTGGATCACCCGGTGCACCCGGTCGAGGGTGTAGCCGGCGGGGACGAGGACCCGGCGCCACACTGGCGGGGTCACGTCGGACAGTTCGATGCGCAGGGCGTAGATGTGTCGAGTCATGGTGACTCAACCTTCACCCATCGACGCCAGCCGCGCCTAGCCTTTCGCGCATGATCTTTCGCCCGGGGCTGGCCCGCCGGCAGGGAGGCTGGCCCGGACAGCGCGGCGGGGTGGCCGCCCCGCCGGCGCGCCGCAGCGCCTACGCTGGCGGTGTCGTCAGCCCGGCTCGTCGCGGCGCAGCGGGACCGGCTACGGCCGGCGCGCCGGGGCCGGCCGCGTTCAGGAGGAAATCGCGCATGATCTGTCGAGCGTGTCGGAAGCGACAGCATGACAAGTGCCGCGGCGGGTCCTGGTGCGACTGCCAGCACCGGCCGCCGACCCCGACGCCGCCGGCGACCGGAGCGCCCGGTGAATGAGCCGATCGTCAGGCTCTGGCCGGGGCCGGACCCGACACCGTTGGGCGACGAGGCGCTCATTGAGGCGTACGCGCCCCACCAACCCGCGGAGCTACGGGTCAACTTCGTCACCAGCCTCGACGGGGCGGTCGCGATCGACGGGCTGTCCGCGGGCCTGTCGGGTCCGGCCGACAAACGGGTGTTCGGGGTGCTGCGGATGCGCTGCGACGCGCTCCTGGTCGGCGCCGGAACCGTGCGCGACGAGGGCTACCGGGCAGTGCGCCTGGACGCCCGTCGCCGGGCCTGGCGAACCGCCCAGGGCCGGGCGCCGTTCCCGGTGCTGGTCGTGGTCTCCCGGTCCCTGGCGTTGGATCCGACCTCGGCGCCGTTCGCCGAAGCCCCGGTCCGGCCGGTCGTGCTGACCTGCGCGAACGCCCCAGCCGACCGACGGACCGCGCTGGCCCGGGTCGCCGACGTCATCGCCGTCGGCGAACAGGACGTGGACCTGGGCGCCGGCGTGCAGCAGCTGCGTGAGCGGGGCCTCGCCGAGCTGCTCAGCGAAGGCGGTCCGCAGCTGTTCGGGGCGTTGACGGGGGCGGATCTCGTCGACGAGCTGTGCCTGACCGTCGCGCCGCTGCTGGCTGGTCCAGGCGCCGGCCGGATCACCGCCGGCGAGCCGGTGGCCCCACAGACGTTGGCGCTGCGGCAACTGCTCGCGGCCGGCGACCTGCTGCTGACCCGGTACGGACGCTCAGCCGGCGCCGCGGGCCCGTAGCCGCCGCAGCATCCGGGCGTCGCCGAAGCCGACCACGTGGGAGGCGCGCTCGACCGACTCCCCCGCGCCGATCAGCGCCTCAGCCCGTTCCGATCGCAGCGCCTGGCGCACCGACCCGACAGACGCGATCCGGTCCGACGCCGGACCGATCCGGTCACCGCTGGGACTCGCCAGGCGCAGGACGTCAGATCAGTGTCCGCCGGACGGTGCGCGGCCGACGTGGGGTGGAACAGCGCCTGACCTGTTCGGACACGGCTGTTATGCGAGGGGCGGCCCTGGTGCCGGGCGCGGCGCCGTCACCGGTGTCGGACCGGTACGGCACGATGGCGGGCGTGCCTGCGGACAGCGAACACGTCAGCCAGAGCGGCGGCCAGCCGGTCGGCCGGGTGCTGGGCACCGCCGACGCCACCCCGTTGCAGTTCTGGACGGCCGTCTCCCCCGGTAGTTACCTACAGCTCGACGATGTCGTCGTCACCCGCCGTGAGCTGCCGGGACGGGAGCCGGTGACAATCGCCGGGGTGGTCACGGCGGTCCGCGCCCGGCACGAGGGCGCCCAGTTCGACTCGGATGTTTTCGCCATCGCCGACGGGATGCTGCCGGCGCAGGTGCAGGAGGCGGCTGAGATCACCGTCACCCGGGTCGACCCGGAGGTGTATGTGCCGCCGACGCCGGGGGCGCCGGTGCTGCGGGCCACCGGATCGCTACGGGACGCGGCGCTGCACTTCGACCGGATGAGCCGGCCGGTGCCGATCGGGACCGGCCGGGACGGCCAGCCCACCTACGTCAACGCCGATTTCCTCGACGGGACCCGCGGCGCCCACGTCTCCATCTCCGGCATCTCGGGGGTGGCGACCAAGACCAGCTTCGCGACGTTCCTGCTGTACTCGGTGTTCCAGTCGGGCGTCCTGGGGGTCGACGGCGTCAACGCCAAGGCGTTGATCTTCAATGTGAAGGGCGAGGACCTGCTCTTCCTCGACCATCCCAACAACCGGCTCGACGCCGCCACCACCGCCGCCTACGCCCGGCTCGGCCTGCCTGCCGGGCCGTTCCCGGATGTGCGGGTCCACGCCCCGCCTCGCGCCGGCGACTCCACCGGCACGCCCGACGTGTCCAGCCGGACCACCGGCGTCGACAGCTTCTACTGGACGCTCGCCGAGTTCTGCGCCAAACGCCTCCTGCCCTACGTGTTCGCCGACTCCGACGACGAACGCCAGCAGTACACGATGGTCGTGCACGCCGTCACCGCGCAGCTGGCCAGGTTGGCCACGCCCGCCGACGGCGGGATCAGCCTCGACGGTGTCCGGATCGGCGACTACGGGACCCTGGTGGACCACCTGGTCGACCAGCTCTCGGACGAGGAGACCCGCGGGATCTGGTCCGGCAGCGCCGTGAGCCTGGGCACCGTCAACGCGTTCGCCCGGCGGCTCATCAACAGCAAACGGGACCTGTCCCGGCTGATCCGCGGCGACCTCGCCGGACGGCGGCCCCACGAGATCAACACCAGCGAGAGCGCGCAGGTGACCGTCGTCGACCTGCACAACCTGCCCGACCGGGCGCAACGGTTCGTCGTCGGCGTGACCCTCAAGACCGAGTTCGAACGCAAGGAGAGGGCCGGCACCGCCAAGCCGCTGCTGTTCGTGGTCCTCGACGAGCTGAACAAGTACGCCCCGCGCGAGGGCACGTCGCCGATCAAGGAGGTGCTGCTCGACATCGCCGAGCGGGGCCGTTCGATGGGCGTCATCCTGGTCGGGGCGCAGCAGACGGCGTCCGAGGTGGAGCGGCGGATCGTCACGAACTCGGCGGTGCGGGTCGTCGGCCGGCTCGACCCGGCCGAGGCGTCCCGGCCCGAGTACGGGTTCCTACCGCCGGCGCAGCGGCAACGGGTGCTGCTGGCCCGGCCCGGCACCATGTTCGTCAACCAGCCGGACATCCCGGTGCCGTTGTGTCTGGAGTTCCCGTTCCCGGCGTGGGCGACGAGGCACTCGGAGGCCGGCCCGCCGCCGTCGGCGACGCTGCGCTCGATCACCCAGTCGGCCGACCCGTTCGCCGTGGTGGGCGCCGCGTCGACCGACGACATCCCGTTCTAGGAGGGTGAGATGAAGATCCTGCACACCTCCGACTGGCACGTCGGCAAGGTGCTCAAGGGCAAGCCGAGGCTGGCCGAGCACATCGCGGTGCTCGCCGAGGTCGTGGCCGTGGCCCGGGAGGAGCGCCCCGACCTGGTCATCGTCGCCGGCGACCTGTACGACACCGCCGCGCCCGTCCCGGACGCGGTGCGGGTGGTCACCCGGGCGTTGACCGCCCTGCGCGCCACTGGCGCCGACGTGGTCGCCATCGGCGGCAACCACGACAACGGGCCGGCCCTGGACGCGCTGCGCCCCTGGGCGGACGCCGCCGGCATCACGCTGCGCGGGGCGGTGCGCGATAGCGCCGCCGAGCACGTCGTCACCGGCGCGACCGCCGGCGGCGAACGGTGGCGGGTGGCGGCGTTGCCGTTCCTGTCCCAGCGGTACGCGGTCCGGGCCATCGAGATGTACGAGCTGACCGCCGCCGAGGCCACCCAGACGTACGCCGACCACCTGCGCCGGGTCATCGCGGCGCTCACCGCAGACTTCGGCAGCGACGACGCCGTCGACCTGGTCGCCGCGCACCTGACCGTCGTCGGCGGGAAAAGCGGCGGCGGCGAGCGCGACGCGCACACCGTCCTGGGCTACGCGGTCCCGGCCACCGTCTTCCCCAGCTCCGCCCGCTACGTGGCGCTGGGGCACCTGCACCGGCCGCAGCAGGTCATCGGCCCATGCCCGATCCGGTACAGCGGCAGCCCGCTCGCGATCGACTTCGGCGAGGAGGAGAACACGCCGTCGGTGACGATCGTCGAGGTCACCAACGCGACGGCGGCACGCACCCGGCTGATCCCGATCACGGCGGCGCGGGCGCTGCGGACCGTCCGCGGGACGTTGCGGGAGTTGGCCGCCGTCGACGCGGGCGAGGCATGGCTGCGGGTGTTCCTGCGCGAGGCGCCCCGGGCCGGGCTGCGGGAGCAGGCCCAGGAGCTGCTGCCGGCCGCCGTGGAGATCCGCATCGACCCGGACTTCCTGCCCACGTCGGACACCGCCGTCCGGGCGGCGGCGCGGGCCGGACGCTCCCCCGGCGAGCTGTTCGCGGACTACCTGACCGTGCGCGGCAACGCCGACGACGACGGCGTCCGCGAACTGTTCGACCATCTCCACGAGGAGGCGGCGCAGTGACCGGACGACCACACGGGCGCCGGCGGTGAGGCCGCTGCGGCTGGACCTGGCCGGCTTCACCGTCTTCCGCGACGAGACCACGATCGACTTCACCGACGCGGACTTCTTCGCCCTCGTCGGCCCCACCGGGGCCGGCAAGTCCACTATTTTGGACGGGATCTGCTTCGCCCTCTACGGCACCGCCCCACGCTGGAACGACCGGCGCGGCGTCGGCAACGCCCTGGCCCCCTCGTCGACCGAGGCCCGGGTGCGGCTGGTGTTCGAGTCGGCCGGCGGCCGGTATGTGGCCACCCGGGTGGCGCGCCGCGACGGCAAGGGTCGGGTCAGCACCGCGCACGCCGGCCTGGAACAGCTACCGGACGGCTTCGACCTTCGCAGACTCGACGACGGGCTGACCCCGGACGACCTTGGCGAGGTGCTGGCCGGCACCCCGGCGCAGATGGAGGCGGCGGTGCTGGCCGCCGTCGGCCTGCCATACGAGCAGTTCACCACGTGCGTGGTGCTGCCGCAGGGTGAGTTCGCCGAGTTCCTGCACGCCAAGCCGGCCGCCCGGCAGCAGATCCTGGTGAATCTGCTGGGCCTGCACGTATACGAGCGGGTACGGGAACGGGCGACGGTCCGCGCCGCCCAGGCGGAAGCCCAACTGGCCGCCGTCGACCAGGTTCTCGTCGGGCTCGGCGAGGTCCCCGACGACGACCTGGCGGCAGCCGAACGCCAGATCCAGGCCGCGACGGGCCTGGCGGCGGCGGTGGAGGCGGCGACGCCCCGGCTGCACGCCGCCCGCGAACAGGTGACCCAGGCCGAGGGCCAGTTGAGCACCGTCGACGGCCGGTTGGCCCGGCTCGGCGCCGTCGAGACCCCGGGCGATGTCGCCGAGTTGGCCGCCGCGGTGGCCGACGCCCGCCGGGCGGCCGCCGAGGCGGGCGCGGCCGTCGAGGCGGCCGAGGAGCGGGAGGAGAAGCTGCGCGGCGAGCTGGCCGCCGGCCAGGACCCGAGCACGCTGCGCCTGGCCCTGGACGCCCACGCTGAGCAGGACGAGCTGACCGCCCGGATCGCCGCGGCCGAGACCACCGTGGCCACCGCCGCGGAAGCGCTGACCGCCGCCGAGCAGGCGTTGACCCAGCGACGGGAGCGCGCCGCGCAGGCGAGCAGCGAGCTGGAGCGGGCCCGCGCCACGTACGCGGCGGCGCAGGCCGCCGACCGGGCGGCGGCCCTGCGTGCGCACCTGGTCGTCGGGGCGGACTGTCCGGTATGCGCCCAGCCGGTCGCCGCCCTCCCGGCCCCAGGCGACGGCGGGACCGTGGCCGCCGCCGAGGCCGCCGGCCACGCGGCCCGGACCACCGCGGACGCCGCCGAGAAGGCCGTGGCAAAGGCCGACGCCGCAGCCCAGGCCGCGCGCGGCCGATGGGAACGGGCCAGCGCCGAACGGGATCAGTGGCGTGCACAACAGGCCCGGCTCCTGGCCAAGCTCGCCGACTCCCCCGGGCAACAGACGCTGCGGGCGCAGCTCGCCGAGCTGGAAGCGCTGCGGGCCCGGCTCGACGACGCGACGGGCGCCCTGCGCGCCGCCCGGGAAGCGGACCGGGCAGCCCGAGCGCGGATCGAGGCCGCCCAGGCTCGGGTCGGCGCTGCATGGCAGGCCTATGACCTGCGCCGGGACACCCTGGCGGACCTCAGCCCACCCACAGTGGCGCGGGAGGATCTGGCCACGGCCTGGCAGGCGTTGACGGCGTGGTCCGTCGAGACAATACGGACGCAGACCCGGAGCTGGCAGGAGCACGCCCATCAGGTCGAGTCGGCGCGCGCGCAGGTGGCGGCCGTCGACGCCGAGATCGCCGGGTTGTTCGCCGGCGCCGGGCTGGACGAGGAGATCGTCGACGGAGCGCCCGGCCAGGACCCGGGTCGGGCGGCGGCCGTGGCCGTGGAGCGGACGCAGGCGCGCTGGCGCCGGCTCGTCGACCGCCGTGAGCAGGGGGCGGCGCTGCGTGAGCAACGCGGCGAACACGAACGGCAGGCCCACGTGGCCAAGGCGCTGGCCACCCACCTGCGGGCCAACAACTTCGAGCGTTGGCTGCTCGCCGAGGCCCTGGACCTGCTGGTCGAGGGGGCGTCGGGGATCCTGCGGGAGCTGTCCGGCGGCCAGTACGAGCTGGTCCACGACAAGGGCGAGTTCTTCGTCCTCGACCACCACGACGCAGGCCTGCGCCGGGCGGTACGGACACTGTCCGGCGGCGAGACGTTCCAGGCGTCGCTGGCGTTGGCGTTGGCGCTCTCGGAGCAGCTCGCCGGCATGTCCAGCACCTCGGCCAGCCTGGAATCGATCATCCTGGATGAGGGTTTCGGCACCCTCGACGCGGCCACCCTGGACACCGTCGCGGCGACGTTGGAGACGCTGGCCTCACGGGGGGACCGGATGGTGGGCGTCGTCACCCATGTGCCGGCGCTCGCCGAACGGGCGCCGGTTCGCTTCGAGGTGACCCGGGACGCCCGGTCGGCCCGGGTGGAACGGACCGGGCTGTGACAATGTGGCAGGTGGACGGCTGGCAGCCCAGCTACGGCGCGAGTTTCGCCGCGCCCCAGGGACCCAGCGCCCCAGCCGAGACGAAAGTCGCTTTGGACTGCGAGATCGCCGCCGGGGCGTGGGCCGGCCGCGACGCCGCCCCGGACGTGCGTCGCCCCGACGTGGTGCTGCTCGTCGACGGGGTACGCCGGATCGACGCGACACTGTGGAGCCAGGAGCCAGACGGGGCGACGTTCCCGGCGCTCGCGGTCTCCTACGCCGCCGGCGTGGTGCGTTGCGACCTGGGCGCGGGGCGGGCGGAGCTGGTCGGGGCGACGGTCCGGCGTGGTCTGTTCACCGCCAGCCCCACCGCGCAGCCGTTGGTCACCGGGCACGTCAGCTATCCGGTGGTCCATGCCAGGGGCGCGGTGACCATCGACAAGCTCCCGGCGGCGGTGCAGTCCCCGCTGACCGGGCTGGAGATCGAGGTGTCGGATCAGCAGCGGGTCGACGGGGACCTGCTCGTGCTCGACGGGCCGCTGCGCCGCCGCGACCACGTCCGCACGGTCGGTTTCGCCAAGACCCACGAACGCGACTACCTTCCGCCGGAGCAGCGGACCGTGACCACCGGTCTGGCGGCCGGTCAACGGACCCCGGTGTTCCAGCTGGGTCCGGGGCAGCCGTACTCGTGGTACCTGCGGCTGCCCGGCGGCGGGGGCGGCCCGTGGGCGGGCGTCATCCGGGTCGAGTGTCCGGGCGAGCGGTCGACGGGCGCGGCGATCGCGTTGGCGGACCTGTCGCAGGTGACGCTGCCGGGGTTGGCGTCGGTCAGCTACAAGGACCCGCGCGCCCCGCAGAACCTGGCGCCGGTGGCCGGGTTGGAGCGGCGGCTACGGGCGTTGCTGGGCGACTCCCGCCTGCTGCGCCGTTCGATCCTGCTCGCGACCAGGGCCGGCGCACGGAGCTGACCGTGCCGGCGATGGGTGTGGATCGGGTGATGGGGACGCCGCCGGGTTACCGGCTGGGGTGGTTGGCGCGGTTGCTGACGTTCAGCGCGCACGACCCGTGCGCCCGATTCCTCGACGGGTCGCTGTGGTGGGCCGCCCGGACCCCTGAGGGCCCCGGCACGCTCTGGCTGCGCCCCGCGCCGGGGCAGCTGCTGGCGAGCGGGCACGGTCCGGGCGGAAGCTGGCTGGTGGAACGGGCCGACGCCGTCGCGGGGCTGCGGGACCGGCTCGACGGGTTCGCCGCGCTGGCCGCCAGCCGTCCGACCCTGGCCCGGCTGGCTGGCGCGGTCGGGACGCCCCGGCTGCCGGCGACCGGGCTGGTGTTCCAGCGGCTGTTGCGGTCGGTGTTGGAGCAGAAGGTCACCGGCACGGAGGCGTACCGTGCCTACGCGGCGACGGTGCGGCACTTCGGCGAGCCGGCCCCCGGGCCCGTCCCGCTGCTGCTGCCGCCGGACCCGGACGCGGTGGCATCCGCCGGGTACTGGGTGTTCCACCGGTTCGGGGTGGAGCAGCGCCGGGCTGACACGCTCGCCCGGGCGGCGGCAGCGGCGGCCCGGCTGGAGCGCTGCGGCGACAGCTCGGAGACCACCGCCCGCCTGACGGCTGTCGACGGCATCGGTCGGTGGACCGCCGCCGAGGTGGTCCGGGTCGTCCATGGCGACGCGGACGCCGTGAGCGTCGGCGACTACCACGTCAAGAACACCGTGTCGTGGGCGCTGGCGGGCGAGCCGCGCGGCACTGACGAGCGGATGCTTGAGCTGCTGGCGCCGTTCGCCGGGCATCGGGGCCGGGTGTGCCTGCTGCTGGAGGCCGCCGGCCTGCACGCCCCCCGGTACGGCCCACGGGCGACGATCCGCTCGTTCCACACGTACTGACCCGCTGGTCGGGCACACTGTCGCTCATGTCGCTGCCGATCAGTCCGCCGATCGAGCCGATGCTCGCGAAGGTCTTCGCCACCGGAGACGCCGACGTGCGCCTGCCGGAGGCGCCGGGCATGAGCTACGAGCCCAAATGGGACGGCTACCGCTGCATCGTGTTCCGCGACGGCGACGCGGTGGAGCTGGCCAGCCGGGGCGGCAAGTCGCTGACCCGCTACTTCCCGGAGATGGTGGAGAGGCTACGCGAACGGCTCCCCCCGCGGATCGTGGTTGACGGCGAGTTGGTGGTGATCCGGCGGGACACCGACCCGCCACGGTTGGACTTCGATCTGCTCGGGCAGCGGATCCACCCGGCGGCGTCCCGGGTGCGGATGCTGGCCGAGGCCACGCCCGCGGATTTCGTCGCCTTCGACCTGCTGGCCGTCGGCGACGACGATCTCATGGCGTTCCCGTACGCCCAGCGGCGCGCCCGGCTCGCCGAGGCGCTGCGCGGTGTCGGGTCGCCGGTGCACCTGACCGCCAGCACCGACGACCCGGCGGTGGCCCGGCGGTGGTTCACCGAGCTGGAGGGCGCCGGCCTCGACGGGCTCATCGCGAAGCCCGCCGATATCCCGTACGCGCCGGGCAAGCGGCTGATGCTGAAGGTCAAACACGCCCGCACCGCCGACTGCGTGCTTGCCGGGTTCCGGTGGCACACCTCGGGCCCGGTCGTCGGGTCGCTGCTGCTTGGCCTGTACGACGATGAGGGCCGGCTGCATCACGTTGGCGTCTGCGCCTCGTTCACTGCCAGGCGGCGGGCCGAGCTGGTCGACGAGCTGGCCACGCTGCGCGAGGAGGTGACCGACCATCCCTGGGCGGATGCCGGCGCCGACGGGCAGACCCGGAGACCGGGCGCCCCGAGCCGCTGGTCGGGGGCGAAGAAGAGCATGGAGTTCGTGCCGTTGCGCCCTGAGCTGGTGGTCGAGGTCGGCTACGACGCGATGGAGGGCGACAGATTCCGGCACACCGCCCAGTTCGTCCGCTGGCGGCCGGACCGCGACCCGCGCTCGTGCGGCTACGCCCAGCTGGAGCGTCCGCTGCGGTATGACGTCACGACGATGCTGGCGGGTTCTGCTGGCTCTCCAGAAGCTCCCTGATCCGGCGCAGGTTCTGCTTGATCTCCTCCTGCTCATCGTGCTGGAACGCGTCGTGGTCGACGATGAGCTTGCTCGCGAAGTGGGCGGTGATCAACGGAATGACCAGCAACACCATCACCGAGATGAGCGTGCCGGCGACGAACCTGCCAGCCGTGGTGACCGGGTACGTGTCGCCGTAGCCGACGGTGCTGGCGGTGACGACCGCCCACCACACCGAGTCGCCGAGACCCTTGCCCTCGAAGACGCTGTAGAGCAGGCCACCGATGGTCAGGAGCACGAAGTAGCTGCCGATGAGGGCGCGCGGCCGGTTGGCCACCCAGGCCAGCGCGTAGTAGGCCGTCCGGAACGGGTACCAGACGATCTCGCCGAGCCTGTTCACGCCGCCGCTCCTCCTTCGACGGACCCGGCCGGTCGGACCCGCTGCGGTCAATTACCCCACGCCGCCACGGCCCGTTGGGGCGAAACAGCGGCTACGACCAGACGTGCGTGGCCTGTTCCTCGGCGGCGTGTCGGGTCAGTTTGTCACGGTCGCTACGCGCGCAGAGCACGATCGTCGCCCCGACCGACAGCGGCGCCAGCAGCCACCGTAGCGGGTGGTCGTTCGCCGCCTCGTCCGCGTCGATGAGCACCCGGTCGCCCGGCCTCAGCCCGGCGTGGTCGGCGATGGCCCGCGCCAGGGAGCCCCACTGCTGATGCGTCGACCCGTCCGGGGTGGCGGCGGAGCCAGCGGCGAAGACGGGACGGGGGGCCTGTGACGCCTGCCGGCCCCGCATCGCCACGGCGAGATCGCGGTAGCCGGCGGGCACGTCGCCGACCGGGCAGTCGAGACCGACGACGAACCGGTGCCACGCTGGCGGCACCTGCTCCAGCCAGCTACCCAACCGCTCCGCGGAGACGAACACCGCGTCGACGTGGTCCGCCTCCGCCAGACCGGCGGTCGCCCATGGCCGGTGCTCGACGGCGGCGCCCGTCGCCCAGCAGCCGAGCAGGATGACAGCGCTGCGCCAGTGCGGGGGCAGCAGCACCGCGCATCGGCTGCCCGGGCCGACCCGGCAGTCGTCATGTAGTAACGCAGCGGTGCGGGCCGCCCGGTCCGCCAGGTCGAGGGCCACCAGCTCGAACCGCTCGCCCCGGGCGTCGTCTAGGTAGGTCAGCAGAGGCGTGGCGGGCGCCTGTGGGAGGACGCCGCCAAACACGCCGGCGACATCGGCGGTTCCGCCGTGTTTCGACCCCTCCATGCCGGCCATCGTAGGGACCGAAACGGCGACCGCAGCTAGAGGGTGAACTTGCCGACGATCGCGCGTAGCTGTGCCGACATCGTCGCCAGCTCGCTGGCCGCCCGGTGCGCCTCGTTCACGCCGACCGTGGTTTGCTGCACCGAGGAGGCCACCTCGTCGACCGTCTCCGACACCCGCGCGCCGGTGCCGGCGGCCTCGGCCACCGACCGGCTCATCTCGTTGGTGGTGACGGTCTGCTCCTCCACCGCCGACGCGATCGCCGCCTGTAGCTCGTTGATCTTCCCGATGATCGCGCTCACCTCGCCGATCGCCTGCGAGGCGCCGCCGGTGTCCTTCTGGATCGCGGCCACCCGACGACTGATGTCCTCGGTCGCCCGCGCCGTCTCCTGCGCCAGCTCCTTGACCTCGCCGGCCACCACCGCGAAGCCCTTGCCGGTCTCGCCGGCCCGAGCGGCCTCGATCGTCGCGTTGAGCGCGAGCAGGTTGGTCTGCTCGGCGATGCTGGTGATCAACTTGATCACGTTGCCGATTTCCGCCGACGAGTCGCCCAACCGCGACATCACCTCGGTGGTGGCATCGGTCATGGTCACCGCGTGCGAGGCAACCCCGGCGGCCTGGCTGGCGTTCCGGGCGATCTCACGAATGGAGGCGCCCATCTCCTCCGCGCCGACCGAGATGGTGTGCACGTTGGCCGACATCTCGGCGGCGGTGCTGGCGACCGTTCCAGCCTGGCGAGCGCCGGTCTCGGCGCTGACAGTGCTCCGCTCGCTGGTCACGGTGAGCTGCTGGGAAGCGGTGGCCAGCTCGCTGGCGTGACCGCCCAGGGCCCCGATCGCCTCGCGCAGGGCGCCGGCGGCGCGGCGAGCCGCCGCGGCCATCTGCCCGACCTCGTCGCGCTGGTCGATACCCGATTCGGCGGTCAGGTCACCGTCGCCGATCGACTCCAGCACGGCGGCCACCCGCCGGATCGGCCGCACGACTGCCCTGCCGATCACGAAGGTGAGCAGGCCCGCTCCGGCCAGCACCAGCACCAGCATCACCAACACAGCGGTACGGATCGCGCTCAGCGTCTGGTCGAAGGTCTTGCCGGCGGTCAACTCCTGGTTCGCCCGGTCGATCTCGGCGCTGAGCAACGTCTCGTAGGACTTGCGCAGGTCCCGGTTGGCGCCCATCGAGGCGGCGAGGGCGCCGGCGCGGTCGGTGCGGTACTGGGTGAACTCCTGGTCGAGGGCGGCGAACCACGCGTCGGTCGCCGTGTTGATCGCTGCGACAGCGGCCCGCTCGTCAGGGCCGCTCGCAACGCTGAGGGCGCCGTTCAGCGCCGCGTCGACCTTGGTCTTGCGTCCCATCGCATCATCACGGAAGGAGATCTTGCCTTCGATGAGGTACCCACGCTCGTCGTTCGCGGCGGCCTTGACCTCCAGCGCGGCGCTGTTCAGACCGACGATGTACGGCACGGCCGAACCGACCTCGTGCGCCCGCGTCTGACCAGTTCGCTCATGCCGAGCAGGCTCGTGCCACCGATGAGCGCGGTACCGGCCAGCGCCGCACCCGCCACGAGAGCGACCTTGAGCTGGATGCCGCGGTTGTCGAGCCAGCGCCTGGCCGGGCTGGTGGAGGTCTGCATGGCATTCTTCGACACGGGGGCGTCCTTAGCGACAGGCGTAACGGTAGCCAACACCTTCGCCTGCAAGCTGCCCAAACTGAGCATCTGCGATCAACCATCAGCAGGCCGAAGACGACGCGGACCAGGTCCAGCGGTCGACCCGGACCTGGGCCAGACACCTCCGGGATCAAACACCAGAGGGCGTCGTAGCAGTGGACGGTGGCGAACCTGTTTGTTGGAGCGGTCAGACCGGCTCAGGCCGGCGGCGCCTCGTCCGGCCAGTTGGCCCTATTCATCCGGGACGGCTGGACCCGCGGCGGCTCCCCGGCCTGCTTCGGGTAGTCCGGCGATTACCCCGCATACATACACCCACCTCTTAACGCGAGTTCGCCACTTCCGTGCGGGTCGACGACTGGCCGACAACCTCCCGGCGCAGGGCGCGCACGCCGAGAAAATTGAGCCCAACCCCCCAGATCAGAAACATCAGCGGCCACATCGCCCAGCTCAGCGCTGTCATCGTTCCGCCTAGTAGCTGGACCACCATGCCGAACGGCGTCAGGTAGTCGCGCACGAAGTGCAGCGGCTCGGCAAGCCCGAGCAGCCCCCACACCGCCATCGGCAGCAGAGTCGCAACGCACGCGACTGCTGGCGAACGCAGTAGCAGCCCGCAGGCGGTCCCGGTCAACTGCGCCACCACTTGGACGAGCACGCCGCCCGCCCCGATCACCACGGCGTCCTGCCAGGGGTGAACCGAGGCGCCGGGCGGCGCCAACGCGAGCGCCGCCGCGCTGAGCAGCGCGCCCAGCAGGGCGATCCCGGTCGCATACACACCAGCCGCCCCGAGGGTGGAGCGCAGGGAAGCAGGAGCGCGGCGTAGGTCGTGAACAAGCAGGACGCCGACGAACGGCAGGGTCACCGACATGAGCTGCTGGAGTGGTCCGGCGATGCCGGCGAAACTTCGCATGGCGGGGTCCATCGGCACGGCCGCTGCCGCCAGCACGCCCAGTCCTACGGTGACCGCCAGCAGCCATCGCCGCGCTCTGGTACCAACCGCACGGTGCAACACCAGGTTGATCTCGCCGCCGTCACGGCTGTTGCCCCGCGCCATATCTCCGCCTCCCAAGGGTGAAGGAAGGCTAACAGCGGGACCGGCCGTCCCGCTGTCCTCAGCGGACCTAAGACTTCGCGCGACTGGGCTGGACCCGCTTCGGCTCACCAGGCATCTTCGGGTAGTCCGGCGGGTACGGCAGGTCGGTGTCGCCGCCGCGCTCGTCCCGCTCGGCCCACTCCAGCAGCGGCGTCAGGTCGTGGGCGATGTCGTCGATGGCGGAGTGCGGGTCGCCGCCGGCGGCGACCCGGGCGGGAACGGTCCGCAGGTCAAAGTCGTCGGGCTCGATGTCGGTCAGCTCAGCCCAGCTGACCGGGGTGGAGACTGTCGCCCGAGCGGTGGCCCGCAGGGAGTACGCGCAGGCAATGGTCCGGTCGCGGGCCATCTGGTTGTAGTCCACGAAAACCTTCGCGCCCCGCTCCTCCTTCCACCACTTGGTGGTGACCAGGTCGGGCCGGCGGCGCTCCAGAGCGCGGGCGAAGGCGATCGCCGCCCGGCGGACCTCGACGAACGTCCACCGTGGCGCGATCCGCACGTAGATGTGCACGCCGCGACCGCCGGAAGTCTTGGGGTAGCCGACGAGTCCCAACTCGTCGAGCAGAGCGTGGGCCTCCCCGGCAACGACGACAGCGTCGGCGAAGTCGGTGCCCGGCTGGGGGTCGAGGTCGATCCGCAGCTCGTCGGGGTGGTCGACGTCGTCGCCGCGCACCGGCCAGGGATGGAAAACGATCGTGCCCATCTGCGCGGCCCAGGCGACGTGGGCTAGATCGGCCGGGCACAGTTCGTCAGCGGTGCGGCCGCTGGGGAACGCGATGCGGGCCGTCTCGATCCAGGCGGGCACGCCCTTGGTGGGCACCCGCTTCTGGAAGAACGTCTCGCCGCCGAGGCCGTCGGGAAAGCGTTGCAGCATCGTCGGGCGCCGGGACAGCGCACGGAGAATGCCGTCGCCCGCGGCGAGGTAGTAGTCGAAGACGTCACGCTTGGTGAAGCCGCGCTCCGGGAACACGATCTTGTTCGGGCTACTCAACCGGACCGCGCGTCCCGCCACCTCGATCTCGACAGTGGCGCCGACGGCGGCCGCTGACGACGCCGTCGACCCCATGCCCGCGACCCTACGGCGCCGGACCGACGCCGAGGGCCACGTTCGATGTCAGTCGTTCCGGCGGCGGAACGCGACCCGCAACGAGATTCCACCGAGGGTGAGAAGTCCGCCGGCTAACGCGGTCAGCGCCGCCGGCAGACCGGTGACGGGTAGCTGGGCCGCTGGCAACTCCTCGGTCGGGTACGGCGCCTGGGTGCCGAGCACCGCCGGCGGCGTCGTGGCCGGCGGTGTGCTCGGGGTCGGAGTGGGGCCGTAGCCGTAGCCGGCGGGCTTCCCACGACCGCCGGAGGTCGGCAGCGGCGCGGCTTGGTCGTCGGGCGCGAGCGTCGGCGTGGGCTGGACCTGCGCTCGGCCGACAGCCGTGCCCGCGGACGCGGTCAGGCCGAATCCTACGCCAGCTACGCCGGCGACGATGGCGGAGCCGAGCACGGCCCGCTGAGTTCTCGTCATAGCTCACTTCCTGTGTCGAATGGGCGGCCGAAATATGGCCAGTTCCGCTGGCTCGACACTAGAGAGGAGCTATCTCCATTTAGTATGAATTGCGTCTATTCGCTCATACGTGTAGCCGATTCGCTATTTATTCCTTAATGAGTTTAATGTCCCTTTTGCCCATTTTATAAATGTCAGAGGAATAGCCGTCCATGGCCACGCCGACAAGCCGTCGTACCGTAGGACCTATGAGCAGTCCCGCCGCAACGCCACCGAGCGACCCCGAGTTGCCATCCACCGAAGCCGACTGGCAGGTGCGCCTCTCCCCCGAGGAGTTCCGGGTCCTCCGCCAGGGCGGGACCGAAGCCCCGTTCACCGGCGCCTACGTCGACACCTCCGCCGCTGGGACGTACAGCTGCCGGGCCTGCGGCGCTGCGCTGTTCCACAGCGACACCAAGTTCCATTCCGGATGCGGCTGGCCGAGCTTCTCGTTCTCTCAACCAGACGCCGTGCGCCTACTGGAGGATTCTTCCCAGGGGATGGTCCGCACAGAGGTCCGGTGTACGACCTGCGACAGCCACCTAGGGCACGTGTTCTACGGCGAGGGATACACGCCTGAGAATGCCCGGTACTGCATCAACTCGATTTGTCTGAGATTTCAGCCTCATGGCGATGGAACGGACACCTGAGCTCCGCTTTCAGACCCAGCCACACGAAGTCGTTGGGGAAGCGCAGAATGCTGGCCTACGTCGCACGCCTGCATGACCAACTCTCGGAAGTGGCTGGACGCTATTCCTGGACGGGCACGCTGCTACAGGCCGTCCATCGCCTTGGTGATCAGCCGGCGGGCGTCCCTTCCGTAGACGGCCTGGGCCTGGAGGAGTGAAAACAGACGCTCGTACTGCTGCACCTCCTGAAGGCGCGTGACCTTCAGCTCAGCCGTCGGGGTTTCCAAGTAGACCGAGCCTGAGTCGAAGATCCAGACATGTAAGCCGCGGTTTGGAGAATGCCAGGCACTACAGCGGCTCGTGGATTCGGAAGGTCGAGGTGCGCTCGTACAGAGGCAGAGAACTTGGCCCTTGGCTACGGCGCATCCCCTCCATCGCGCGAGTTCGCCACTCAACGTACGCCGAGTCGACAGCTCGCAGGATAGACAGCAGATCCTGCGCCTGATCCTCGGCGCCACAGATGCGACACCACTCACGGATGTTCTGCTCAGTAGGGTTCAGAACGCCGTTTTCCAGCTTAGACACCCGCGTGTAGTGCATCCCCGACTGATCCGCCAAATACCTTGCGGTCAAGCCCGCTCCTTTACGAATAGCGCGCAGGCGAGCGCCAAAGTCGCGACGAGCTTGGGCGACGGGCCTATAGGGATCGGTAGACATCGTGGTTGATAGACAGCTTCCAAGCCTGCTCGAAAGCTGTTGAGCACGCGGCGACAATGATGGGATCATCAGTGATTGAGTATGAGGTTGGCTCACCACTGCCAGCGAAGTACAGAAACATTACCCGACGGTCGTCCAAGACGTAAAAGTCAGCAGCGGGCAACAGAACGTTGGCCTCTGCCACAACCTCCCGGCTGACCCAACGGGTCAACTCACCACAGGCCACGATGCGGTCAGCGTTTCCGCTGTCGCGCACCCACCGGTGGTAGCCGCTGAGCGGCTCGGAGACCACCTTCAGCCGGCGCATCGCCTTGCCCGCGGCGCCCAGATCCTCAACAGTGCGGTACCAGTCAGCCAGCCACTCGCCGTCGTCGTGGCCCGTATCCAGCCAGCGGTCAAGAGCGGGATTCTCGCCTGGTGCCCCGTAGCCGTCCCGTAACTCCATGTGCGCCCACGAAGATGTGATCGACTTGTAGGCACTGACGAACTCCTGGTAGGACAGCTTTCTCATCGGCGACCCTGGAACAACGCCAGCATCCGAGCTGGGATCTCCACCGCAGTCTCCCCCTCCGGAATGTCTAGCGCGACGAGCGCCGCAGGGTCTGTCACCGCCCAGCCCTGGACGACGTAGCTGTCACGGTCGGTGCGGTACAAGCTCGGACAGTTGCCTCCTGTCGAGGCAGGGTCCTTGCCCAGAAACTCTAACTCCACGATGTTCCTCCATGCCCCGGATGTTGGACGACATTGCCGCGACACCATCGTGAACGCACCACCGTCGAGAGTCAACGGCAACTCTGTGCAACAACCTCGACCCGCAGGTCAGGACCACGCCAACGTTCTTCCTGTCACGCCAAGAAATGCCGGAGGCCGTTACTGCGCTAATCGCTGCCGGCTGAGGTGAGGCGTGGCAACGGGTGGGTCTTCAATTGGCCTTCATGGAGGCCCACCCAATCTCATGACATCTCATCAGGAGGAGCATTCGTGCTCCGCACCTCCTTGGACACGGCTGCCGTCTCTACCGGAGGACCTCCCACCGCCGCACTTGCCGGAACGGAGATACTTGCTTCCGATCAAGATGAGTGCCGACGCCAGCCGGGACTTCTACGGATCAGCTGAAACAAGACAGGAAACTCGCCCGTACCGGAACTCGTACTACACGGGCCAGGACTCGGCAAGGTCCTTTGAGACTCTGATTCCTCAAGGCGCGGGCCGCTAGCATCAAAATGGACTCGGAGCGGACCTAGTATCGCGTGTCTGAGGTCTTTTGACGGTTGGCTTTGGTGAGGATGTCGGCGGCGGTTTTGGTCCAGCGGAACGGTTCGCAGCGCTGGTTGTAGCC
>NZ_BAAARY010000015.1:0-101887 GCF_039532605.1 Pilimelia columellifera subsp. columellifera
CGCATTCGTTGCTGCTGCATGCGCTGTCATCTGCTACCGCCGCGCCGTCCGCCTCGACCTGTTGACCAGCAACAACCCCAACTGACACACGGTCTTAGCGGATGTCCCACTGTCCCGCTGCCCAGTTCTGGGCAGCGCAGACCCGCCCTCGCTCTGCACGATCGACTCGTCAGTCACCTGGACCTGAGGAGCGATCGTGCAGTTCACCCCCTACGAACAGTCTCGTCCCCTGCCGCCGTACCAGGCGATTCTGGCGGTAGACGCCGCCGGGTTCACCAGCCGGCCGGGCAGCAGCCACGACCACGTGGCACAGCTCATCCCGACGCTCGTCGGCGAGGTGGTCTCGGCCGCCGGGATGGCCGACGAATGGGCGTCGCGGGGATTCTTTGGCCACACCGGCGACGGGTTCGCCGCCGGTTTGCCCACCCGCTGCCTGCCCTACCTCATCCATCCGTTCCCGGACCTGCTGCAACAGCGGCTGGACCGGCTGCGTAGGGAGACCGGCGACGCGCTGCGCCTCCGGGTGGCTGTCCACGTTGGCCCCCTGCCTACCGAGGTCGGCGCCTACGGGGTGAGCGGTAACGGGGACGCCCGCAACGACACCCACCGCCTGTTGGACTGCGACGCGGTCAAGGACGCGCTCGCCCGCAACAGCGCGCGGGTGACGCTGGTCGCGCTGGTCATCTCCGACCGGGTCTTCCACGACGTTGTGGACGCGGGCTACGCGGGCCTGCACATCGACCACTTCCGCGCGGTCACGGCCACCGTGGCGGGCAAGTCGTTCCAGCAGCCGGCGTGGGTGTATGTGCCGGCGCCCTCTGGCGGCGGCGGCGATGCTCCAGCCCTAGCGGGCGACGCCGTGAGGCCCGATGGCGCGCCCGCTGCCACGCCGGCCCGCGCCAGAGCGTCGGTGCAGACCAACCACGGTCAGGTCATCGACCGGATGAGCGGAACCATGCACATCGGCCGCATCGGCGCCGGCGGCCCGGCATGACCTACGACGAACACCCGGCCGAGTCTGACCGTCACGAGACCCCGACGCCGGAACCGGCGCCGGTCAGTCAGGTGCGGGACAACCATGGGGTGATGGTGGAGACCCTCGAAGGGAGCCTCTCCATCGACATGGCGGAGAACGCTCACATCAGCGGCGTCGGGCAGGTGGTCATCAGGACCGTGTTGGACCGTTTCATCGCCGCGCAGATGCTCGCGCCGGCCACGGTCCAGCGGATGGTCGCCGGATACGTGGAGCGGGAGATCACCCAGGTCGACCAGCCTGATCATGTGATGGACCTGGCGACGGCGATCACGCAGGTCAAGGACTCGTCCTATGTGGTGCTCCTCGGCAAGCCGGGCACCGGCCTCCGCACCGCCGCGGTGGCCTTCCTGGACGGGCTGCTCCCACAACGGCCGCTGCACGCGATTCCCGATGTAGCTGACGACTTCAATCCGGACAAGATCGTCGCTGAGGCGGAGGCTGGTTACCTGCTGCGGCTTGAGGAGGCGCCGGGCAACGCTGAGCTGGCGACGCTGGTCGAGGGATTCGCCAACCGACTACGGCGGGACGGGTCCCGGCTCGTCGTGACAGCGACGCCGGACGGCTGGGTGGCGCTCGGCGGCCACCACCACCCTGGGGTGCTGCGGGTGCGTCCGCCGGCCCCAGCCGCCGTGCTGCGGCAGCGTTGTCCGGCCGAGGCCGCGGCGCTGCTGCACACGCCGGAGATCGCCGGACTGGTGGCGCAGGCGACCACGAGCGACGCGGTGAGGCTGGCGGGAATCGCCGCTGAGGTGGTGGCGGCAGAGCCACATGCCACGGCGGCTGACTGGGCCGAGGAGATCGGGGCCGCCTACCACGACTGGACCGCCGTGCTCGCCGACTGGTTCCGCCAGCATCCCGACGTGCGGGAGCGGCATTTCGCCGTCGCCGCGGCGATGCTGGAAGGGCTGCCCGCACCGGTGATCCTCGACGCCGCGCATCATCTTGGCCGCGAGCTGGGCGAGATCCCGATCGAGCACCGCGAGGGGCTGGGCTGTGCGGGTCTACGGGAACTGACCAAGCAGGTCGAAGCGGAGGAAGCTGCGAGCGGGCTGCGGTTCCCCCGCGCCGAGTACGCCGAGAGCATTGTGGCGTTCGTCAGAAAAGACCGGTCGGCGGCGGTCTGGCCGCAGCTGTGGGGGTGGGCGGCGCGCTACGCCGGCAACCCCAGCGGAGACCTGCAACGCGCCTTCGCCAGCCGGCTTGCCGATCTCACGGTGCGGATGTCGATGCGTCACCGCGACCACTCCCTGGTCACCCACCTTCACCACTGGGCGAAGATCCCCAGCCTGCGGCCCTATCTGGTCGACGCGGTCACCGCGTTGGCGGCAAGCGAGGAGGTCGGCAGACATGTGCGCCAACGCCTGTACGAGTGGTCCCAGGACGGCGACGTGGCACGGCGCACCGTGGTCGCCGCGGTCTGCCGGGACGACTTCGCGACGCTCTACCCACGGGTGTCGCTGACCCGGCTGGGTCACATCGCTGACCGCGCCGACGACCAATTCAGCGCCGAGGTACGGTCCGCGGTGGCGAGCATGTGGCGCCAACCGGCGCTGCGCCCCACCGTGCTGAGCCGGCTGACAACGTGGTGCGCCAGCCAGGCGCCACGCGCCCGTACCGGGCGGCTGGCGCTGGCCGACCTCGCCGGCGCCGATCTGCTCCACATGATTTCCGGTCCCGGCCCGTGGCGGCAGGAGCTGGTGGAGTCGCTGGCCACGCCATTCGCTGGAATCGTCACCCCGGAAGGTGGCGCCGCGCTGATCTGGGCGCTGTTGGAGGCCGGCCACGTCAGTCAGGAAGATACCGCCGTCGTCGCGGAGTTGCTGGCCGAAGTGGTCAGCCAGCCCGGCGCTGGCGCCCGCCGCGCCGCGCGCATGTGCGCGCTCGCCTTCCACTGGCGCCCCGACGACCGGACGCCGGCGGTGGCAGCTACCCGCGACGTCGTCCACCGCGCGCTGCACCGCGCCGATCCGCTGAACACGGGAGGAATCAGCTGATGGGAGTCCGTGCGCTCTTACGGCTGCTGGCCGACACCTTGTTCGGCCCGCTGGTAGAGCCGGCGGTTCCGCCGGCGCCATCGCCGGTCTGGCACGACGACTATGTGGCGCAACTGCCCAGCGTCGTGCCAGACGTCGCCTTCGATGTGGTGCTGACCACGACCGTCGAAGGCCGGGCGGACCGCCAGACGGTCCGCGAACGCCTGCGGCAGGAACTTGCCGCGCGCTCCCGACTGCTGCCGGTCACCGAGGCGGCCAGCCTCGCCGGGATGGTCGATACGGCCGGCCGGGCGCCGCGCCAGATTCCCGGTCTCGACGCGGTCGTCGTGAGCCTTCGGGCCACAGTGCTGACCAACGCGGAGGCGCTCGCCCGCACCGCGGAACATCAGCGGCGGGCCGGTGAGCTGGTTCGTCTGGAGGCGGAACGCCGTGCCAGGCACGCCGAACGCGTGTACCTGCGCGACGAGATTTTCAGCAAGCCGGACCTCGCCCGAATGTACTGGCACACCGAACACCCGAACGACCTGGAAACGCTGGCTGGCGGCCGTTTCGAGGCGATTGCCCAAGCCCTCACCGGCGGCGCTACCGCACCGTCCCGAGAACCAGAAGGCAGCACCCTGGCCACGACGATCGAGCGATTCCTCGGCGGCCTTCAGCCGCTGGAGCGGACGCACCTGATCCGGCAGCTACCGGCCATTTTCCGCGCCTACGGCCAGGACGAGCTGGTCGACGAGCTGCCACCGACCCAGCCGCCGCGGCCTCGCTCCGACCCGAACGGCGCCACCCGACTGGAGGCCGAGGCATGACCGCCGACGCGACCGCCCACCGCCTCGACGCCACCTGGCGGGCCCTGCAACAGGTTCAGGAGGCGATCCGGTTCGCCGACGTCAAGGCCGGCGCGGTACTCACCATCGCCGGGGTGTTCACCGGACTCATTGTCCACACCGGCGTTCCGGGGCGCGTCGGCAGCCGCACCGGCCTGCTCGTCGGCAGCGTCCTGGTTGTGGTCGTCGGCAGCGCGCTGCTAGCACTTGCCACCCTGGCCCCACGACCGGCCGAGGAGGCGATGGGCGCGGTGCACCAGAGCGGACGGCTTGCCCGGCAATACCGCTGTGACAAGGAGCTGTTCCTATCGGACTGGCTGCGTGCCAGCAGCGACCCGGCGACGCTCAGCGATGCGCTGGCCGAACAGCTGTGGCGTGCCAACATCATCGCCGACGACAAATTCCGCCGGGTGGCGTTGGCGTTACGTCTCCTGTACGCGGCGGTGGCGTTGTGGCTGGCGGCGGTCGTTTTCATCTGACGGCGATCGGGACTACCGACCGGATCGGCGGCGGGTCAGGAACAGAGTGCCGACGATGAGCGCCGTGACGGCCGCCCCTCCGCCGACCAGCGACCACGTCGGCCAGCCGCTGGCCGACGCCGCCAACCCGGCGTCGGCGGTCGGCGCCGCCGGGGACGGTGTCACGGCCACCGGCGGCGGGGCGGCCGGGTCGGCGACGGTGAAGCGGAAGGAGCCCTGCACCGGATGGCCGTCGATGGAGACCACCCGGTATGCCACCTGGTAGACGCCGTTGGCCAGCTGGCCAGTGACGGCGACAGTGGCCTTGGTCCCGCGGACCGTCGGCGGGCCCAGGGGCGTCTGTTGTTGCGCGGCGTCGGTGAGCAGGACCGTGGTGAACCCGGCGTCGGGCTCCTCCAGAAACACCAGGTCGATCGCCTTCGGGGCCTTGGTGACGGTGGCGTTCTTCGCGGGTACGGCCGACAGGAGCTGGTTGTGCGCCGCTGCGGGCGCGGCTGGCGCGAGCGCCACCAGCAGCGCGGCAGCCGCGGACGCGGCGAGAACCTTGGCTGTCCGGCGTCGGGTGGGTGCTGGCATCGGCGCTCTCCTGGTTCCGGTTGTCAACCGAGTAGTTGCTGGCCGATCCAGCCCCCGGGCGGGCAGCCGGGTGGGATGGCGAAGACCGCCGAGCCGATCGGGGTGGTCCACTCGTTGAGTAGGTCCTTCTGGGCCAGGCGCTGCTGGATTGGCACGAACTGCCGGGCGATATCGGCCTGGTAGGAGGCGAAGATCAGTCCACTGTCAGCGTTGCCCTGGGCGGTGGGCGTCCCGTCGTAGTTGTACGGACGCCGCAGAATCCTGAGCCGGTCGTCGGTGACGTGGGCTCGGGTGATGTGGGAGAAGTCCGGGATGACGGTCAGGCCTTCGGGGCCGGTGGCCTTGAAGTCCGGAGCGTCGTGTTCGGCGGCGCCGGTGAGCGGGGCGCCGGTGTCGAGGCGCCGGCCCACGGCCAGCTCCCGTTCGGGGCGGCCGAGCAGATCCCAGGTTTCCAGGTTCATGCTGATGCGCCGCAGCACCAGGGTGGTGCTGTCGCGGAGCCAGTCCGGCCCGTCGGGCGTCCACACCGCCGTGTCCAGGGGCGCGCCGACGGGATTGGCGGTGCCGTCGAGCTGGCCGAACAGGTTCCGCTGGGTGCGGCCGGGCTCGGCGCCGGCGGCCCTGCGGAAGCCCTGCTGCACCCAGCGCACGGTCGCGAACGGACGGCTGTCTTTGATCATGACCCGTTGGGTGTGCGCGACGGTGATCGGGTCGTCGGCACAGACCTGGAGCAGGAGGTCGCCGCCGGACCACCGGGGTTGGAGCCGGTCGATCGGAAATGAGGGCAGGTCCGCGACGGAGGTCGGGCGGCGGGCTTCCAGACCCGCCGCCCGGTACAGGCCGGGGCCGAAGCCGAAGGTGACGGTGAGCCGGGCCGGGAGCTGACCGAGCTCCGGTTCGGTGTCGGCCAGCGCCGGTCGTCCCTGGGTGAGTCGGGCGGCGTCGTCGCTGAGCAGCCGCAGCATCCGACCCAGCTCGACCCGCCCGACGCCAGGGCGCAGCGTCAACGCTACGAACGCCGCGTGGGCCTGCGCTTCGGTGCCAACGCCTGCCTGGCGAGGGCCATGGAACGGCTCAACCGACGACGCGATCAGCGTCGCCCCTGGCGAGGACAGGCCAGCGCCGGAGCTGTCGGCGGCGGTCGCGGCCCCGCCGACCAGGACACCGCCGGCCGCGACCGCGCCGCCGGTGAGCAGCGAGCGCCGGCTCACCGCGGCGCGGTAGGACCCGCCGCTCGTCGCGCCGTCGCTGGACCCCTCGGTCATGGCTTAGCGGTGGCTGACGGCTTGGCGCTCGCGCTGGGCGCCGGGCTCTCGCCATGGCCGGGCACGTAGTCCTCGCCTGCGCCGGTGAAGGGCTTGGCCACGGCGCTGAAGGCCACGGTCTTGCCGTCGGCGAGGGTGAGGGTGAAGGACAACTGCTCGCCGGCGGCTACCGGACCCTTGAGCGCCATCAACATGAGATGGTCTCCGCCCGGCTCCAGCTTGTGAGAGCTCCTGGCCTTGACCAGGAGGCCACCCGGCTTGACCTGCATGACCATCTTGCCGTCCTTCATGGCCATCTGGTGCAGCTCGACCGGAGAGATGGCGGTCGCGGCGCTGGTGACGGTCACATCGGTCTCGGAGTCGTTGACCAGCGTCCCGAACGCCGCGGTCATCCCCTTGTCGGCGGCTTTGACCCACGGGTCTTCGATCCGCACCGGCTCGGCGGCCGCTGAGCTCGGCGCCGCCGTGGACGACGAATCCTCCGACCCGCAACCGGCCAGCGGCGCGGCCAAAACTGTGGCGGCGAGCAGGGCGGCAGACCGGACGGCCCAGCCGCGCGCAGAGGTGTGACGCATCGAGGATCCTCCCATTGCAGTGGATGACTACCTGGTAGTCGTCCTGGCCCGGGTGAAAGTTCCCACCATTTACGGGCGCCTTGTCCGCGGTGGCCGCACCCGGCCGATCACAGCCTCGGCCACCGTGGAATATTCGGCGCTTCCCTCAGCCGCCAGGACGCGCGAGAATATCGGAACTTGTCTATCGAGCTACCTTGGCGGCTAAGATGAATACTTTTGCCCGGAGAGCCGGAATCGGCCTCGTGGCAGCGGCCCTCGCTGTCACGGCGGCCGTCGCCGCACGCGACACCGGCGGCGCCAGTCCCGTCGTCGCCGAGCCGCCAGGCGAACAGGGCCCGGCGGGCGCGGACGAATGGTTCGACCGCGCCCGCGCCAGCGGCGGCACGGTCGACATCGGGCAGCGGGGGCTCAAGGCGCAGGCGCAGGCCGCGACCCTGCGCCGAGGGCTGCGCGCCGATGCCGCGAGCTGGTCCGCGCTCGGCCCGAGCAACCTGGGCGGACGGCTGACCGACGTCGTCGTGGACCCGATCCGGCCCGACACCGTCTACGCCGCGTCCGCCTCCGGCGGCGTCTGGAAGAGCACCGACGGCGGGCAGAGCATGGCCTACGCCTGGTCGCCGGAGCTGCCGCAGCCCGTCGGCGCGCTGGCCATCGGCTCCGACGGCGTGTTGTACGCCGGCACGGGCGAGTCCAACCCTGGCGGCGGGAGCACCTCGTTCGGCGGCGCGGGCGTCTACCGTTCCACCGACGCCGGCGCGACCTGGCAGTCGATCGGGTTGACCGACACCGAACGGATCGGCCGGATCGTCGTGGACCCCACCAACCCGAATCGGGTCTTCGTGGCCGCCAGCGGCCGGCTCTTCGGCGCCGGCGGATCCCGCGGCCTCTACGCCTCCACGAACCGCGGCGACACCTGGAAGCTGGCGCTGGCCGGCGACAACCCCGCCACCGGCGTCATCGACGTCGCGATCAGCGCCGCGGACCCCAACACGATCTTCGCCGCGGCGTGGGAGCACCGCCGCACGCCGGGGACCCGACCGTACGGCGGGCCCGGCAGCGGCCTGTACCGCTCCACCGACGGCGGCGCGACGTTCACCCGCCTCGCCGGCGGACTGCCAGCGGCCGGACCCCGGGGCGGCCGCATCGGCGTCGCCGTCGCGCCGAGCGACCCGCAACGCGTTTACACCATCTGGTCCGATGACGCCGGCGAACTGCTCGGCGCCTGGACCTCGACCGACAAGGGCGCCACCTGGAAGGCGATGGGCAGCGGCCTGTCCACCGGCGGTTTCGCCTGGTGGTTCGGACGGCTCTGGGTCGACCCCGCCAAGCCGACCCGGGTCTTCTCCGCGGGCGTTCCGATGCAGGAGTCCACCGACGCCGGACAGACCTGGCGCAGCAGCGGCGGCATCCACGCCGACCAGCACGGGTTGGCGTTCGATCCGCGCGTGGCCGGGCGGGTGTTCATCGGCAACGACGGCGGCTTCTACCGGTCCACCACCGGCGGCAGTGTCAGCGGACAGTGGACCAGGGCCCGGAACCTGGCGAACATGCAGTTCTACACCGTCGCCGTGTCCGCGCAGGACCCGTCCCGGATCGCCGGCGGCCTCCAGGACAACGGGTCGGTCCGGTCCTGGGCGGGCTGGGGCTCGCACCTCGGCGGCGACGGCCTGGCCAACGTCATCGACCCGACCAACCGCGACAAACTGTATGCCTGCTCGCAGAACGGCGCGTGCAGCTACTCCACCAACGGCGGCAACTCGATGCAGCCGTTCGGCCAGACCACCTCATCCCGGCGGGCATGGCTGACACCGGTCGTTCTCGACCCGAAGAACCCGTCGGTCGTCTACTACGGCGGGGAACGGCTGAACCGCTCCACCAACTCCGCCGCGGCGTTCAGCGCGATCAGCCCCGACCTGAGCCGGGGTCCCTCCGGCAGCAGCAGCTACAACACGATCAGCACGATCGGCATCGCCGCCAGCGACACCAAGGTGATCTACGTTGGCACCGACGACGGGCGCATGTGGATCACCCGGAACACCGGCCAGGGCTGGACCGAGATCACCGCCGGACTGCCTCAGCGGTGGATCACGCGGGTAGCCGTCGATCCCACCGACGCCGAACGGGCGTACGTGACGCTCTCCGGTTTCACCGTCGACGACCACGCGTCGCACGTCTTCGAGACCACCAACGGGGGCCGGTCCTGGCGGAACATCTCCACCGGGCTACCGAACGCGCCGGTCAACGACGTCGTGGTGGACCCGGCTGACCGGAAGCGGCTGTACGTGGCCACCGACGTCGGCGTCTTCACCGCCGCCAGCGCCGGCGGCGAGTGGACGCCTGCCGGCGCCGGCCTGCCGAACGTCCCGGTGTTCGACCTGGAGACCACCACCTCCGGCGGTCGCACGCTCGTCACCGCCGCCACCTTCGGGCTGGGTATCTACCGGCTCGCCGGCTGAGCGTCGCCGCTCACCACCGCATCCGGCGCAGCAACCGCCACTGCGCCACCACGGCGGCCACCGTCAGCAGCAGCATGAGGACGGTGGCCGCCGCCGCGTATCCGTACCGCAGGTACTCGAACGCGTTGCGGTACACGAAGTACGACAGGTACGTCGTGGCGTACTGCGGCGGCCCGCCGTCGGTGACAATGAGCGCCGGCACGAACGAGACCTGAAGGCTGCCGATCGTGTCACGCAGCGTCAGCAGCGCCAGCACCGGCGCGATCAACGGCAGGGTCACCCGGCGCAGCACCTGCCACGGCCGGGCGCCCTCCAGCGCGGCCAACGCGTAGCAGTCGGCCGGCAGGGCCCGCCGCGCGGCCAGCAGGATCACCAGCATCTCACCCATCGTGAACACGCTCATGAGGACGATGCCGGCCCGGGCGTGCTGCGGATCGGTCAGCCACTGCGGCGGCAGCGTGCCCCAGGCGGTGCGGCCGTTCTCGCCGCCGACGGTGAGCAGCTGGTTCAACGGCCCGTACAGCGGGTTGAGCAGCCACAGCCACATGAGGCCGTACGCCACCTCCGGCACCGCCGTGGGCAACAGCGCGGCGGTCCGGGCGGCGCCCACCCCACGGGTGCGCCGCTGCAACAGCAACGCCAGACCGCAGGCCAACGCCAACCGGAGCGGGACGGCGACCACCGCGAAGGTCAACGAGTTCGACAGGGCGGCGCGGAACGCGTCGCTGCGCGCCAGCTCGATGAAGTTCTCCGCGCCCACCCAGCGCGGGGCGGTGATGAGGTCCCACTCCGTGCCGGACATCGCCACCGTGACCAGGGCCGGCACGAAAACCAGCGCCACCAGACCGACCAGGTACGGCGCCAGCATCATGGACAGCTGCCGTCCGTCCCGGGTCCGGCTCACGGCAGCCGCCGGCCATCGGCGTCGAACAGGTGCACGGCGGCCGGGTCCACCCGCAGCGTCACCCGCCCGGTCAGCCCGTCGACCGTGCCGGCCGGCGCCCGGGCGACCAGCGGGTTCCCGCCCACCCGCAGGTGGACGTGCAGGTCGGCGCCCATCGGCTCCACCCGGACCACCTCGGCCTGCCCGTCGTCGTCCGCGCCCGCCGGCGCCAGCCCGACGGCCTCGGCACGCACCCCCCACTGGCCGCCGGTCGGCGGCCGGACCCCGGCCGGACGCCACGGGGCGTCCGCCGGGAACAGGTTCATCGGCAGCGCCCCGACGAACCTGGCCACGAAGTCCGTCGCCGGAGCCCCCCAGACCTGCGTCGGCGTGCCGACCTGCACGACGACGCCGTCGTTGAGGACCGCCAGCCGATCCGCCAGCGCCATCGCCTCGGCCTGGTCGTGGGTGACGTGGATCGTCGTGCCGCCCACCCGGTCGTGCAGGGCGCGCAGCTCGGCGCGCATACTCACCCGCAGCTGCGGGTCCAACTGCGACATCGGCTCGTCCAGCAGCAGGACCTTTGGCTCGCGCACCAACGCGCGGGCCAGGGCCACCCGCTGCCGCTCCCCGCCGGACAGCTGCGCCGGGCGCCTGGCCAGCAGGTGACCGCAGCCCACCACGGTCGCCGCCGCGGCGGCCAGGCGCCGCGCCTCGGCGCTCCGTACCCCGCGGGCCCGCAGCCCGAAGGCGATGTTCGCGGCGACATCCAGATGCGGAAAGAGGGCGTAGGACTGGAACACCATCGCCACCTGGCGCTCGCCCGGCCGGACCCGGGTGACCTCCCGGTCACCGAAGTGGACGGTTCCGGCGCACGGGTTCTCCAGGCCGGCGACGGCGCGCAGCAGCGTCGACTTTCCCGCCCCCGACGGGCCGACCACGACCAGCAGCTCCCCGCGCCGCACGGTCAGGTCAACGCCGCGCAGCGCCACCACGTCGCCGTGGGCGACCTTGAGGCCGCTGAGCCGCACGCCGTCGGCGGTCGCCAGGTCGGTCACGACGACGCCTCGCCGCGGGCGAACAGCGGACGGGTCTGCCGGTCCAGCTCGGCCACCACCGTGGTGAGGTCGTCGCCGCGGTAGAAAGCGTTCTCCAACAGGTCGGCGGTGATGTCCTCGATCTGCGGCCAGGTGGAGATGGCGGGGGTCCGGCGGATCGTGGGGATCGCGTCGAGGAACACCTTCGCCCGCCGGGGCCGGGCGCCGGGGTCCAGGAACGCCGGGGACTCGGCCACCGACCGCAGCGACGGCACCGTGCGGCCGGTCGCGGCCATCACCCTGGCGCCGGCTGGCCCGAGCGCGTACTCGACGAAGCGCCACGCCCCGTCCGGGTTCGCCGCGCCCCGGGGCATGCAGTAGGCGTCGGAATGCAGGATGCCGGCGGGCGTGCCGGCGACCGGGAACGGCGCCACGTCCCAGTCGAAGCCGGCGCTGCGTCGCAGCGTCGTCGTGGAGCGCCGGGACGACATCAGCATGCCCAGCTTGCCGTTGACGAAGCGGCTCTCCAGATCATGACTCTCCGCCTCCTCGTCCAGCGGCGTCACCCCGTGCGTGCCGCGCAGCGCCACGAACTCGGCGAGCGCCGCCCGCGCCTGCGGCGTGTCGAGCGTCAACCGGGTGGGCCGCCGCGGGTCGTCGACGAGAGCGCCGCCGAACGACCACACCAGCGGCGCCAACCGGATCAGCTCCGGGTCCATGCCCAGCCCGTGGACGGCCACCGGCGCCGGCGCGGTCTCCGGCTCGGCGCCCTTGACGGTCCGGCCATGCACGTCACGGGTGAGACCGATCGCGGTGGCGACGAAGTCGTTCCAGGTCCAGTCGGCGGCGGGCTCGGGCACGGCGTAACGGCGGAACAGGTCCCGGTTGTAGTAGACGACGAGGCTAGAGACGTTCTGCGGCAGGCACAGCTGCCGGCCCCGCCACTGGAACGCCGCCGTCGCCTGCGGGTACAGATCCGCCGCCCGCAGGGTTGTCGACGCGGCGAGTCGCTCGTCGAGGGGCGTGAGGGCGTCGCGGGCGGCGAACTGGCCGTAGAACCGGTAGTTCATGAGGAACAGGTCCGGCGGCTCGCCGCCGGCCAGGGAGGTGCTGAGCCGGGTGATGAGGTCCTCCCGGTCGGTGGCCTCGATGAGCGACACCGTCGCGCCGCCGGCGGTCTTCTGGTACGCCGACGCGAGGGTCCGGTACGCCGCCAGCTCGTCGGGGCTGCCGAAGACCAGCAGCGACACCCGACCGTCCGCGGCGTCCTCCCCCGAGCAGCCGGCCGTCGTGGCCACCAGGGTCGCCGCCGCCACGGCGGCGATGATGCGTCGACGCAGTCCCATGTCGTGTGTTCTCCTTCGTCGGTCAGCTGTGACGCCGGCGCATCAGCCACTGGGCGACGCCGAACACCAGCAACGCGGGAGCGGTGGCCAGGACGGCGCCGGCGAGCAGCACGGGGGTGTCGGTGGTGTCCAGCGTCGTCAGCGAGCGCAGCGCCAACGGCACGGTGAAGCGCTCCCGGTCGTACAGGTAGATCAGCGGGTCGACGACGTTCGACCAGGTGGTGACGAAGACGAACGCGCCCAACCCGGCCGAGACCGGAACGGTCAGCGGAACTCCCAGCCGCCACCAGGTCCGCCATGGCGACAGTCCGGCCAACCGGCACTCCTCGTACAGGTCGGCGGGAATGGCGCGGAACGCCAGCAGGTACACCAGCGGGTACAGCGGTGAGGTGGCGATGAGCGCGGGGGCGATGAGCGGGACGAGCGTGTCAGTCAGGTGCAGCCCCCGGTAGAGGGCGAACCGGGGCACGAGCAGGGCGCTGGCCGGCGCCGTCAGCGCCAGCAGCGAGGCCGCGACGACGGCGCGTCGTGCCCGGCGGGGCGCCTGGCTCAGCGCGAAGCCCGCCCACGAGGCGACCAGCAGGCTCAGCGGTGTGGCGATGAGGCAGACGATGGCGGAGTTGAGCGCCGCCTGGGCCAGCCCGGCGACCGCCACCGCCTGCGGGTAGGCGGCCAGCGACGCCGGGTCGGGCAGCCACTGCGGCGTCGCGGGCGGCGGCGAGCCCGGCGGCCGCAGGGAGGCCGCGACGAGCAGCGCCAGGGGCGGCAGGAACACGGCGACGACGCCGAGCACGGCGAGGGAGCGCGTGTCGTCCGCGCCGCTCGCCGGGGGCGTGATCCGGCGCCCGGAGTTGGTGTTGGCCATCGGTCCCCAACCATCGTCCCGGCTCACGCGCCGCCGATCGGGCGCCGTGGTCGGGCCGGTCCGGGAAGACTGACACACGTCGATCGATGACACAACGTCCGGACCGCGGGCGCGCGCCCGCGACATGGCCGATCCGCTCAGCCCGACATCGCCGACCCCAGCGCCGGCATGGCGGCCTGGCGCAGTAATGCCTGGTCGGCGGCGTCGCGGCCGGCAGTCGCGCCGGCGCCGTCCTTGATCCGCAGGCGCGTCGCCGACAGCTTCGGGAACATCCGCTCGGCGCGGGTCGTCACCGCCTCGTCCCGGGCGGCCAGCACGGGCAGCAACGCCGGCTGACCCGCCGCCGCCCGTTCGTTCTCCAGCCGGGAGGCGTCGTCCAGACGCTGGCCTATCCGCACCGCGTAGGCGGCGAGGAAGGACTGCCGGAACGAACGCCGCATCGATCGACCGGCGCGGTCGCGACCGGCGCCGACGGCGGCCATCGCCACGCCCGCCTGCACCAGCAGCGACGTGTACAGCAGCTCCACCAGGCGCACGTCATCGGCGAATCCGAACACTGTGGCGAAGCCGAGGTTCGTCGACCACACCGACCGGCAGCGGTTCGCGGTGGCGACTCCGGCCAGCAGCAGCGAATTCTCCGCCTCGTAGGGGGCGTCGACCCCGACCCGGGTCGCCGTCGGCGCGGCGCGCAGTGGCGAGGCGGCGGCCACCAGCGCGCGGTCGACGCGGTGTCGGGCGATCAGCTCCTGGGCCTTGCGGGTGTACGCCTCGGCTTCCTCGGCGAAGGTCGTGGACTCGGCCTTGGCGAGCAACGCCCGAACCCGGCCCAGGGTCCGCTCGTCCAGTCCGTCCTCGCCTGCGGTGGTGACGTGCCCAGGCTGGCCGGGCGGCGGCCCCAGCAGCGGCAACCGCGGCAGATCCGACAGCAGCGCCAGCACGTCCGCGGCCACGGCCACCATCGCCATCCGGTCCACCCGGCGGCCGGTCGCCCACTCGCTGGCCCAGGTCGCGTCGTCGGCCCACCACCGGGTCGCCTCGCCCAGCTGCGCCCGCCAGGACGACGCCACCCCGGCCGGCCCGTGCTGATCCAGCTCGGCGACGACGGCGTCCATGGTCATGCCGTGGCGTAGGTCCCCGAAGTCGCGTCGGACCAACCGCAGCAGGTCGGCAGGCAACCAGCCCCGACGCCACGCCTGGCTGACGTGCCGTCGGAGGCCCGCCAGAATCGCCTGGTCCACGGGCCGGGGCGGCAGGGCCGCCAGCTGACCGCAGGCCAGGTCGCGGCGCAGCGAGCCGTCGGGCCCGAGCGCGGCCGCCTGTAGCAGGAGGTCCGGGTCGGGCGGCGGAACACGGGGCGGACGGGTCACGCCGGCAAGCGTGCCACGCGGCCCCGGTGGCGCACCGCGCGGCGTCGTCCGGTCACCCTGACCCGGACGGCGCCGGCGCCTCCCCGGCCCGTGGCGTGGTCTTCCGGTCGGGCGGCAGCAACATGGCCGCGCCGAGGCCGATGAGGGAGATCACCAGAAGGGTGCCGAGGGCCAGCGCGAACGGTTTGCCGCCCGGGACGCTGGCGGCGACGAGGACGGAGCCGGCCAGGGCGGTGCCCAGCGACGAGCCCAGGTTGGAGAAGCTGCGCGAGACGCCCGAGATGTCGCCCTGGTCGGTGTCGGGGAAGGCGGACTGGACCACGTTCACCGACGACGTCAGCATCACACCGATGCCGATGCCCATGAGGAGCAGGCCGGGCACGAAGCTGAACACGCTGGAATCCTCCCGGGCCAGGGCGAGCACCAGCGCCATCCCGAGGCTCGTGACCACGAAACCGGAACGGATCAGCCACCGCTGCGACCGCCGCCCAGCCAGCCGCTCGGCCGCAGCCGCCGCCGCCAGGATGCCGATGGTGGCTGGAGTGAGCATGAGGCCGGTCTCGATCGCGTTGAACTGGCGCACCTGTTGCAGGAACACCGAGATGACGAAGAAGGAGCCCTGGAGGATGAGCCACTGGATCAGCTGGGTGGTGAGTCCGAGGTTGGAGACCCGGTTGCGGAACAGCCGCGTCGGCACCAGCGGGTCCCGCCGCCGGCGCTCCCGCGACCGGCTGTGCCAGAAGAACCCGGTCAGGAACAGCGCGCCGACCGCCACCGAGATCCACACCGGCGAGACCCCGCCGGCCGGCAGCACGACGGTGTCCCCCACCACCAGATCGGTTGACGAGCTGAACCACCCGTACTTGCTGGACTGGAGGAAGCCGAGCACGACGAAGAACAGACCACCCGCCGACAGCGCCGCGCCGAGAAGGTCGAACTGCGGGGCGGGCGTCTGTCGTGGCGGGTCGACGATCTTGCGTGCGAGGAAGATGATCCAGCCCACGACGAGCACCTGCGCCAGGAACGACGCCCGCCAGCTGATGGCGCTGGTGAGCAGACCGCCGATGAGCGGGCCGGCGGCGGCGCCGAGGCCGGCCGCGCCGCTCACCACGCCGAAATACTTGGCCCGGCTGCGGATATCGCTGAACAACACCGTGATGAGGATGTAGATCGGCGGGATCATGAGCGCCGATCCGACACCTTCGAGCAGGGAGTATCCGACGACCATCAGCCCGAGTCCCTGCGCGAGCAGGGCCAGGAACGCCCCGGTCCCGTAAATTGTCAGACCGGCGATAAAGCAGACCTTGCGTCCCCAGATATCAGACAGTTTGCTGCCCGGAATCATCAATGACGCCATCGTGAGCGTGAACAACGTGATGGTGGTCTGCATGCCGACGACCGTCGTGTCGAGGCTCTCGGCGATCGTGCTGATGGCGACGTTCATATTGGTTCCGGCGTAGCTGGCGATGAACTGGGCCAACGCCAGGGGCAGCACCACCTTCCGGGCGGCGACCGCCCCGATGTCGGCGTCACCGTGGACGTCACCGCTGGATCTCTGTCGCACCGCAACCCCGCATCTGCCGTAGTCGCGTTGGTACTTCCCCGGCGGGAGTGGACTATGCGGACTGAGGAAAAACGATTTTGGGCCAGCGGAACACCGGTCGCCAGTATTCTGGCGTCAGCGCATATCGGCGCTGACCGCACCGCAGTACCGAGCGGACGCTCCGAGGCGTCGGCGTCGAACGCGTAGCACGCGAACCGGTGAGAGGTTGACATGGAGAAGAAGAGCCAGCTGGGTCCGATCGACTACCTGGTCGTCGAGTTTCCCGGCAGCAACATGACGGGCCGGGGCTTTCCGATCCTCATGGATCTGGTCGAGCGCGGCATCATTCGCATCATTGACCTGACGTTCGTCAGGAAGGAGATGGACGGTTCGGTCGTCGGGTTGACGATCGCCGACCTCGACCGGGACGGCGCCCTCGACCTGGCCGTCTTCGAGGGAGCGTCGTCCGGGCTGCTGGACCAGACTGATGTCGACGAGGCCGCGAAGGTGCTCGAACCCGGAAACTCCGCCGGCATCCTCATCTACGAGAACCTCTGGGCCGCGCCGTTCGCCGCCGCGCTCCGCGAGGGCGGCGCCCAGCTGGTCGCCAGCGGTCGCGTCACGGCCGACGACCTCATGGCCGCCCTCGACGCCACCGAACCCGCGTCGGTCTGACGCATCCATAGATCCGAGAGGGGACGAGAATGCCTGGCCTACTACGTGGTGTGGCGCGGACAGCAGTGATCGCGGGGACCGCCACGGCGGTGTCCAACCGGGTGTCACGGCGGCAGGCTGGCCGTTGGGCCGCCCAGGACCAGCAGGCCTACGAGGCCGACGCCTACCAGCAGGCCCAGCAGGCCGCGCCGCCGCAGTCGGGCGCCGACAGCCGGCTGGCCCAGATCAAGGAGCTCGGCGAGCTGAAGGCTCAGGGCCTGCTGACCGAGGACGAGTTCCAGCAGCAGAAGGCGCGCGTCCTGGCCAGCTGACCACCGGTCGGGTGCGGGCCGGACGCCTACGTGGCATCCGGCCCGCCGCGCCGTGGGTTACTGACCCAGCGTGCTGATCCCGGTGGTGGTCCGAATCCAGTCGAGGAACGCAGGGACGCTCATGTAGATCGACGGGGAGGAGCGCACGGCGCAGGCCCGCGGGGCGCCACGGCTGGTCGCGCCGACGAGGTGCCAGACGCCGTCGATCTGGGCGATCTGGGGTCCGCCGGAGTCCCCGTGGCAGGCGCCCTGGCTGTTGGGGCTCTCGGTGCACAGTTCCACGTTCGGGTCGGCAGCGGGGACGCCGCCGGGCAGGTTCGCGCACTGACGCGCGTCGAGGACGCTGGTGTCAAGCTCCTTGAGGCGGCTCGACTGGCTGCTGCCGTCGGGGGTCGTCGAGCCCCAGCCCATGATCCGGGTCTTCGTGCCGACAACCGGGTGCGAGGGCGCGATGGCGATCGGGGCGGTGACGGCGGGCCGGGAGAGTTCCAGCAGGGCGATGTCCTTGCCCCGGGGGTGGTTGATCCTACGGGCGATGCTGATCACCTCGCCACCGGAGTTGGCGCTGTTGCTGTCCAACCGCACCTGCCGGGCGATGGACGTGCAGTGCGCGGCGGTGACCAGCCATTTCGGAGCGATGAGACTCGCGCCGCAGCCGCCGAGTTGGCCGGTGTAGGGGTACTTCTCTGTCGACACCTTGCCGCCGATGATGCGGGCGTCGGGGTCGCTCGGGGCGGCGTGGGCCACCGACGCCACGCCCACCGCGGCGAGGGCCACCACGGCGGCGACAGTGATACGCAAACGCGTTTTCACATTGACTCCTAGCAATGGGAATGGGGCTTCGACCGACCTCACCGTAGGCCATCGAGATGGATGAGGGTATATGTCTGGCCAGCTTTTTCGGACGCCCAGCCAGGACCCGCGACCACCCAGCCAGAAGTTGAGAGACGTTCGGACACCAGAACGTTGCTGTTGTTGTCGATCATTCGCGGCTGGAGTGGAGTGCCGACGGGCGGCTCAGGGGGCCGAGGACGCGCCCGCCAGCGGTGGCTGGGCCGAGGCGCCTGCCTGCGGCGGCGCGGCGCCTCCGCCCACGGCCCCGGGCAGCGCGAGCGTGAAGGTGGTGCCCAGCCCGAGCGCGGACTGGACGGTGAGGTCGCCCCCGTGCGCCCGCGCGAGCTGTCGGGACAGCGTGAGGCCCAGGCCGGTGCCGCCGCGCTTGTCAGCTGTGCGGACCTGCTGGTACGCCTCGAAGATCTGGTGCTGATCCTCCGCCGCGATACCGACCCCGGTGTCGGCGACGCTGACCGTGGCGTCCGCCTCGTCAGTGGTGAGCCGGACGGTGATCACGCCGCCGGCGTCGCTGAACTTGATGGCGTTCGACAGCAGGTTCTCGACGATCTGGCGAAACCGCATCGCGTCCACCTGAGCCGTCACCGTCGGGAGCTGCAGGGCGATCTGGAGCTCCCGACGCGCGATCAGCGGTCGCAGCGACGCCACGAGATCCTCGATCGCGGTGTCCAGGCGGACCGGGACCCGCCGCAGATCCAGCTCACCAGATTCGATCTTGGCGAGGTCCAGCAGGCCGTTGATGAGGGCGAGCAGGTGCAGTCCGCCACGGTGGATATGGTCGAGCCACTCCAGGCGCCGGCCGTCCTGGGCCAGGTCATCGCGGAGCAGGTCGCTGAAGCCGATGACGGCGTGCAACGGGGTGCGCAGCTCGTGGCTCATCGCGGCCAGGAAGTCGTTCTTGGCGCTGTTCGCCCGCGTCAGCGCGGTCACCGTCGACGACAGGTCGTCGGCCATCCGTTGCTGTTGCTGAAGCATGGCGCCCCGCTCCGCCAGCACCGCCGCCTGACCGGCCAGATCAGCCAGGAGCCGTAGGTCGTCGGCGGCGAACAGGCTGCGCCGCTGGTCGATCACGACGAGCGCGCCGCCGCGCACCCGAGGGGCGACGATCGGCACCGCCGTGAGCTGGGCGGTCGGGTACGACGGGGCGTAGTGACGGGCCACCCCCACGTCGGAGCCCCGTCGCGCCTGCCGAAATGGCCGCTCGCCCAGGGCCCACCGCAGCTCGACCGGCTGTCTGGCCGCGACCAGCTGGTTCAGATCATCCTGACGCAGACCCTCCGGCGGACTCCCGCGCCGAGGATCGCGGCCCGGGAACAACAGCTCCCCAGTATGTCCGATAAGGACGACATCGACGGCATCCGCGCTGATCACCTCGCGGACCGCGTTGGCGTAACGCCGCCACACCTGGTCCGATGTCTCGGTGGCCGGCGCGTCGATCAACCGCCGGGTGACGGCGCGCAGCGCACGGGCCGCCCACACCTGACGCAGCCACTGCGGCGGAACGAACGCCAACAGGTAGCCGACCGCGGAGGCCGCCAGCGCCGCATGCGAGATGAGCACCACGACGTCACCGGCCGGCTGGACGGTGACCGTGTCATTGCTTCGCGACACGGTCAGCCCGGCGATGACCCCCGCCATCGCGACGAAGACCGCCAACACCAGGCACCAGGCCGCCAGCGCGGCGCTGCGCAGCCGCATCGCCGAAATGCCGCGACGCGACCGCGCCTCCTTGGCGAAGGTACGCGCCGCGGCCGCCTGCACGGCGACGAACAGCACGACGTAGATCGCCCCGATGCCGGGGGCCTCGGCCCGCTCCAGCACCGTGTTCGGGATCGCCAACGCCGTGGCGGCCGCCACCGACGCGATGATCCACCGCCGCGGCACGTGGTGCAGTTTGCTGGCCAACACCAACGAGACGACCGGGTGGAACAGGTAGACCGTCGCGGCGATGTTGACGCCGACCCATTCCGGCCCGGCCACGAGACGGACATACGCCTCCACCGCCGAGATGACCACGCAGGTGGAGTACAGCAGCACCAGCAGTCCCCGCAGGACGTCCCGATGACGGGCGAATGACGCCAGCGCGTACAGCAGCATCCCGGTGTTGACCGCCGCTGTGCCCCATCGGAATACCTCGGCAGCAGCCACCGCTTACCCACCTCGCCGGGCGGCGGCCGCTGGCCGCCGCGCTCACACCACGTCAGCTCTCCAGACTACGTCTTTGCCGGGTGATGCCGAAGGGCGCTCGGAGCGCTCCGGAAGGCTGATCCGCCCCGGAGCTGTCGACAATAGATCGGACGCTCGGTGGCCACGACCGGCGACCTGACGTTCCGGACGCCTCGTGGCCGCCGGAATCGTCGTGGCGGCCCAGGTCGGCCGCCCCAACAGTCCGGGCGTCGTCCGCTGTGGTCAGCGTCCCAACGGGGGCTGTCGGCGGACCAGGGCCGGAAGGTGGAGGGCGCCAGCGCCGCCGCCTTCGGCGGCGACGGCGTCCCGCGGATTGGAGACGCCGCACTGGCGCAGCGACAGGCAGCCGCAGCCGATGCAGCTGTCGAGGCCGTCGCGAAGCGCGGTCAATGCCGCGATCTGTTCGGTGAGCCGGCCACGCCAGCGGCGCGAGATCCGGCTCCAGTCGGCTTTGGTCGGGGTGCGTTCCCGGGGCAGTTCGCTGAGTTCGGCGCGGATCTCGTCGAGAGTCAGCCCGACGTTGCGCGCCGCCCGGATGAAGGCCAGGCGGCGCAGCACTGCGCGTTCGTAGCGGCGTTGGCCGCCGCCGGTGCGGGTGGCCGGAACCAGCCCGACGGACTCGTAGTACCGCAGGGCTGACGCGGCGAAGCCGCTGCGCCGCACCACCTCGGAGATCGTCAACAGCTGATGGGCGTCCACCGGCCCCACGGTACGGCAGGGATTGACTTCAACCTTGCTTCAACTTGAAGACTGGCGCCAGACACCGACCGAAGGGTAACTCTCATGCCAGTCGCCGTCATCACCGGAGCGTCCGCCGGACTCGGCCGCGCCCTCGCCACCGCCCTGGCCGCCCGCGGCTGGGACCTCATCCTGACCGGCCGGCGGGCCGGACCGCTCGCCACTGTCGCCGCCGGGCTGGGCGGCGCTGCGACCGCCGTGACCGGCGATGTCGCCGACCCGGCGCACCGGGCCCAGATCGCCGGGGCGGCCAGCGCCGCCGGTCGCCTCGACCTTCTCGTCAACAACGCGAGCGCCCTCGGACCGACGCCATTGCCGCGCCTGGCCGCGCTGACGCCGGCTGACCTGATAAAGATCTACGACACCAATGTCGCCGCCCCGCTCGGACTCGTCCAGGCGGTGTTGCCGCTGCTGCTGCGCTCGGACGCGGCGATTGTCAACGTGTCCTCCGATGCCGCCGTGGAGCACTACCCCGGCTGGGGCGGCTACGGCGCCGCCAAGTCCGCCCTCGATCACCTCACCGGGACGCTCGCCGCTGAGATCCCCGAGCTGCGCTGGTACGCGGTGGACCCCGGGGACATGCGCACCGCCATGCACCAGGCGGCCTTTCCAGGCGAGGACATCAGCGACCGCCCGCCGCCGGAGACGGTCGTCCCGGCGCTGCTGCGGCTGGTGGACGCCCGCCCGGCCAGCGGGCGCTACCGGGCCAGCTCGCTGCTAGCCGAGGTGGCACACCAATGAGCGCGCTCGCCCACGCCCCGACCACGCGGTTCGACTCCCCCGACGATCTCACCGCCGCCGAGCCGCCAGAGCGGCGAGGCGTCGCCCGCGACGGCGTCCGGATGCTGGTAGCCCGCCCGAATAGCATCGCCCACACCACGTTCGGCCAGCTCACCGAGCACCTGCGACCGGGGGACCTGGTGGTGGTGAACAACTCTGCGACAGTCGCCGCCGAGTTGGACGGCGCCCGCGCTGACGGCGGCGCCGTCGTGGTCCACGTCGCCACGGCGTTGGACGAGCGGCACGCGGTGGTCGAGCTGCGCACCGCCCCGGACGCGGCCCGCCCCGTGTTGGACGCCAGCGCCCGGGAGCGGGTGACGCTACGGTCGCAGGTCGGCGCGATCCAGCTACTCGACCCGTACCCGGACGGCGGCGGCTCGCCCGCCGGCCGCGGCAACCGGCTGTGGCGGGCCCGGCTCGACCTGGCCCTCCCGTTGGCGGCGGCGCTCGCGGCGCACGGGCGGCCGATCGCGTACGGCTACCTGAGCCGTCGGTGGCCGCTTGCCGACTACCAGACGGTCTTCGCCCGGGAGCCCGGCAGCGCCGAGATGCCGAGCGCGGGTCGGCCGTTCACGGTGGATCTGGTGACCAGGTTGGTGTCTTCCGGGGTGGCGGTAGCGCCGATCACCCTGCACACCGGGGTGTCGTCGCAAGATGCCGGCGAGCCGCCGCAGCCGGAGCGGTTCCGGGTGTCTGCGGCTACTGCGCGCCTGGTCAACGCGGTCCGGGCCGGCGGCGGCCGGGTGGTGGCGGTGGGCACCACGGTCACGCGGGCGTTGGAGTCGGCGGTCGGTCCGGACGGCTGGGCGCAGGAGCGCGCGGGTTGGACCGACCACATTGTCGATCCGGATCATCCGGCGCGGGTGGTGGACGGCCTCATCAGCGGCTGGCACAACCCGGACGCGTCGCATCTGTTGCTGGTGGAGGCGGTGGCCGGACCGGATCTGACGCAGCGGGCCTACGACGCGGCGGTGGAGCGGCGGTACCTGTGGCACGAGTTCGGTGATTCCTGCCTCCTGCTGCCGTAGCTGCCAGGGCGGGGCGGGACTCGCCGAAACCATCGACATTTGTGGATTCATAAAATAGATTGCCTTCTATCCCCATCCCCCGCCCCGCCCTGACAGACGAAAGGGCTCAGTCATATGCTGAGAAAACTTCGTATCCCCGTCGTAGCCGCCGCTCTCACCCTGCCGCTCATCGGCTCGGCGGCGTACGCCCAGGAATCCGCCGACAACCTGGCCGCCCGCCCGATGGACGTCGGCGTCTCCACCGTCGCTGCGGAGATCACCGGTGAGCGCACCGGTGAGGAGCTGACCCGCAACGACACGGTGCTCTACACCAGTCCCCGCACCGTCATCAGCTACCCCGGCGCGGCCTATGTCAAGGTCCACGTCAACGCGATGAAGCTGGCCGCCGGCGACCGCCTGGTGGTCAGCGACCCGGCCGGACGGGAACGGCACGTCTACACCGCCGACCCGAGCCGCTCGGCGCGTCCGTCCAGCGACAGCAGCGCCACCTTCCACCGCACCCAAGGCTTCGGCGCCATGTCGATCGACGGCGACACCGCCGTCGTCACCATCGAGAAGACCAGCCGCGCCAGCGCCCGCTCACTGGACCGGGCCGGCCACGGCGTCCGGATCGACCGGGTGTGGCGCGGGCTCACCGACGCCGAGCGCCTCGCCGACCAGACCCGGGCGGTCTGCGGCCGGGACGCCCGCCAGGACGCGATCTGCTACGCCCAGAGCCACCCGACCCACTACGCACGATCCAAGGCCACCGCGAAGATCATCATGAACGGCTCCGGCAGCTGTACCGCCTGGCGGGTCGGCAACACCAACCGGATGCTCACCAACAACCACTGCATCAAGGCCGCCAATGCCGTCCGGACCACCGAGGTCCAGTTCGGCTACGACTGCGCCACCTGTGGCCGTAACGACCCGGTCACCCCGACGAAGGTCTCCGGCGCCGAGTTCTTCAAGACCAACGCCACCCTCGACTACACGCTCTTCTCGATGGACCGGTTCGAGGCGGTCACCTCGTTCGGCACCATCTACCTCGACCCGCGCATCCCGGTCGCCGGCGAAGAGATCTACATCCCGGGACACGGCGACGGCAAGCCGAAGCGCATCAGCATCGTCGAGGAGCCCGGCGCGCCGCAGACCTGCACGGTCTACAAGGTGTCCGGCAACCGCACCAGCTACAACTGCGACACCTCCGGCGGCAACTCCGGCTCGCCGGTCCTCTCCGCCACCTCGCACAAGGCGATCTCCCTGCACAACACCGGGCGGTGCCCGAACGACAACGGCAGCAACCGGATCGACAAGATTTACCCCGAGATCCAGTCAATGATCGACAACCGGATCCGCTGACCCGCAGCCACACCGTGATGGGCGGGTCGGGCCAGTGGCCCGACCCGCCCATCACGCTTGGTCAGTAGGCCAGCAGCAGGGTCGCCGCGCCGCATCGGCGGGCCTTGCCCGTCGCCCGCAGAGGCGCTCGCCTCGTACGAGGAGGTGATGACCTCGCCGATGTTCCCGCCAGCCCGCGGCCGACTGCTGGTCATCGCCTCGGCGGCCGGCTACCGCCTCATGCCGATCTTGGCCCGTCACGCGTACGAGGCAGGGCTAGGCGTGCCCATGTTGCTGCTGCTTAGTCCACTCGCTACTTCTTGGCGGTCGAGCACATCCCTACCGGGGTGATGGCGTTGCTGCTGGTGTCCGCGGGCCTGGCCGGGCGTCGGCCGTCAGGGAAGGGACCGGGCAGCGATGCTGCGGGTCGGTCAGCGGCTGGCCGCTGCGCGGGGCTGACGTGGCGCTCGGCGGCGCCGCCTGGTGTATCGCCCCGCGCCAGAGCGCCCCGACCGCCCCAGACCACACCGCCTGACCCGTTTCGGGGCGCACCGCCCGGCGGCGGGTGGGTGGGGGTGCGAATGAGGCCCCACCGGGTAGTGCTCGGTGGGGCCTCACAAGTGGTGCTTCCGGGGACCGGGGCCGGCTCAGATCAGGGCAGCGTCAGCGACGGGTCGCGTACGGCTTGGCAGCGTACTTCGCGGCGGCCATGTACGCCGGGTAGTTGAGCTTCCAGAAGTCCTGCATGCACGAGTGCTTCGGGAAGAATCCGCCACAGGCACCAGTGCCCGGGCCGATCTCGATGGTGAGACCGGGGACGCCCAGCTCGCCGTACACCCAGTCGTCGGTGGCGCCGGGGGCGAAGTAGTTGAGGCCACCATCACCGTGCACGACCTGGTACCGGTTGTGCCTGGCCATTGCGTCCGCGATCGCCTTCAGGCTGTTGTGGTTCGGCGCCAGGTCGTTGGTCCACCCGTACGGGAAGATGTTCAGCTGCGAGTAGCTGTGCGTGGTGATGAAGACGCCGGTGGTGTCCGCGGTGGCGGGCGCCTTGTCGGCGGCGGGCTTGGTGTCCCGGTAGATCTTGGACAGGAATTTCTGGATGCCGGCGACCTCGGGGTCGCTGGCCGGGCCGGTGCCCGGGTACGTCTGGCTGCACTTGCCGCCCTGGTTGACGTCCCAGTGGTAGCTGGAGTTGCGGTTGAGGTCGGTGCCCAACCCGGTGCCTGGGCAGCCGTTCTCCTTGGCGCTCTTGCGCTGCGAGATCGGGTTGTTCGGGTTGGAAGCGACGATGTCGACGCCGTCCGGGTTGGCGATCGGGATGATCCAGACCTCGGTGGTGTCGAGCAGGCTGGTGACGTCGGCGGCCTTGCCGTAGTTGGCGACCAGGTGGTCCATGAGCATGTAGGACAGCTCGCCGCTGGCAAGCTCACGCGCGTGCATCTGCGACATGACCGTGAACTTCGGTTTGCCGGTGTTCTTCAGCTCGCAGTCACCAGCCGCGATTTTGGTGATACAGACGGCCTCGATGTCGTGGCCGCCCTTGCCGACGGTCTTCTTCCACGATTGGGCGATGACGTGCTTCCGGGCCAGCGTGGGGTTGGCGCTGACGATCGCCGCGTTGTGGCTCCGGTGACCTTCGACGGTGTGGTACCCGCCGTAGTAGGTGTCGGCGTTCGCCGCGAACGCGGCCGGGACCGGCTGGTGCAGCGGGGCGAGGTAGGTGACCGACATCCCCTCGGCACGCAGCTTGGCGGCGTCGGCGTCGGTCCCGACGATCTGGACGCCGTGTTTCATGTCGTCGTGCCCGACGAGGTCGAATAGCCGCTCGTCGAGGCGGTTGGCGAGCAGCGAGTGGTCGACGCCGTTGCGGGCCACCAGGTAATAGCCCTGGGGGGCGGACGCCTGGGCCGCGGGGGCCTGCTGGGCGTTGGCGGAGGTCTGGGCGCCGAGCAGGGGCAGCGCGAGCGCGGCGGCGGTGGCGACGCCGACGGCCGCCAGGGCTCGCCGGCCGGGCCACCGGGAAGACGGAGCGGTCATGTTCGTTCCTCACTCATCAGGCTGAGGGCGGGGGGAGAGCGGGGGATGCCAGCAGATGACTTCCATCACACCAGCCCGAGCCGAGAAAGTCACGAACTTGAATGCCTCAATGCGTCATCCGGGGCGGCAACTACGTTTTCCACGTCTTATTTGCCAGGTAAGGCCGCATTTCAGCAGCCAGGAAGACGCTCCACCAGATACGACTCGACCCGGTCGAGCGAAACGCGCTCCTGGGTCATCGAATCCCGGTGGCGGACGGTGACAGCGTTGTCGTCGAGCGTCTCGAAGTCCACCGTCACGCAGAACGGGGTGCCGATCTCGTCCTGGCGACGGTAGCGCCGACCGATCGCCTGCGAGTCGTCGAACTCGACCACCCAGCGCCGGCGCAGGGCCGCGGCCAGGTCCTTGGCCTTCGGGGACAGATCCGCGTTCCGCGACAGCGGCAGCACCGCCACCTTCACCGGCGCCAGCCGAGGGTCGAAGCGCATGACCGTCCGCTTGTCCACGCCGCCCTTGGTGTTCGGGGCCTCGTCAACGTCGTACGCCTCCATCATGAAGGCGAGCACCGCGCGGGTGAGGCCCGCCGCCGGCTCGATGACGTACGGCACCCAGCGCTCGTTCTTCTCCTGGTCGAAGTAGGACAGGTCGACGCCGGAGTGCTTGCCGTGCGTGGTGAGGTCATAGTCGGTGCGGTTGGCCACGCCCTCCAGCTCGGAGAACTCCGTGCCGCCGAACTGGAACCGGTACTCGATGTCCACGGTGCGCTTGGAGTAGTGCGACAGCTTCTCCGCCGGGTGCTCGTAACGGCGCAGGTTCGCCTCGCTGAGGCCCAGGTCGAGGTACCAGTCCCAGCGCTGCTGCAACCAGTACTCGTGCCACTGCTCGTCCTCGCCCGGCGCGACGAAGAACTCCATCTCCATCTGCTCGAACTCGCGGGTCCGGAAAATGAAGTTGCCCGGAGTGATCTCGTTCCGGAACGACTTGCCGACCTGGGCGATGCCGAACGGGGGCTTCTTGCGCGCCGACGTCATGACGTTGGCAAAGTTGACGAAGATGCCCTGCGCGGTCTCGGGCCGCAGGTAGTGCAGGCCCTCCTCGCTCTCGACCGGGCCCAGGTAGGTCTTCATGAGACCGTTGAACAGCTTCGGCTCGGTGAAGGTGCCCTTGTTGCCGCAGTTGGCGCAGTTCAACTCCGACAACGACGCCGGCGGACGGCCGTGCTTGGCCTGGTACGCCTCTTCGAGGTGGTCGGCCCGGTAACGCTTGTGGCACGACTGGCACTCGGTTAGCGGGTCGACGAACGCCTCAAGGTGGCCAGAGGCCGCCCACACGTCACGGGCCAGGATGACCGAGGAGTCCAGGCCGACGACGTCGTCGCGCTGCTGGACCGTAGCGCGCCACCACTGGCGGCGCACGTTCTCCTTGAGCTCGACGCCCAGCGGGCCGTAGTCCCAGGCCGATCGGGTGCCGCCATAGATCTCGCTGGACGGGAAGACGAAGCCACGGCGCTTGGCGAGGCTGACGATGGCGTCGATACGGTCTGCTGACATGGGTTCCTCCTACGCCGACTGGCGGTCGGCGGGGACTGCGGTGGGCGGGACGGCTCACCGTAACAAGGCGAGGGCCGACCACGGCTGACATTTCGCCCCGGTGGGCGGGGGCGCGGTCAGCCTATCGGTCGACGCCACAGACCCTGAGCTTGCCGGTCTCGCCATCCTGCTCCAGCCGGAACCGGAGGGTCTCCGACCGCCCGTCCACGTAGGTGACCTCGACCGGGGCGGCGAGCTCGCCGGTGATGTCGATGTCCTCGACCTCGTACCGACGAATCCGCGACTCGGCGGCCTGGCGGCGGGCGAACTCGGCGGCCGTCTCCCGGTCGCGCTCGGACTCGCACTGCGCCTCGTAGGCGTCCTCGTACTCGCCGTCGCGGAGGCTGCCGAGGTAGTCGCCGACGGCGGCCCGGCCCTGTTCGTTGATCGCGCTCGCCCCGGTGACGGTCAGGCCGACACAGGCCGCCAGGCCGGCGCCGCAGCACAACAGCAGCGCCGCGCCGGCGATCCCCAGGCCGAGCCCCAGCCGGGCGGAGCCGCCCTCGCCAGGCGGGGCGGGGAACGGCGGAGCCACCCCGGGACCGGGCGGCGGGGGCGGCGGTGAGGGGGAGGCCCACTGCCCCGCCGGCGACGGGTGGTAGGCCGGACAGTGCTCAGGCGTCGGCTCGCCCTCGGTCCCCGCAGCGGTCATTGGGCGATCCTAGCGGCGCGGCGCTCACCGCCCGGGGTCACCGGCGCGGTCGCTGGCATACGCGACCACCTCGCCCTCGGGGGTGGCCGAGGCGAGGGTCTCGTACGCGGACGGCTCATCGAGCGACTCGGCCAGCAACGGGGTCGCGTGCATCTTGACGTCGAAGGCGCCCAGCGCCCGTCGGTAGGCGCCGACGGACTCCCACTCGGTGATCAGGCACCAGTGCCGGGGGTCGTCGAGGGCGCGGGTGAGGCGTCCGCAGCGGTAGCCCGGCCGGCCGGCGAGCGCCGCCAGCGCCGCGTGTGCGCGCGTTGTGAAGCCAGCGACGGCGGGATCGGCGATGGTGAACCGGTTGACGACGAGCACGGCGCCTCCTGGGACGGGTGTGACGGGCCGGGACGGTGTCCCCGGTCAGGTTAAAGGTGCGCCGAACACCGGTCCTCCTCGGCAGCATTGCCTACGAATTGGCGGCGATCTACGCTCCAGGCGCCGTCAACGCCCTGCTCGTCCTGCCCGCCGCGGCCCCGGGCGGGCTTGCGACGGCGTCCTGTCCTGCGCGGCCGACGGGCGCCCGTGTCATCCGGCCGGCATTGTTGTCATGCTTGGGACGGCAGCAGTGGGCAAAGCTGCCGTGAGCAAGCGACCCACAGCGATGCGATGTTGACAATCGTTGTCATTGTCACGGACAGTAGGAATCATGTGGTATCGATCCCCCCGCACGGCCGCCGCGCTCAGCTGCCTCGCCGTCCTGCTCCCCGTCACCGCCTGCGCCGGCAAGCAGGTCCAGAGCGACCCCGCGCGGGTTGACGTCGTCGCCGCGTTCTACCCCCTGCAGTTCGTCGCCGAACGGATCGGCGGCGGCCGGGTCACCGTCACCAACCTCACCAAAGCCGGCGCCGAGCCACACGACCTCGAACTCACGCCGCCGCAGCTTGAGGCCGTGGCCGCCGGCGAGCTGGTCGTCTACCTCAAGGGCTTCCAACCCGCCGTCGACGAAGCCGTCAAGCAGGCCAAGGGCAAGCGCCTCAACGTCGCCGAGGCCGTGCCGCTGACCCCCGCCACCCACGAGGACGAGCACGCTGAGGAGGAAGGCGAGCACGCCGGGGAGGAACTGGGCGTCGACCCGCACCTGTGGCTGGACACCGAACGCTACGGCGCCCTCGCCGCGGCGATCGCCGACCAGCTCGCCGCCGCCGACCCGGACGGCGCAGCCGACTACCGGGCCCGGTTGCTGGCCTTCCAGAAGGACCTCGCCGGCAGCCACATCAAGTACGAAAAGGGACTACGCGACTGCCAGCGTCGGGAGATCTTCACCAATCACGCCGCCTTCGGCTACCTGGCCACCCGCTGGAAACTCAAGCAGATCCCGATCTCCGGGCTCAGCCCCGACCAGGAGCCGGCACCACGCCGGATGGCCGAGATCGCCGCACAGGCCAAGCAACGCGGCGCCACCACGATCTTCTTCGAGACGCTGGTGAGTCCCAAGGTCGCCGAAACCGTCGCCCGCAGCAGCGGGGCCAAGACCGCCGTTCTCGACCCCATCGAGGGCGTCACCGGCGACGACGACTACTTCGTCGTCATGAACCGCAACCTCGCCACCCTCCGCGAAGCGCTGAGCTGCAAGTGAGCCACGCCGACCCGCTGGTCGCCCTCGACGACGTCACCGTCGCCTACGGCGAGCGTCCGGTGCTCAGCCGCATCCGCGCCACCATCGGCGCTGGCGAGGTCGTCGCGATCATGGGCGCCAACGGGTCGGGCAAGTCGACGCTGATCCGGGCCGCGCTCGGCCTGGTCCCGGTCAGCGGTGGCCAGATCCGGCTGTTCGGGCAGCCGCTGCGCCGGTTCCGGCAGTGGCGCCGCCTGGGTTACGTCCCGCAGCGGCTCACCGCCGCCAGCGGGGTGCCGGCGACTGTCGCCGAGGTGGTCGCCGCCGGCCGGCTCGCCCGTCGCGGCATCCTGCGACCGGCCGGGCACGCCGACCGGGAGGCGGTGACCCGCGCCCTGACAGCCGTCGGCCTGGCCGGCCGGGCCCGTGACCCGGTGTCCACCCTCTCCGGCGGTCAGCAGCAGCGCGTCCTCATCGCCAGGGCGCTCGCCGGCGAGCCCGAGCTGCTCATCCTCGACGAGCCGACCGCCGGCGTCGACGCCGCCAGCCAGGAGGCGTTCGCCGCCGCTCTCGACGGTTTCGTCGCCGAGGGCGGCACCGCCATCGTGGTGCTGCACGAGGCCGGGCCGCTGCGCCCGCTGCTCACCCGGGCCATCGTCGTCCACGACCGTCGGATCGCCCACGACGGACCGCCGCCGGAGCCGGTGGGCTGGCACGCCCTGCCCGGACACGAACACGTCCACCCGCACGGGCCCGACCACCACGGCGGCGAGGTGTTCCCCGGGTGAGCCTCTACCTCTCCGACCTCATGATCCGGGCGCTGATCGCGGCGGTCATCGTCGGCGTCTCCGCGCCCGCCCTGGGCACCTACCTGGTCCAGCGGCGCATGTCGATGATCGGGGACGGCATCGGTCACGTCGCCCTCACCGGCGTCGGCCTCGGGCTGCTGCTCAAGACGTCCCCGGTGCTCACCGCCGTCGTCGTCGCCACGATCTGCGCGGTCGGCATCGAGCTGCTACGTGAACGCGGCCGCACCCCCGGCGACCTGGCTCTGGCCGTGCTGTTCTATGGCGGCATCGCCGGCGGGGTCGTCCTGGTCGGGCTCTCCGACGACCGGTCCAACGCCAACCTCACCTCCTACCTGTTCGGATCGTTGGGCACCGCCACCGACGCCGAGCTGGCCGCGATGGCCGGCGTCGGGGCGCTGCTGGTGGCGCTGATGCTGCTGCTACGTCCGGCCCTGTTCGCCGTCTGCCACGACGAGGAGTACGCCCGCGTCTCCGGCCTGCCGGTGCGGGCGCTCAACCTGCTGCTCGCCGCGACGACCGCCGCGACGATCACCGTCGCCATGCGCACCGTGGGCCTGCTGCTGGTCAGCGCGCTCATGGTCATCCCGGTGGGCGCCGCCCAGCAGCTCACCCGTGGGTTCAGGGCCACCCTGCTGGGGGCCATGGGAATCGGTCTGGGCGTCTCCGCCAGCGGCGTGGCCGTGTCCTGGCAGCTCTATACGGCTCCCGGCGCCACCATCGTGGTGCTCGCCGTCGCGCTGTTCGTCATCACCGCTGTGGCGGCCGGCGCCCTACGGGCGCTGCGCCGTCGGGCGGCAGCGCGGGCGCCGGCCAGCGGCGAGCCCAGCGGTGAGCCGGCTGACGTGCGGCTGAGTCATGGCTGACGCCCCCATCCCCCGCCTGCCCCGACCACGCGCCGCCGTGTCAGCGGCGCACGCGGCGTTGGATAGCGTTGCGGCCATGACCCTGGCGAGTGAACCAGTCGAGTCCGCGACGACCAGCTACGCGGCCGCCGCCGCCCTGCTACGGGCGCTGGCCTCGCCGACCCGGGTCGCCATCGTCATGGAGCTGGCGGCGGCGGACCGCTGCGTGCACGAGCTGGTCGACGTTGTCGGCGCGCCGCAGCCGCTGGTCTCGCAACACCTGCGGGTGCTACGACGCGCCGGCGTGGTGCGGGGGGCCCGCAGCGGCCGGGAGATCGCCTATTCACTGGTCGATGACCACGTCGCGCACATCGTGGCGGACGCGGTCAGCCACGCACGGGAGGACCACAGATGAACCCCACCGCCGTCGGCATCCGCAACACCAGGCAGCGCACCGCCGTGAGCGCCCTGCTCGCCGAAGTGGACGGTTTCCACAGCGCCCAGGAGCTGCACGCCAGGCTCCGCAGTCGGGGCGACGCGGTCGGGCTGACCACCGTCTACCGGACGTTGCAGAGTCTGGCCGAGGCTGGCGAGATCGACGTCATGCAGATCCCCGGCGGCGAGCAGCTGTACCGGCGGTGCAGCGAGGGCCACCACCACCATCTGGTGTGCCGGGCCTGCGGGCGCACCGTCGAGGTCGCCGGTCCGGCCGTGGAGAAGTGGTCCGAGAAGGTCGCCGCCGAACACGGGTTCAGCGACGTCAGCCACACCCTGGAGATCTTCGGCGTGTGCCCCGGCTGCGGCTGATCGCGCGGTTACTCGTAGGGCTGCTTCGGGGGCGCGATCGGCTCCCAGCTCACCACCTGCACGAACGGGATCTGTGCCTGATTCACCGGGTCCTCGGCGACCTTGTCGGTATACGTGCCGACCACCTGAACCCAGCCGTTGTCCGGTTGGCCGGCCGGTGGGTCGCCGGCCATCCCCAGTTTGATCGGACGGCCGTCGGCAGCGCAGCAGGACAGCACCATCCGGGTCAGGTACTGGGTGCCGTCCGGGTTGGCGCTGAGGAATCCGACCATCCTGATCTGGCGTCCCGCCAGGGTCCTGCCCTTGTCGAACACCGATCTGGAGGCGTAGTCGGCCAGGCCGATCTCGACCGGGTCACCCTGCGGCAACGGCGGGAAGTCCGACGGCTGGTTCGCGGCGTTGAGGATGCTGCCGGTCTGGCTGGCCGAGTAGGCGCCCAGCGCCGGCGGGGCGACCAGCAACAGCCCGAGCACCGGCAGGATCAGCAGCCAGCCGACCCGCGGCTCGTGGTGGCCGTGGTCGTCGTCGCCGTCGCCGGCGCACTCGGGCACCGCCTCGGCGCCATGGCCGGGCCGCAACTCGTAGAGCAGGGTCATCGCCCCGGCGATCACCAGCAGGACCCCGGAGGCGATGAGGAACGGACCGAGGGACTCCTTGACGTAACGCAGATGCAGGTCCGACAGGGTCGCCCGGATCAACGCCCCGCCCAGCAGGAGCATCACCACGGCCTGTGCGCGCTTGTTCATCAGGCGCCCTTTCCAGTCATTTCGACCATGATGAACCCGATCACCACGGCCATGATGACCGCGACGACGAAGGTGGCCGGGGCGAACCGGGCGGCGAAGCGTCGCCCGAACACGCCGGACTGCATCGAGATCAGCTTGAGGTCGACCATCGGGCCGACGGTGAGGAACACCAGGCGCGAGGTCAGCGAGAACTGCGACAGCGAGGCGGCGACGAAAGCGTCGGCCTCCGAGCAGATCGACAACAGGACGGCCAGGATCGCCAACGCGAGAATGGCCAGGACCTCGTTCTCGGCCAGCGTGAGCATCCACTTCTCCGGGATGACGACGTTGATGAACGCCGCGGCCGCGGCGCCGACGACCAGGAACCCGCCGGCGTGGATGATGTCGTGCCGCATGGACGTCCAGAACGCCCGCGCCTTGGAGACGTTCTCCAGGTCGGGCCGGCGGGGCAGCTTGATCCACTCCTGTTTGCCGAGCCGCGTCCAGAGCCAGCCCATGATCATGGCAACGACCAGGCCAGCGGCCCCACGGGCGACCGCCATCTCAGGATTGTTCGGGAACGCCACCACGGTGGCCGTCAACACGATCGGGTTGATCGCGGGGGCGGCCAGCAGGAACGCCAACGCCGCCGCCGGGGTCACGCCGCGCCGGATGAGGGAGCCGGCGATCGGCACCGCGCCGCACTCGCAGCCCGGCAGGACGACGCCGGCCACGCTGGCCACCGGCACCGCCAACGCCGGGTGACGCGGCAGCGCCTTCGCCCAGAACGAGCGGGGCACGTACACGGCGATGACCGCCGACAGCGCCACCCCGAAGACCAGGAACGGCATCGCCTGGACGAGCACCGATACGAAGACGGTGGTCCAGGCGGCCAGAGCCGGCGCGGAGAGCGCGGAAGCGACCTGGTCCCGGAAGATCACCAGGGCGATGAGGACGACGGCGAGCACCTCAACCGAGCCGATCCGGTCGCCGAACAGCCGTGGCTTGCCGTGATCGTGGTCATGGCCATGGGCGTGATCGTGCGCCTCGTCGGCTTTCGCGGGAGAGGCGTTGGCTCGTGGTGTGGTCGCGGTCACGTCAGGATCCTAGGGATTCACAAGGGGCAATGGAATAGTCGGCTAGGGGCAGCTCAGGCTACTTCTCCATGCAGTCAGGCGACCACTCTCCGTTCGGGCCGAGATCGACCGGCCAGCGGCGTCCGGACCGAGCCCGCCGACGCCCACGGTGTTAGCGTCGGCGCTGGGCCGGTTCGGTCGCCTCTCATCTCGGTCAACTGACGTTCGGAGTGCGAAGATGCGGGACACCAATCGTCGTTGGCGAACCGTCGACGTGCTGGTCGTCTCGGTGCTGGCCGTCGCCTTCGGGGTCGTCTTCTGGGCCTGGGGCCTGCTGTGGAACGGCCCGTTCGCCGCCGTGTTCGGCGCGTTCAAGCCTGCCTCCGCCATCGTCTACGGGGTGTGGCTGCTGCCCGCCGTGGTCGGACCACTGGTGATCCGGAAACCGGGCGCCGGCCTGTTCTGCGAGGTCCTGGCGGCGATCGTGTCCGCCCTGCTGGGGTCGGCCTGGGGACTGACAGTCGTCATCTACGGCCTGGCGCAGGGAATCGCCGGCGAGGCCGCCTTCGCCGCGCTGTGGTACCGGTCGTTCCGGCTGCCGGTGGCCGTCGCCGCCGGGGCGTTGGCCGGGCTGGCCGCCGCCGGGCTCGACCTGGTCAACTACTACCCAACCTGGAGCACCGACTGGAAGCTGCTCTACACCGGGCTCGTCATGCTCAGCGCCGCGCTGGTGGCCGGGGCCGGCGGGTGGCTGCTGACCAGGGCGCTGGCCCGCACCGGCGTCCTCCGGCGCTTCCCGTCCGGCCGTGACGTCGTGAAGATCTGACCGCGGTCAGGTGGTAGAGGTCCAGGTCCGCGACCTCGGCTGGCGGCACGCCGGACGCCGTGAGTGGGCGTTACGTGGTCTGGACCTCACGATCCCCTCAGGCCAGCGGGTGCTGCTGTTGGGAGCGTCCGGGTCGGGCAAGAGCACCCTGCTGCGTGCCCTGGCCGGTCTGCTGGCGGCGGACTCCGGCGACGGCGAGGGCGAGGCGCTGCTCGACGGCGTCCCGGTCGCCAGGGCCCGCGAACGCGTCGGGATCGTCTTCCAGGACCCGCAGACCCAGCTCGTCCTCTCCCGCTGCGGCGACGACGTCGCGTTCGGCCTCGAGAACCGGGGCGTGCCGCCGGAGCGGATCTGGCCCCAGGTCGCCAGGGCGCTGCGCCGGGTCGGCTTCCCGTACCACCTCGACCACTCCACGGCGGCGCTGTCCGGCGGCGAACAACAACGCCTCGCCCTGGCCGGCGCCCTGGCCACCGACCCCGGCCTGCTCCTGCTCGACGAACCCACCGCCAACCTCGACCCCGCCGGGGCGGCGCTGGTGCGGACGGCGCTCGCCGAGGCGGTCCGGGCCGACACCACCGTCGTCCTGGTGGAGCACCGGATCGCGGCGGCGCTGCCACTGGTGGACCGGGTGGTCGCCCTGGGGCCCGGCGGCGGCCTGCTGGCCGACGGCCCGCCGGAGACCGTGTTCGCCGACCACGGCCCGGCCCTCGCCGCCGCGGGCGTATGGGTTCCCGGACATCCGCTGCCCCGGCTCCCCGCTGCGGGCCCCGCCGGCGCGCCGCTGCTGAGCGCCGAGAAGGTCCGGTACCGGCGTCACGGCGCGGACCGGGACGCCCTCCCCGCCGTCGACGCGGTCGTCCGAGAGGGCGAGGCGCTGGCCGTCGTCGGCCCCAACGGCGGCGGCAAGTCGACGCTGGCGCTGCTGCTCGGCGGCCTTATCGCCCCGACCTCAGGGGTGCTGCGTGCCGCCGAAGACCTTGCCGCCGGCCTGGACGGGCCGCCGCACCGCTGGCCCGCCACCGGCCTGTCCGCGCGGATCGGCTCGGTGTTCCAGAACCCGGAACACCAGTTCGTCCGCGCCAACGTCCGTGACGAGCTGGCGTTGGGACCGCGGCTCGCCGGGCATCCGCGCGAGCACGTCGACGCCACCGTTGACGACCTGCTCGACCGCCTCGGGCTGGCGGCGCTGGCGGCGGCGAACCCGTTCACGCTCTCCGGCGGGCAGGCCCGGCGACTCAGCGTCGGCGCGGCGCTGGCAGCCGCCCCCCGGGTGCTGGTGCTCGACGAGCCCACCTTCGGCCAGGACCGCAACACCTGGATCGCCCTGGTCCAGCTGCTGGCGGGCCTACGCGACGCTGGCGCGGCGATCGTCGCCGTCACCCACGACGACGAGCTGCTGGCGACCCTCGCCGACCGGGTAATGAGCCTGGGCGGCCCGCCGACGGGCGAGCGATGACCCGGCGCGCCGCGCTGACCAGGCGCAACCCGTTGGCGCGGGTCGGCGCGGCGCTGCTGTTCAGCCTGCCGCTGTTGAGCACCCTGGACCCGTTGACACCGACGCTCGCGATCGCGGTATCGATAGCCGTCGCCGGCGCCTTCGGGGTGAGCGTGGCGGCGTTGACGCGGCGGTCCGGGCCGCTGCTGTTGGGGGCCGTCGGCGTGCTGTTCAGCGTCGTCCCGTTCGCCGAGCCGCATGGCCAGGTCGTCGCCGCCGTCGGACCATTGGAGATCACCGACGGCGTGCTGGTCGACGCTGTCGGGCTGGGCCTGCGGGTGCTCGCCGTCGCACTGCCCGGGGTGATCGTCCTGGCCACGATGGACCCCACCGACCTCGCCGACGCCCTCACCCAGAACGCCCGGCTGCCGGCCCGGTTCGCGTACGGGTCGCTGGCGGCGCTGCGACTGCTGCCGCTGCTGCGTTCCCAGTGGCAGCAGCTCGTCCTGGCCCGGCGCTCGCGGGGTCTGTCGCCTGGCCGTAACCCCGCCGCACAGGCGCGAAGCCTCGGCGGCGTGGCGTTCTCCCTGCTGGTGGGCGCGATCCGGGATGGGGAAAGGCTGGCCACCGCCATGGACGCCCGCGGCTTCGACGCCGGCATCGCCCGCACCGCGGCCAGACAGCAACGCTTCACCGGAGGCGACTGGGCGTTGGTGGCGGGCGCGGCGGCGTTCGCCGCAACGATCCTGATGATCACCGCGGGCCTGGGCATGTGACCTCATGTGAAGGCATGACGCCTCGACATAGATGAGGTCACCAGACAGCCGTCAGTTTGCGTATCCAGGGGACAACGCGTCAGGCGCCGTCACCGGCGCCTGACAACCTGGGCGGCGCGTGTCCCAGGTGTCCCGATGTCCCGGTGTCCCGCACGTCCCGGGGACATCCCAGCAGGTTGTCCCGTATCCGGCGCCTGGTCGATGGTCATTCCCAAGCGGGCCGCACCTCGGCGGACCCACGGAACGCACCACTCGCCTCAAAGGGAGATCAGCATGAAGCTCATGGCAGTCCTCGGCACCGCAGCGATCGCCGCCACACTGTTCGCCGCCCCCGCAGCCGCGGCCGCCCCGGACACCGGCGTGGCCCGCAACCTCGCCACCGGCCGGTGCCTGGACAGCAACCACGACGGCGCCGTCTACACCCTCACCTGCAACGGCGGCAACCACCAGAACTGGCACCGGGGATCCGCCCCGCACGGCGCCACGTTCTACAACACCGCCACCGGCAAGTGTCTGGACAGCGACCGCGACGGCGCCGTCTACACCCTCGCCTGCAATGGCGGCAACAACCAGCAGTGGCGTCTCATCCGCACCGGCGCTGGCCTCCGGGTGGAGAACGTCGCCACCGGGCGGTGCCTGGACAGCAACCACGACGGCGCCGTCTACGCCATCGGCTCCAACGGCGGCAACCACCAGAACTGGGTCTTCTAGACCCAACGTTGCCCGGGGGCGGGGCGTGACCCACCACAGATGATCAGCTGAGGTGGGTCACGCCCCGCCAGGAGCCGACGCGGCGCGTTGCGTGTCCAGCCCAACGGATCGGCGGGCGGTCGGTCCCGGGGCGACCGCCCGGTCGCAGAATCGCTCACCGAAGTCAGCGTGGGCGAGATAGCGGCGATGCGCGGCCCGAATGTTCCATTCCGGATCCAATGCCAGCAGCCGGGTACCCTCGAGCTGTTTGATCATCTGGTCGGTGAGCTGGAAGACGCCCCACGAATGGGTGCCGTCGGCGTTCGCTGCCGCGCTCAACGCCTCAAGGTGGGAACGGCACTCGGCCACCCGGACCGCGAGGTCTGGCGCCTCGACGAACACCTGCCGGATACGCGCCTCAACCTGATCACGGGGCCACGAGCGCAGCGGCACCGTGCCGGCGTACAGGGCTTTCTTGGTGGCGTCGTCCGCCTGCCCTGTGACCGGGAGATTAGCCAGCGCCTGGTACGCCGAGACCTTACTCTGCGTGATCGGCCCAAAGCTGCCGTCAATCTCGATTTCGGCGCCAGCCTTCAACAGCAGCCGCTGCAGCTCGCTGACACAGCCATCCGTCCGGCCGAGGGCCACGGGCTCGGCGCAGGCGCCGCTTAGCAACGGTTCCACACCCCCAGCCGTCGCCCGGGCGTTCGGCCACCACGCGGCCGTGGCGGCGATCATCGCAAGCAACGTGAGCACGGTGACGGCCCAGCCGCGGCCCGTCCGCGCGACATTGCCCCATGCGGTCAACGAGCGCGTCCGTTTGCTGACCGGGAGGTCCGCCCTGGCGGTCGAGACATCGGCCTTAGCGGTCCGGAGCTCCGCGTTGGCGGTGGGCACGTTTGCGACCTGGGTCGGTTCAGGGCCTGGAAGCCCGCCGGCCGCGGCGCGCCGCCAGGTGTCGTGGAGCCGCCGGCGTTCGTCGTCGCTGGCCCCGCAACACCGGGCTATTCGTTCCACCGCGCTGAAGTCTGGCGGCGCAGCCTCGCCCTGGCAGTACCTGTGCAGCGCGGACTTGCTGATGTGGACCCGCCGAGCGATGACGTCGTAGCTCAGGCCGCTGCGCGTCTTCAGGCTGGTGAGCAACGATGGCAAGGTCTCCGCCGACATAGCACCCCTCCGAGCTTCACGGTTCGCCAGATTCGACACGGCCTCGATGCGCTGCATGATACCGACAGATAGGTCCACAATGGCAGGACCAATCGCGATCGGGCTTGCGGCTGCGGCGTCGGCTGGCTACGCCGCAGCCGCCCCCTCACCGCACCTGCCCTGGCTGCCTCCAGCTCCGGGTCCCACCGTCAGCCGCCTTGCCGGGCCCGCACGGTCACAGCCAGAACAGCTTGTCCGGCAAGCCGTCACCGCCGGCTGTCAACGCCGCGAACGCTTGGCCCGCAGCCGTCGACGGAGCCAGGACCGGCAGCACGGCAGCGCCGAGCGCAAACAGTCGCCACGCACCGGTCCCGGGTGGCGCGCAGCCGAAAGTTCAAGACCTATGTGGATGGAGGCGCGCCCCGTGGCTTTTCGTTCAGATCAACTGAACGAACGTCTGACGCGGGTGTAGCAGAAGGCCGAGCGCTTACGGGGCCGGCGGGGGGACCGGGTTCGGCAGCGCGCCGCCAAAGCGGCGGTCCCGCTGGGCGTACAGCTCACAGGCGTGCCACAGGTGCCGGCGGTCGAAGTCCGGCCACAACGTGTCCAGGTAGACGAGTTCGGCGTAGGCGGACTGCCAGATGAGGAAGTTGGACGTGCGCTGCTCACCCGAAGGTCGTAGGAACAGGTCCACCGCGGGCACCTCCGGGTGGTAGAGGTACCTGGCGAACGTCTTCTCGTTGACCTTCGCCGGATCGAGGCGGCCGGCGGCCACGTCGCGGCCGATGGCGGCCGCCGCGTCGGCGATCTCGGCCTGCCCGCCGTAGTTCACGCAGAACTGCAAGGTCAGGGTGCGGTTGTCGGCCGACATCCGCTCGGCGGTCTCCAGCTCGGAGATGACGCTCTTCCACAGCCGCCCGCGCCGCCCGGACCACACCACCCGCACGCCCAGGTCGACCAGCTGGTCACGGCGGCGCCGGATGACGTCCCGGTTGAAGCCCATGAGGAAACGCACCTCGTCCGGGGAGCGCTTCCAGTTCTCGGTCGAGAACGCGTACGCCGACAGGTACGGGATCCCCGCCTCGATGGCGCCCTCGACCGCGTCGAACAGCGAAAGCTCGCCGCGGGTGTGCCCCTCGGTGCGCGGCAGTCCGCGTTCCTTGGCCCACCGGCCGTTGCCGTCCATGACCAGCGCCACATGCTTGGGCATCGCGGCTGGCGGCAGCGCGGGCGGGCGGGCGCCGGACGGGTGCGGGGTGGGCGCGAGCGCCGGGCGACGGGACGTACGGATCACTGGTCCTCCGGGGTTGCGGGCGGGACGGCGCGGCGGGTCGGGCCGCCACGATCGACCAACGGTAGTGAACGCATGCCACGCTCCAGGTGCCACTGCAACAGGGCGGCGGTGAGCCCGCCGCACTCGCGCCGCGGGCCGGCGCCGGCGGCGTCGGCGGTGGTCCAGTCCCCGTTGGCCAGGGCGAGCATGAGGGCCAACGTGGCCGGGGCGGGGTGGGTGGCGCCGGGCGGACGGCAGTGGCCGCAGACCGCGCCGCCGGATGAGATCGCGAAGGCGCCGTGCGGCCCTTCGGCCCCGCAGACCGCGCAGGCGACCAGGGCCGGCGCCCAGCCGGCGACGGTCATCGCCCGCAGCAGGTAGGCGTCGAGGACCAGGTCGCCGTCGTGTGCCGCCTCAGCCAGGGCGCGCAGCGCGCCGAGGGTGAGCTGGAACAGACGCAGCGCCGGCTCCTGCTCGACCGGGGTGAGCCGTTCGGCGGTCTCGGCGACGGCGCTCGCGACGGTGTAACGGGGGTAGTCGCCGCTGAGCCGGCGGCCGAACAGGTCGATGCTCTCGGCCTGGCTCACCGTGTGCAGGCCGATCTTGCCGGGGTCACCGACGAGTTGCAGGTCGACATGCCCGAACGGCTCCAGTCGGGCCCCGAATTTCGACGTGGTACGCCGCACCCCCCGGGCGACGGCCCGGACCCGACCGTGCCGGCGGGTCAGCAGGGTGATGATCCGGTCGGCCTCGCCGAGCTTCTGCGCCCGCAGCACCACCGCGTCGTCGCGGTAGAGCGGGCGGCGCATCCCGGCCATGGGACAGCGCCTCAGAAACCAAGCTTGCGCAGCTGCTTGGGATCGCGCTGCCAGTCCTTGGCGATCCGCACGTGCAGATCGAGGAAGACCTTCGTGCCGAGCAGCTCCTCGATCTGGGCACGGGCCTGGGTGCCGACCTCCTTGAGGCGGGCGCCCCGGGCGCCGATGACGATCGCCTTCTGGCTGGAGCGTTCGACGTACAGGTCCGCGAAGATCCGGGTGAGCCGGCCCTCGGGCTGGATCTCCTCGACGACCACGGCGATCGAGTGCGGCAGCTCGTCGCGCACACCTTCCAGCGCGGCCTCGCGGATCAGCTCCCCGATGAGCACATGCTCTGGCTCGTCGGTGAGCATGTCGTCCGGGTACAGCTGCGGCGACGGCGGCAGGTAGCGGCCCATGACCTCAACGAGAAGCTCGACCTGGTCGCCGCTGACGGCGCTGACCGGGACGATCTCGGCGAAGTCGGCCAGTTCGCTGACCGCCAGCAGCTGCTTGGCCAGCTGCTCCTTGCCGACCAGGTCGGTCTTGGTGACCACGGCCAGGACGGTGGCCTTCAGCTCGGCCAGCTCGCCGGAGATGAACCGGTCGCCACGACCGATCTCCTCGTCGGCGGGGATGCACAGGCCGATGACGTCGACCTCGCTCCAGGTGGCGCGGACCAGGTCGTTGAGGCGCTCGCCGAGCAGGGTGCGCGGGCGGTGCAGGCCGGGGGTGTCGACGAGGACGAGTTGCCCGTCGGGGCGGTGCAGCACGCCACGGATGACGTGCCGGGTGGTCTGCGGCTTGCTCGACGTGATCGCGATCTTCTGTCCGATGATCGCGTTGGTGAGGGTCGACTTGCCGGCGTTGGGCCGACCAACAAAGCAGGCAAAACCCGCCCGGTAGCCGCCGTCGGACTTCGCGTCGCCTCTGTGCTGTTTCAACAACGTCCCTCGGTAGCTCGGGTGATCGGTCCAGCTTACGGCGCGACTGTCCCGGGCCGGACGCCGCGCCGCCCCACCTGGAGTCCGTGGCCGTCGGCGCCTGTTCTTACTGCAAACCGCTTTGGCTACCGTTGGGTAACCTTCAGCCGCGGGCTGGAACGCCTCATGCCGTCACCCGACCCAGGACGACGCCGTCCGGGGAGGCGACGACGACCGGGACGGCGCCGGCCAGGTCCCGGAACGCAGCGTGACCGGCGCCGTCCAGGGTTGACGCCTCGGTGACGACCACCGCGCCGGTCAGTCGCGACGCGCCCGCGGTGACCGCGGTCGCCACGGCGAGTTGGAGCGCGGTGATCGCCAGCGAGGGGAGACAGACGCTGGCGGCGGCGTAGGCATCCCCGGCCGCGTCCCGCACGGCGGCGCCCTCGGCGGCCCGGGTCCGGCCACGGGCGCTCCGGGCCAGCGCGAGCAGGCCAGCGTCCACCTGCTCGGGCGGAACCGATGACATCACACCTCCAGGCGCAGGCGCGGCGCGCCGACGACGGGATCGACTGTGGTCATCCGCGCCGCCGGCCGCCGAGCGTCAGGCCGAGGCTATGTCAGCGGGACGGTCGGCGTCCCGCGACGTTGCCGGCTGACCGTCGGACACGCTGACCTCCTCCCGGCGCGCGAGCACCGTGTCGATGCGGTTCCGGCGGCCGGTCGTGCCCTCGGCCACCAGGCGCAGACCACCCACGGTGGCGGTCGCGCCCGGGATCGGCACCCGGCCAAGCTGCTGGGCGAGCAGACCACCGACCGTCTCCACCTCGTCAGCCGGCAGGTCGACGTCGAACAACTCGCCGAGATCCTCGATCGGCAGCCGGGCGGTCACCCGTACCGCGCCGTCAGCCAACCGTTCCACCGGCGGCCGCTCGACGTCGTACTCGTCGGTGATCTCACCGACGATCTCCTCAAGGATGTCCTCGATGGTGACCAGGCCGGCCGTGCCGCCGTACTCATCGATGACCACGACCAGATGGGTGCGGGTGGCCTGCATCTCCGAGAGCAGATCGTCCACCGGCTTTGACTCGGGGGTGAAGGTCGCCTCGCGCATCAGCTCCGGCACCAGCAGGTCGTCGCCGCCGCCGGCGTTGACCCGCCGGGTGACGTCCTTGAAGTACAGCAGGCCCTGGACATCGTCGACGCCCTCGCCGACCACCGGGATCCGGGAGAACCCCGAGCGCAGGAACAGGGTCAACGCCTGGCGCAGCGTCTTGTCGGACTCGATCCACACCATCTCGGTACGCGGCACCATCACCTCGCGGGCGATGGTGTCGCCGAGCGCGAACACCGAATGGATCATCTGACGTTCGCCGTGCTCGACGACCCCGCGCTCCTCGGCCAGGTCGACCAGCTCCCGCAGCTCCACCTGGGTGGCGAACGGGCCCTCACGGAAGCCGCGGCCGGGGGTCACCGCGTTGCCGATGACGATGAGCAGGGACGCCAGCGGGTTGAGCACCCGACCCAGCCAACGCACCGCCGGCGCGAAGATCCGCCCGACGACGTAGGCGTGCTGCCGGCCGATGGTGCGCGGCGCCACGCCCACGACGATGAAACTCACGACGGTCATCGCCCCGGCGGTGATGAGGGCGGCCCGCCAGCCGGCGGTGAACGTGTCGACCGCGACCAGCGCCACCAGCGTGGTGGCGGTCAGCTCACACAGCAGCCGCAGCAGCAGCAGCAGGTTGAGGTGCCGGACCACGTCGACGGCGACGGCGTGCAGCGCGGCGGCGCCCCGGGCCCCCTCACGGGCCAGGACGGCGGCGCGGGCCGGCGAGACCGCGCCCAGCGCCGCCTCGCTCATCGCGAACACCCCGCCGAGGATCACCAGCCCGGCGGCCATGAACAGCAGCTGCCCGTCGGGCAGGTCCACCGGTGCGGCGCTCAGCCGCCCCGCTAACGGAACCAGATCGGTCACTTGGCCGCGCTCCGCCAGCTCTCCAGAAGCTTGGCCTGCAGACCGAACATCTCCTTCTCCTCCTCCGGCTCGGCGTGGTCGTAGCCCAGCAGGTGCAGGCAGCCGTGCATGGTCAGCAGGCTCAGCTCGTCGGTGGGGCTGTGGCCGGCGCCGACGGCCTGCCTGGCGGCCACTTCCGGGCACAGGACAATGTCGCCGAGCAGCGCCGGCTCGCCGGTGGTGGGCTCGCCCGGACCATGGTCGACGTTGCCCTCGTCCATCGGGAAGGCGAGCACGTCGGTGGGGCCGTCACCGCCCATCCAACGGTGGTTCAGCTCCGCCATGTACTCGATGTCGACCAACAGAATCGACAACTCAGCCAGCGGATTGACCCCCATCTGCTCCAGGGCGTGCCGGGCGACAGCGAGGACCGCCTCGGTGTCGACCTGCGCCCCTGACTCGTTGGCGATCTCAATTGACACGTGCCGGTCTCCCGTCCCAACAGGCGCGACCTCGGCGGCGGCGCCAGGCGTCTGTGGTCACCGGCGTCGACCGGGGCGGCCGCCGGGCCCTGCGGCCGACTGCCCGGCCTCCTGGACGGCGTCCCACCGCGCGTACGCGTCCACGATGTCACTGACCAACCGGTGCCGGACGACATCGCCACTGCCGAGCTGGGCGAAGTGCACGTCGTCCACACCGTCGAGGATCTCCTTCACGACCCGCAACCCGCTCCGGACCCCGCCGGGCAGATCCACCTGGGTGACGTCACCGGTCACGACGATCCTCGAACCGAAGCCGAGCCGGGTGAGAAACATCCGCATCTGCTCAGGCGTCGTGTTCTGCGCCTCGTCGAGGATGATGAACGCGTCGTTGAGGGTGTTGTGGGTGACGACGAAGTCGTCGGTGACATACAACGAATCCGCCGCCGCGACCTGGATGCAGACGGTCTCGGCCTCCCCGGCCGGCACGATGCTGTGGACGAAGCGCTTCGGACGTCCGCCACCGGTCGCGTCGTACGTCGCCTTCTTCCGGCCAAGCCGGAACGGCGCCACGCCCGCGGGCAGCCGGATATCCAGCACGAAGGCGTCGCCACGGTGCGGCACGGGGCGGCGCCGCCAGTCGGCGACCCCACCGAGCGAACGCGCCAGAAACACCACATCATCGCGGAGCCGCGACGAGCAGGTCGTGTACTGAATCCGGCAGGCGCGACCGCGTTGGGTCACCGGCCCACCGTCGCTGTCGAGAAGCCCCTGGAGCACGGCAAGCCGGACGGCCGCGCTGTTCCACAGATAGACCTCCGGCACGAATGCGGCGCTCGACCGCGTGCCGGCCAGCGTGCTCTCGGGAAGCGCCGCCTCGATCGCCCCGGCCAGCCGCGGGTCGGCCGTGCCGAAAGCCGGCGTGGCCGTCGTGGTCAGGCAGACGTCGCCGAGCAGCAGCCCGAGCGCGTACGGATCGAGCGGAACGTCCTGCGGGACGAACGCGACCGGCTCGACCAACGGCAGCTCATACCGGCGCCCCGGCACGCGCCGCAGGTCGCCGATCATGTCCTGGGTCTGGACGACCCGCCAACCCCGACCGTGGTCACGGTCGTCCGGGGTACGGACGGTCCACAGGTGCTCGCCACAGGCCAGCGTCGACGCGCCGTCGGAGGCGCCCACGCGGTACACCGGGCGGCGACCCTGGGGGTATACGCCCAGCACCGGGGTCGGCGTGCCGTCCGAGCCCACGGCCAGGTCACCGACGGCCAGCTCACCGATCGGGCGCCAACCGTCCGGGGTGAGCACCGGGGTGGTCACCGGCTGGGCTCGGCCCCGCATGTAGGCCAACGGAGCGACTTCGATGGTGCCGGCCGCCATGAGCCGCGGGATCGACTCCGGGTCGATCATGTCGTGCAGGGCGTCGTAGAGCGGACGCAGGTAGGGATCGATCTTCTCGAACAGGGTGCCGGGCAGGAAGCCCAGGCGCTCGCCGGCCTCGACGGCCGGCCGGGTCAGGATGATCCGGCTGACCTGCTTGCCGTGCAGAGCCTGGACGGCCTTGGCCATGGCCAGGTAGGTCTTGCCGGTGCCGGCGGGGCCGATGCCGAAGACGATGGTGTTCTTGTCGATCGCGTCGACGTAACGCTTCTGACCGACCGTCTTGGGTCGGATGTTACGCCCGCGCCGGGACAGGATGTTGTGGGTGAGCACGTCGACCGGGCGCTCGTCGATGCCCTCGACGAGCATGCCGACGGTGCGCCGCACCGCCTCGACGTCCAGCGTCTCACCCTTCTTGATCATTTCGAGCAGCTCGCTGAACACCTGGTCGGCCAGCGCGTTGTCCGCCGGCGACCCGGTGATGGTGATCTTGTTTCCGCGGACGTGGATGTCGCTGCCCACCTGGCTCTCGACCAGACGCAGCAGCTCATCTCGGGCACCCAGCAGGTGCACCATGACATGCGGATCAGGGACCGTGATCGTGGTCTGGACCCGCGGCTCCCCGGGGGGTGGTTTCCCGCTCATAACTCGGCCCTGACCGGGCCTGCGCCACCTGCTTCCTCACGCGACATGCAGACGCCCATCGTATCGGCTGGCCGGATCGGCCGGCGAAGCGATTCCCGCGCCGGCGCCCTTCACGGATGGCTGACCGGGACGCCGTCGAACGTCTCCTGCGTCCGGGTGTAGCGGTAGGTCGCCCAGCGCATCCTGACCACCGCGCCGGAGGCGTCCCGGGTCAACCGCAGCAGCTCCCCCAGCTCGCGGCCGGAGACCGTCCGCAGCAGATCCGGCTCGCCGGGAACCTGAGCGAACACCGACGCGGGCTGGTTCGCCGGGGCGCTGGGCATCCGGGCCTCCAACCGGCCCTCGCGCCAGCGGAAATCATGCGGGAAGCCCTCGCTCCACCACCGCCCCAACACCGACCGGAACTGTTCCGGAGCAGGCTCGCCCGGGCGCCATGGCGGCACGTCAGCCGGGTCGGCCGCGACAGCCAGGTCCAGCAGCTGATGCGTCAGTTCGAGGATGGTCACGGCGCCGCCCGCGGAGCCGAGGACGGCGCAGCCGAAGGCACGCGGCGTTCCCGCCCCGCCGTGCTGGCCGAACGCCCCGGCCAGGAACCCGGGCATGGCGCCGTAGTGACCGACCTGGACCACCCGGTCCGGACGGTTGAGGATCATCAACCCGAGGCCGAGCTGCAACGCGCCGAGGCTGTTGTCGGTGACCGTCTGCGGCCAGCGCATCTCCTCCAACGTCGCGGAGGCGAGCACCGCCCCGGCCGGGTCGATCGACGCCGGATCGGCCAAGAAGGCCGCCCACCGGGCCAGGTCCGCGGCCGTGCCCCACAACTGGGCTGCCGGCGCGAGGGCACGGAAGTCCACCGCCGGCTCCGGTCGGGCGTGGTCGGAGTACTCGTCGACCAGGTAACCGGTCGCCGCCCGATCGGTCGGCTCGACCGTGATCGCCTCCAGGCCCAACGGACGCAGCAGACGCTCGCCCAGGGCGTCCGCCCAGGAACAACGCCGCGCCGCCGCGACGACCTGGCCGAGGAGGGCGAACGCCAGGTTTGAGTAGTGGTACCGGCGGGCCGGGGCGAGAACCCGCTCCGCGCGGGCAAGGTCAGCGAGGAACTGGCGGTCGTCCGGGGCGACCAGGGTGTCCCACACGTCGCCGAACGGCTCCCGCTGCATTCCCGAGGTGTGCGTCAGAAGCTGACGGATGGTGGCGTCGAGGCGACCGGGGACCGGCACATGGGCGCTGACCGGGTCGTCGAGTCCGAGCAGCCCGGCGTCGCGGCACTGCAACACCAGCACTGCGGTGAACGTCTTGGTGACCGACCCGATCCGGAACCGGGTGTCAGCGTCGAGCGGCACGCCGCCCGCGTCGCCGATCTGCATCGTCCACAGCGGCCGGTCGGCGCGGGTCAACGCCACCGACAGCGCCGGGACCCGCCCCTCGGCCTGGGCGGTGGCGGTGGCGCGGGAGTACCGGCGGAACGCGACGTCGGGGGTGATCGTCACGTCGCTCACCGGGCCAGCATGGGGCCGACCGCTGCGCCGCCGACGACGTGCGCGTGGACATGCGGGACCTCCTGGCCACCGTCCTCGCCGGTGTTGAAGATGACCCGGAAGCCGCTCTCGCGCAGGCCCTCGGCATCGGCGACCGCCGCGACGGTGGCGAGCACCTGACCGGCGAGAGCCGGGGCCGCCTGCGCCAGCGCCGCGATGTCGACGTGATGCTCCTTGGGGATGACCAGGACGTGCGTCGGCGCCTTCGGCGCGATGTCCCGGAACGCGAGGGTATCCCCGGTCTCGATGACTTTGTCCGCTGGGATCGCCCCAGCCACGATTCGGCAGAACAGGCAGTCGCTCACCGCCCGATCCTATGGGCGCCGACGACGCCCGCCGCGCGCTCCCCCGGCCGGGACAGCCCCCAAACCGGACGGCGCGGCGCTCAGCGCGGCGACCAGCGGTTGAACGGCTACCAGCGGTCGAGGCGGGCGTTGAGCACCGACAGCGCGGCCACTCCCGCGGTCGAGGTGCGCAACACCGAATCGCCCAGCCGTACGGCGCGCGCCCCGGCGGCCGCGAACGCGGCCAGCTCGTCGGCGGTGATGCCACCCTCGGGGCCGACGACCACCGTGATGACTCCGGCGGCCGGCAGGCCCACCGTGGTCAGGCGGTCCGTGGCCTCCTCGTGCAGGACGAAGGAGGCGCCCTCTCGCAGCCGGTCCGCGACGATCGCCGTGGACTCGACCGGCGCCCCGGCAACCGAAGGCAGCCAGCTACGCCGCGCCTGCTTCATCGCCTCCCGGGCGACGGCGGCCCACTTGCCGCGGGCCTTCGCGCCCCGCTCCCCGCGCCACTGGGTGACGCACCGGGCCGCCGCCCACGGCACGATCTCGTCCACGCCGACCTCGGTCATCGACTGGACCGCCAGCTCGCCCCGCTCCCCCTTCGGCAGGCCCTGGACGACGACCAGCCGCGGATCGGCCGCCGGCGTCAACCACCGCTCGCCGACCGCCAGCTCAAGCTCGCCCCGCGCCACCGCGGCCACCCGGGCCCGGGCGATCCCGCCGCGCCCGTCGCCGAGCAGAAGGCCCTGCCCGACGCGCAGCCGCTGCACCGTCGCGGCGTGGTGGCCCTCAGGGCCGGTCAGGACAGCGCTGTCGCCGGTCGGCAGCGCGTCGACCAGGAACAGCGGGTCGCTCACGCGTGCCCGTGGAACGCGTCCCGGACCCGGGAGAAGAAGCCGCCCTGCTTGCTCAGCTCGGCGACGTCCTCGCCGCGGACGGCCGCGAACTCCCGCAGCATCCGTTCCTGGTCGGCGTCGAGCTTGGTCGGCGTGCGCACGTCCAGATGGACGAACAGGTCGCCGCGGCCCTGCCCGCGCAGATGCGGCACGCCCTTGCCGCGCAGCCGCAACGTCGCGCCGGGCTGGGTGCCAGGGCGGACGTCGATCTGCTCCTCGCTGTCGAGCGTCTTGATGGTCAGCCTGGTCCCCAGCGCCGCCGAGGCCATCGGCAGGGTGACCCGGCAGTGCAGATCATCGCCCTTGCGGGAGTAGACATCGTGCGGGCGTTCGTGGATCTCGACGTAGAGGTCCCCGGCCGGGCCACCGCCCGGGCCGACCTCGCCCTGCTGGGCCAGCCTGATCCGCATGCCGTCCTCGACACCGGCCGGGATCTTGACGGTGAGCGAGCGCCGGGTCCGGACCCGGCCGTCGCCGGCGCAGGTGGCGCACGGCGAGGGGATGGTCGAGCCGAAACCCTGGCAGGCAGCGCACGGCCGGCTCGACACCATCTGGCCGAGGAAGGTCCGCTGGACGGTCTGCACCTCGCCCCGACCGGCGCAGGTGTCGCACGGCGTCGGGTGGGTGCCGGCCGCGGCGCCCGCGCCGGAGCAGGTGGCACACAGGATCGCGGTGTCGACGGTGATCGGCGCCTCGACGCCGAACGCGGTCTCGGACAGGTCCAGCTCAAGCCGCAGGATCGCGTCCGCGCCGGGACGGGTGCGGGGACGGGGGCCGCGTCCACCGCCGGCGCCGGCGCCCGCCGTGGCGAAGAAGGCGTCCATGATGTCCTGGAAACCGGCGAACGGCCCACCCGGGCCGCCGCCGGGGCCGCCACCACCGCCCGGGCCCAGCGGGTCGCCGCCCATGTCGACGATCTGCCGCTTCTGGTCGTCGGAGAGCACCTCGTAGGCGGCGTTGATGTCCTTGAACTTCTCGTGCGCGTCAGGGTCCGGGTTGATGTCCGGGTGGTACTGCCGGGCCAGCTTCCGGTAGGCGCGCTTGATCTCGTCATCCGTGGCGGTGCGGTTCACGCCGAGAATGCCGTAGTAGTCCTTGGCCACTGCCTCTATGTCCTCGCGTCGATCGGGTGCGGCGCCGGGGGTCGGCCCCGGCGGTCAGTTCTTCGCCAGCAGATCGCCCAGGTAGCGGGCCACGGCACGGACGGCCGCGATGGTGCCGGGATAGTCCATCCGGGTGGGACCGACGACGCCGAGCCCGCCCACCATGGTCGTACCGGGACCGTAACCGGTGCTGACCACCGAGGTGGTCCGAAGGTTGTCGATCTCGTTCTCGTCGCCGATCCGGACCCGGGTGATGGCCGGACCGACCTCGCCGATGAGTTTGAGCAGGACGACCTCCTCCTCCAACGCCTCCAGGATCGGGCGCAGCGAGCCCTGGAAGTCGAACAGCCCGGCCCTGGCCAGGTTGGCGGTGCCGGCCAGCGCCAGCCGTTCCTCGGTCCGTTCGACCAGGGTCTCCAGCAGCACGGTCGCCAGCGCCGACATCGTTGGACGCTCGGCCGTCTCAACCGATTCGACCAGACCCTGGACCAGGGAAGGCGTCTCGCTGAGCTGAACCCCGCCGAGCCTCTCGTTGATCTTCTGTCGAAGGCTCAGCACCTGGTCGGCCGGCGCCGGGCCGGGCAGCTCCACCAGCCGCTGCTCGACCCGCCCGGTGTCAGTGATCATGACGACCATGAGCCGGGTCGTGGAGACCGGAACCAGCTCCAGATGACGCACCCGGGACCGGGACAGGCTCGGGTACTGCACGACGGCGACCTGCCTGGTCAGCTGGGCCAGCAGCCGCACCGTCCGGTGCACCACGTCATCGAGGTCAACCGCCCCGACCAGGAACCGCTCGATCGCCCGACGCTCGGCCGACGACATCGGCTTCACCGTCGAGAGGCGGTCCACGAACATGCGGTAGCCCCGGTCGGTGGGCACCCGGCCGGCGCTGGTGTGCGGCTGCCGGATGAAACCCTCGTCCTCCAAGGCAGCCATGTCGTTACGGACCGTGGCCGGCGAGACGTTGAGCTGGTGCCGCTCCACGAGCGCCTTGCTGCCGACCGGCTCCTGGGTCAGCACGTAGTCCTCGACGATGGCGCGGAGCACGGCGAGCTTGCGATCGTCGGGACCCACGACACCCCCTTGGCGTAACTGGCCTTGGCGTAACTGGCGCTCGCCCCCGGCGAGAGAATGCTGGCACTCGGCAAAATCGAGTGCCAGTCTACTCCGCTGCGGGAACGCCGCAGAACTGCCAGATCATGGCCAGCTGACGTGTTGCCTGGCTCACGATGGACGTCGGGCCGTACGGTGTGCCTCATGACCGAGTCACCGCAGCAGCCGGGCGATCAGCCGCCCGGGCACCACAACGACCCCACCGCGCCGCCGCCACCGCCGCCGGGGGCCTTCCCGCCGGCGCCGCCGCCGGGCGGCTACGGCCAGCCGCCGGCCGCGAGCCCGTACGGCGGGCCGCCGCAACCTGAGAACCCGTACGGCGCACCAACGCCGGGCGGTTACAGCCCGCCGCCGGCCGGCAACGTCTACGGGTCGCCCACCGGCGGCCCTGGCTACCCGACGCCCGGCGTACCGGTCGGCTATGCCAACAGCGACGAGAAGACCTGGGCGCTCATCGCCCACTTCGGGGCGCTGCTGGTCGGGTTCGTCGCGCCACTGGTCGCGATGCTGGCCAAGGGCAACGAGTCGCCGACGGTGCGCGCGCACGCGATCGAGTCGCTCAACTTCCAGATCACCTGGACGCTCATCGCCATCGTTGGCGGCGGTGTGACCTGCGGCTTCGGGTTGATCATCATTGTGCCGGTCATGATCATCATGCCGGTCATCGCGGGCATCAAGGCCAACGACGGGCAGCTCTACCGCTACCCGCTGACGTTCCGCATGATCAAGTAACCGACGTAGCCAACGCCCTGGCCCCGCGATCGGTCACCATCGGATCGCGGGACCAGGGCGTTCGTCGTCGACCGGGCACAGGTCACGACAACAGGTCGCGGACGACGCCATCGGCGAGCAGCCGCCCACGCAGCGTCAACGCCGCCCGGCCGGCGGCGTAGGCGTCGGCGGCGAGCAGGCCGTCGGCGAGCGCCCGGGCCGCCGCCTCGTGGGCGGCCGGCGGAAGCGCCGCCAACGGCAGCCCCTCGGCCAGCCGCAACCGCAGCATGACGTCCTCGGTGAGCTGGTCCTCGGCCGTCAACAGCTCCCGGCCCTGCCCCGGCGAACGGCCCGCCGCCAACCGGGCGGCGTAGCTGGCCGGGTGCTTGACATTCCACCAGCGCACCCCGCCGACGTGGCTGTGCGCCCCTGGCCCCAGCCCCCACCAGTTCGCGCCGGTCCAGTACAAAAGGTTGTGCCGACAGCGTGCGGCCTCCGAGGTGGCCCAGTTCGACACCTCATACCAGTCGAAACCGGCCGCGCCCAACGCCGCCTCGGCGGCCAGGTAACGGTCGGCCGCCATGTCGTCGGACGGGTACGCCAGCTCGCCGCGACGCATCCGGGCCGCCATCCGGGTGCCGTCCTCGACGATGAGCGAGTAGGCGCTGACATGGTCGACGCCAGCGTCGACGACCGACGCCAACGAGGCCGCGAAGTCGTCCGCGGACTCCCCCGGCGTGCCGTAGATGAGGTCGAGGTTGACGTGCGCGAAGCCGGCGTCACGGGCCTCGGCGGCGGCGACCGGCGCACGTCCGGCGGTGTGCTGGCGCTCCAGCACCCGCAGCACCCCCGCTGACGCCGACTGCATGCCGAGTGAGATCCGGTTGAAGCCATGCCCGACCAGGCTGCGGAGCGACGCCGGCGTGACCGACTCCGGGTTGGCCTCGGTGGTGACCTCCGCGCCCGGCGCCAGTCCCCAGGTCCGGTCGATGGCCTCCAGGATCCGGCCCAGGTCGTCCGGGGGCAGCAGCGTGGGGGTGCCACCGCCGAAGAACACCGCCGCCACCGGCGGCGGGCGCTCGGCGAGGACCCGGCCGGCGAGCGCCAGCTCCGCCAGGACTGTGTCCGCGTACGTCTCCCGGGACATCCCGCCGCCCAGCTCGGCGGCCGTGTAGGTGTTGAAGTCGCAGTACCCGCAGCGGCTGGCGCAGAACGGGACGTGGACGTAGACCCCGAACCCGCGCCCGCTCAGGGCGCTCAGCGCGTCAACCGGCAACGCGCCGTCATCGGGGACGGGCTCGCCGTCCGGAAGCGCACCAGGCATCCGCCCATTATCCGCGCCGGCGCCTCGGGTCGTTAAGGTGCCTCCATGAGCGACGCCCCCCTGGTCCACGCGCAGACCGCGCGAGGCATCACCACCTTGACCCTGGACAGCCCCAAAAACCGCAACGCCCTCTCCCGGGCGCTGATGAACGAGCTGCTCACGGCCCTCGCCGGCGCCGCCGACGACGCCACCGTGCGGGCCGTGGTGCTCGCCCACACCGGGCCGGTCTTCTGCTCAGGCGCCGATCTCAAGGAGACCGCCGCCGCGTTCGCCGGGGAGGCGGAGCTGCCGGCCGCGATGCTGGGTGAGCTGCTCGCCGCGGTCTGGGACTTCCCCAAGCCCACCGTGGCGCGGGTCGGCGGGGCCGCCCGGGCCGGTGGCCTGGGGCTCATCGCGGCCGTCGACATCGCGGTGTGTGACCAGGACGCCACCTTCGCCTTCAGCGAGGTGCGGATCGGCGTGGTGCCGGCGATCATCTCCGCCCCGGTGCTGCGTCGGCTGACCCCGCGGGCGGCCAGCGAGCTGTTCCTCACCGGCGAGGTGTTCGACGGCCGGCGGGCGGTCGAGATCGGCCTGGTCACGGCGGCCAGGCCGGCGGCGGAGCTGGACGGGGCCGTGGCCGGCTACTGCGAGGCGCTCGCCCGTGGCGGGCCGGTAGCCCTCGGCGAGACCAAGCGGCTGCTGCGCAGGCCGGCCGGAGCCTCGGTGCGGGAGGAGTTGACGGAGCTGTCGGCGCTGTCCGTCGGCTACTTCGGCTCAGACGAGGGCCGCGAGGGCGTCACGGCGTTCAAGGAGAAGCGGCCGGCCGCGTGGATTCCGCCGCTCTCACCGGTTGAACCGCGCGCGTAGACTTTGACCACCGCGACTCCTGCAGATCTGAGCGGGCAGGACGCGGTAGGCGACGAAGCTGGGGGGCAACGGTGCAGGGGGGCAGCAGGCCCGCGGGCGCGAGGTCCGCCCGCCGGACGCGGCAGGCGGTGGCCACGGCCACCGTCCTCGGTCTCGTGGTCGCTGGCGCCGGCGTCGTCGTGGTCAGTGACCTCGTCTCCGGCCTCAGGATCGCCGCTGACGGCCGCCACTGCGTGGTGCGCGCCAGCGGCGAGGTCGTCCTCGACTCGCACCAGATGGCGAACGCCGCCACCATCGCCGCGATCGGCCTGCGACGGGCCATGCCCGAACGCGCGGTGGTCGTCGCCCTGGCGACCGCGTTCCAGGAATCGAAACTCAAGAACCTCGAAGGCGGCGATCGCGACTCGATCGGTCTCTTCCAACAGCGCCCGAGCATGGGCTGGGGCTCGCCCCAGCAGATCCGCAACCCGAGGTATGCCGCCCGCCGGTTCTACCAGTCACTGGCCAAGGTGGACGGTTGGCAGCGGATGCGGGTCACGGACGCCGCCCAGAAGGTGCAGCGGTCGGCGTACCCGGAGGCGTACCAGAAGTGGGCGGACGAGGCCGAGGTGCTCACCCGGGCGCTGACCGGCCGGGCCACCGGCGCGGTCGCCTGCTCGGTGCCGACACCGGCCACACCAGCCGACGGCGCCACCGACCAACTCACCCAGGGCCTGCTGTTGGACTGGGGCCAGTTGGACACGGTGCCGCTGAACGCCGACGCCTTCAGCGTTCCCGTCGATGACGATCTCGTAGGGTGGCGGTATGCGCACTGGCTGGTGTCCCACGCCGCAGGGCAGAACGTGAGCCGGGTGGCCTTCGCTGGCCAGGTGTGGACGGCCAGGGAAGGCCGGTGGCTACGCGGCGAGGTCGTCGATGGGCCAGCCGCGGTGGTCGCCGAGGTGTTTCCGTCGCAGTGACGTGGGCGCCCGCTCGTCGGCCAGCGGTGACCACCCGGAACCAGTCGCATCGACTGGTCGACAGAATGCTCGGTGGCGGCCCGCTAAAGCGGGCCGCCACCGAAGCTGAAGTCCCCCGTGGTGTCTTGCGGTCGAGCTTCGCGTCTTGCGGTCGAGCCTGGGCGTGACGATCAGATTCGCGAGCTGGTCGCCGACCGGCGGCCCATGATTCCCACCGTCGCCGCCACACCGGCCGCGGCGAGCGCGATCTGCAACGCCAGCTCGGTCCAGTCGATGCCGGCGGTGTCCGCCATGCCCACGGCGCGGGCGATGACGGTGCCCAGCAGCGCCGCGGCAACACCGATGGCCATAGTCAGCCAGACCGGAATACTCTGCCGGCCGGGGAGGACCAGACGGCCGAGCGCGCCGATGATCAGGCCGACGACCAGCGCCGAGATGATTCCACCGATAGTCATGGGGACACTCCTATTCATCGCCAGGTGAACCACAGCGACTCCCGAATTCCCACGGCACCACCGGGCCAAACCTGATACCGACGGCGCTGCCTGCCGAACCCGGACGGCGTTACTTCTTCTTGCCCGGGTCCGGCGAGTCGGATGTCGACAGAGCCGCGATGAACGCCTCCTGCGGGACTTCGACCCGGCCGACCATCTTCATCCGCTTCTTACCTTCCTTCTGCTTCTCCAGCAGCTTGCGCTTGCGGCTGATGTCACCGCCGTAGCACTTGGCCAGGACGTCCTTGCGAATGGCCCGAATCGTCTCCCGGGCGATGACCCGGTTCCCGATGGCCGCCTGGATCGGCACCTCGAACTGCTGACGCGGGATGAGCTTCTGCAGCTTGGAGGCGATCGACGTGCCGTAGGCGTACGCCTTGTCCTTGTGCACGATCGCGCTGAAGGCGTCCACGGCGTCGCCGTGCAGGAGGATGTCGACTTTGACAAGCTCTGCCGACTGCTCGCCGGAGGGCTCGTAGTCCAGGCTGGCGTAGCCCTTGGTCTTGCTCTTGAGCTGGTCGAAGAAGTCAAAAATGATCTCGGCGAGCGGCAGCGTGTAGCGCAGTTCCACCCGATCGGCCGACAGGTAGTCCATCCCCTGCAGGCTCCCCCGCCGGGACTGACACAGCTCCATCACGGCGCCTACATAGTCGTTGGGCGTCAACACCGTGGCCCGCACCACCGGCTCGTGGACCTCGGTGATCCGGCCGTCGGGGTACTCGCTGGGGTTGGTGACGGTCACCTCGTCGCCGCCCTCGGTGATCACCCGGTAGACGACGTTCGGCGCGGTCGAGATGAGGTCGAGCCCGAACTCACGCTCCAGCCGCTCCCCGATGATCTCCAGGTGGAGCAGGCCCAGGAAGCCACAGCGGAACCCGAAGCCGAGCGCCGCCGAGGTCTCCGGCTCGTAGGCGAGGGCGGCGTCGTTGAGCTTGAGGCGGTCGAGGGCGTCGCGCAGCGCCGGGTAGTCGGAGCCGTCGATCGGGTACAGGCCGGAGTAGACCATCGGCCGGGGGTCCTTGTAACCGCCCAGTGCCTGCGTCGCCGGCTTGTGCTGACTGGTGATGGTGTCACCGACCCGGGACTGACGGACATCCTTCACACCGGTGATGAGGTAGCCGACCTCGCCGACCGACAACGCGTCGGACTTGACCATCTCCGGCGAGATGACCCCGATCTCCAGCAGCTCGTGCACCGCTCCGGTGGACATCATCTTGATCCGGTCGCGGGCGCTGATCTTGCCGTCGATGACCCGGACATAGGTGACGACGCCTCGGTAGATGTCATAGACCGAGTCGAAGATCATGGCGCGGGGCGAGGCGTCGGCGTCCCCGCCGGAGGGCGCCGGCAGCTGACGGACGATCTCGTCGAGCAGGTGGGCCACGCCCATGCCGGTCTTGCCGGAGACCCGCAGACAGTCCTCCGGCTCACATCCGATGAGGTGCGCCAGCTCCTCGGCGTACTTCTCCGGCTGCGCCGCCGGCAGGTCGATCTTGTTGAGGACAGGAATGATCCTGAGATCGTTCTCCATGGCCAGGTACAGGTTCGCCAACGTCTGCGCCTCGATGCCCTGGGCCGCGTCCACCAACAGCACCGCGCCCTCACATGCGGCCAACGACCGGGAAACCTCGTAGGTGAAGTCGACGTGGCCCGGCGTATCGATCATGTTGAGCACGGCCTGCTCACCGACGCGCCCGCCGTCACGGATCGTCCACGGCATCCGTACCGCCTGGCTTTTGATCGTGATGCCGCGCTCGCGTTCGATGTCCATCCGGTCCAGGTACTGCGCCCGCATCTGGCGCGGATCGACCACCTCCGTCAGCTGGAGCATCCGGTCAGCCAGCGTCGACTTGCCGTGGTCGATGTGCGCGATGATGCAGAAGTTACGGATACGCGCGGGGTCGGTCGCGCCAGGGCGGCTCAGGCCGGGCTGCGTCGGAGGCACGGTCGTCCTTACGTCCGGGTGATCGCTGCGGCGGGGCGTCGCCGCGGGGTGATCGCTTGCGCTGGAAGATCGCTCGGGTGAGCCTCCCTATGATTCCACGTCACCGGAAACCGGTTCGGCGCACCGGCCGCCCAGGCCACCGACGGGGAGTCCCGCCCTTCGCTTTGGCCGCCCCGGAACAGCCTGGTAGTCTCAACGATCGCGTGTGCGGTGGACTTGTTCCGCAGGGGACTTGTTCCGCAGGCGTGTCAACCGGAAGATTCGAGCTAACAGGACGAGGCTGTCGCGTGGCGAACATCAAGTCCCAGATCAAGCGCAACCGGCAGAACGAGAAGCGCCGGCTGCGCAACAAGGCTGTCAAGTCGTCGCTGAAGACTGCCATCCGTAAGTTCCACGAGGTGGCGGCGACGGGCGACGCCGAGGCTGCCACCACCATCCTGCGGGACGCCAGTCGCAAGCTCGACAAGGCCGTCAGCAAGGGTGTCATCCACTCCAACCAGGCGGCGAACCGCAAGTCGGCCATCGCCAAGAAGCTCCAGACCCTCTCAGTCTGAGCGACGGCGTCCCCTCGACAGACGCCCGACCAACGTGACAGGGCGTCGGCCAACAGCCGACGCCCTGTTTTCGTGCCCGGCCAGATTTTCCGTGCCAGGCTCGGTCCGGCTCCGGCCAGAAGTCTCCGGCCTGAGGCTCGGGCTTCGGCGGCACGTGCCCGGCCGCTGATCGTCGTCCGGGACTCCGGACCTCCTCGGCCGGGACTCCCCCGATCCGGCGTGGCTGTTGGCGGTGTTCAGGCCCTGCGAGGCTGTTCGGGGCGCCGCGACACCGCTAGTCGTAGTGGCGGGCGGCTGACTGGCGCACCCTCCAGTCCCACAACGGGCGCGACTCAGCGAACGCCGACGCTGGCACCTCGATCGTCTCGTCCATCGAACCCCCGACCGCGGGTCCCAGCGCCGCCGGCCGCAGCATCGCGGCCACCGGGCGTCGGCGGCGCGGGCCGCCAGCGGCCCGCCGCTGGGTCGGGGGCGAGACAATGCGGCCGGCGTTGTGCGCGGCCGTCCGAGCGCCAGCCGGCGCCGCCGCCGGCTGAGGCGCCGGGAAGACCGCGGTGAGCGCGTCGTTGAGCTTGACCATCGCGGCGATCGTCAACGGGATCGCCAGCACCGACCACCACGGAACTATCTCGGCGAGCACGAGCAGGATCGCGAGCCCGATGGGAACCTCGCACAGCAGCAGACAGCGCAGACCGGTCAGTTTCAGGTGCCGCAACCGCAGCAGCCGGGCGTACAGGGGCGCGGAACGCCCCTTACCGCGGAAAGCGCCGACGGACACCTCAATGCCCCCGGCCGGGAGCGCCGACAACCGCCGACGTCGTGTCGCGCGCGGCAGCCACCGCGAAAACCGTTCGCTCCAAGGCGTACCCCCTGTCCTCCGCCGCGCCCTTGACCGCGGCGTTGCATACGGCCGCAGCCGACATCGCCGCCGCCAAACCCTCGGCTGACCAGCCACGGGCCTGCCGTTGAGCCCGCTCGACCTTCCACGCCGGCATTCCCAGCGAACTGGCCAGCTGATACGGGCTCGCCCGCCCCGCCGACGCCACCCTGGCCACGGTGCGGACGCCGTCGGCCAGAGCGTCCGCGATCGGCACCGGGTCCACTCCCACCAGCAGCGCCCAGCGCAACGACTCCAGAGCGCCCGGCACGTCTCCGACCATCGTCGCGTCCGCAACAGTAAAGCCAGTGACCTCCGCCCGTCCACAGTAGTAACGGGCGATGGTGTCTACTGTGACCCGGGAGCCGGCGTCGCTGATGAGCTGAGCGCACGCCGAGGCGACTTCACGCAGGTCGTGGCCGATGGCCTCAAGCAGGGCATCGGCAGCCTCCGGCGACACCTGCCCGCCAAGTCGGCGGATCTCGTTGCGGACAAAATCCACCCGGTCGCGAGGGCTTTTGATCTTGGCCGCCGGCACGACAGTGGCGCCGGCCGCGCGCAGGCCGTCCGCCAACGCCTTGCCCTTGGCGCCGCCGGCGTGCGCGACCACCACGCTGATGTCCGGGTCGGGCTGCACAGCGTAGGCCAGCAGCGCTGTGACGAGGTCCTTACGCGCGTCCTGGCCGGAGGTGATGATGACCATGCGACGACCGCCGAACAGCGACGGGCTCAGCGCCTCCGCGAGCTGCCCGCCGGCCAGCGACGCGGCCTCGTGTTCCTGAAGGTCGCCCTCGGGATTGGCAGCCTTCGCCGCTGCGATCGCACGGCCGACGAGAAGTTCCTCATCGCCGAGGATCAGCAGCAACGGAGCGGGGGGTGAGGGGGTCACCGCCTAATGGTCGCACGGTCCCGGTCCGACGGCTGAGACGTCGCCGCCGCGCGGTCGGGGCCCCACCGGGCGCCTGGCCCGCGACAGCGACCGCGATCCGCGAACCGTCGGCGACGACCGCGATGTCGCCCGCCAGGTCGGTTCGGACCACCCGGCCGCCATTGCGACGCAGGTGACCCAGCACGCCGGGGTTCGGATGGCCGTAACGATTGTGCCGACCCACCGACACCAGCGCGACCGACGGTCGGACCGCGTCGAGAAACTCCGCGCTCTGGTAGGCGCTGCCGTGGTGGGCGAGCTTGAGCACATCCGCCGGACGCGCCAGACCCGCGCTCACCAGCTCCTGCTGTTGCTCCTGCTCGGCATCGCCGACGAAGAGGAAGCTGACGCCACCGACGACGGCCCGCACGGCGAGCGAGTTGTTGTTCGGATCCGATCTCGTGGCCCGTAGCGGCGCCGCAGGGCCGAGGACCACCAGTCGGACCTGACCCACCTGGGTGACCCACCCGGCCCGGGCGGCGGCTACCGGGATCCCACCGGCCACCCGGGCCACATGGTGGTATCCGGCAGCGGGGTCCCGCAGCTCGCCGGTGACCACCGCGCCGACCTGACGACCCCGGAGCACCCCCGCGACGCCTCCAATGTGGTCGGCGTGGAAGTGGCTCACCACCAGCAGCGGCACACGGCGGACGCCAAGGCGCCGCAGGCAGCGGTCCACCGCCGCGGGCTCCGGGCCGGCGTCGATAACGACCGCGCTGCCAGGGCCGGCGGCGAGCACGGCGGCGTCGCCCTGCCCAACATCGCAGGCGACCGCCAGCCAACCGGTCGGCGGCCAGCCGCTGGCGAACATCCGCACGGGCGCGGCGCCGATCATGGTGGCGGCCGCCACCGTGGCCGCGACGGTTCGGAAAGCGCGACGTCGTAGTGCCAGGAGCATCAGCACAGTGACGGCAGCCAGCAGCAGACCGCCACCGACACCGCCCGGCCAGGGCAGCTCGGCGAACGGCGCGTCGGCGCCGAACCGGGCGACCGCGACCAGCCAGCGGGCGGGCCACTGGCCCAACCACGCCAGGCCCTCGGCGAGCGCCGGGGACAGCGGCGAGACGACTGCTGCCAGCACGCCGAGAATCGTCACCGGGGCCACGGCTGGTCCGGCGAGCAGGTTGGCCACGACCGCGACCGGACTGACCGTGGCGGACAGGGCGGCGATCACAGGACCGCAGGCGAGCTGCGCCGCGGCTGGGATGGCGATGGCTTCGGCCAGTCCCGCCGGCACGCCGCGGCTCCGCAGTCCGTCCCGCCAGCCCGGGGCGAACAGCAGCAGCCCACCAGTCGCCATGGCGGACAGCGCGAATCCAGGGTCGGCGGCCAGGGCCGGGTCGTAGAGCACCAGCAGGGCTACGGTCGCGGCCAGCGCCGGGACGGCGGCCCGGGGCCGTCCGCCGCCGAGCGCCAGCAGACCGATCGCAGCCATCACCCCGGCCCGGACGACACTCGGCGAAGGCCGGGCAAGGATGATGAAGCCGACCAACGCGATGCCGCCGAGAACAGCCGCCGTCCGCCGGCCGACTCTTGCCCACCGAGCCAACAACACGACGGCCCCGACCACGATCACGATGTTGCCTCCAGAAACAGCGACCAGATGCGTCATTCCGGTGGTGCGGAAGTCGGCGGCGACAGCGGCGTCGAGCCGGCTGGTGTCGCCCACGGTGAGTCCGGGCAGGAGCCCGCCAGGCTCGGCGGGAAGATCGCGGCAGGCGTGTTGGAGACCGTCGCGCAGCGCGCCAGCGGCCCGCTGCAGCCACGGCGGCCGACCGAGCACGGTCGGCGGTTCGGTGGCTGTCAGGCTGAGCGCGGTGACGTTGACGCCACGGGGCGGGCCGGCCCGGGCGACGACCCGGACGCGCTGGCCGGGCAAGAGGCGGGCCCAGCCTGGGCCGGTGGCGAGAACGACAACCTTCGCAGTAGCGACGATTCGCCGGCCGCCGGTCGTCAGCACGATCGTCTCGGCCGGGACCAGCCACCGGGCCGGCCCGCCGCCGCTGACGCCCAGCGGGCGAGGATCGTCGCGGACCACGACCTCCGCCTCGACGACGGCCCGCTCGCGGGCGAGGTCGCTGACCGGGGCAGCGTCACGAACGGCCAGCGCGAACAGCGCAGAGCCCGCGCCGGCGAGCGCGCCGATCAACGCCACGGTGGCGACCCTGGCCGGCGCCCTCATGGCCGGGGTGAACGGCGTGGTGACGGCGCGACCCAGGCTGGCGGCACCCGCGGGGTGAGCGACCGCCACGATCACGAGCCAGCCGACGCCGAGCGCACCGAGCCCCACGGCGGCGCCCCGGGCGGGGAGCGCCAGCGCGGCCAGGGCGGCCAGCCACACGCCGACCGCGAAGGCGGCGAGCCGCAGGTCGGATCGCCGAGGTTGGGCGACATCCGGCGGCGACTGGCTCGGGCTCATACCGTGACCAGCGCTTTGAGGCGTTCGAACCGGGTGGCCCCGATACCGTCGACCCGGCGCAGATCCGCGACCGAACGGAACGCGCCGTGCCGTTGTCGATGCTCGACGATGCGCTGGGCGAGCACCGGTCCCACACCCGGCAGAGCCTCGAGCTGGGCAGCCGTCGCGGAGTTGAGATTCACGGCGCCGCCTGCCGCCGGTGCGGACTCCCCGGCGCCCGGGGCGCCTGGGCCGGCGGGTTCGGCTGGCGGAGGAGCGCTGATCCCGACCACGATCAGCTCCCCGTCCACGAGTTTCCGGGCGAGGTTGAGGTAGGTGACCGGCGCCCCGGGCGCGATGCCGCCCGCGGCCTTGACCGCGTCAGCCACCCGGGCGCCGGCGGGGAGCCGGATGAGACCGGGACGGTTCACCTTTCCGGTGACGGCGACGACCACCTCGGCGGCGGCCGGCGCCGTCACCGGCGGGGCGGGGAGATCGCCAGCGGCGGCGGACGGCAGGCCGGCCAGCGCCGGGACGGCGTGCTCGACCTCGGGGCGCGCCCGCCAGGCGAACACAGCGGCCACAAGGACGGCCACGCCGGCGACGACCGCCAGGGCACGTACGCCGCGGCGGCCCGGGTCGAAAGGGTCCAGGCGCAGCAGCCGACCGGCTGGCGAATCGTCGCCAGCCGCGGGGATGGCCGGTGGTGGTCCGGCGTCGGCCGGGCGTGGTCGCTCGGGCGCGCCGAGGGAACCGGGCGACTCCCCGGTCCGCAGGTGGCGCAGCTCATGGACCCCCGGCGCGGGACTCAGGTCAGGGGTGCGGTTTCGGCGGAGGTCTGAACGCGGAGCTGACACCGGCCCGAAGCTAGACGGCGCCGACCGCCGGGGCGACCGGATCGCGTCTCGCCTGTGGACAACGGGACCCTCTGTGGATAACCCATCGCCGCGGCGACACCCGCCGTGGGCGACACCCGACCCGTCGCCGTCGCTGGGGGGTCGGCTCAGCCGGTGACGACCGCCGTCACCTCGAACACCTGGCCCTGGTTGCAGGTGGTGATCATGTCCGGGCGGACCCGCCCGCGGACCGTGACCGCGGCCCCGGTGCGAAGCTTCGCGGCGGCGGCGCCGACGATCACGTAACCGCCCTCGGCGGTCTGGATCAGACGGCAGCCGCTTTCCACGCCAGCGACGATCGTGCCGCTGAGCACCATGTCGCCCGGGCTGGGCTTGACGTCGCCGGGAACGCCGGGCACCGCCGGCTCGGCGCCCGATCCGGAACCGGGTGCGCTGCTCGCGCCGCCGGGAGTGGTGGCGGGCGGCGCCGACGATCCGCCCGGATCAGCGGCCGGTCCGGCGCAGCCGACGAGGCCGAGACCGAGCGCCGCGACGACCAACGCCGCCCTGACGCGGGCCCGGGGAGGCCGACTGGTGGCGCTGGCGACCGGGCGGGTGCTGGATGTCGTAGTCATGACCTGTTGGACGTTACCCGGCGTCGGGGCGTTCCGTGGCGATGATCGCCGGCTCGGCCAGCACCGAGGGCCCGACGTTGTAGGCCGCCAGCCGCCATCCGGCGACCCTGCGCTCCAGCACCGTCCACCGGCAGTTCCCGAGACCGCCGAGGGTGGGAACCAGCTCGTCCGGCCACCCGAGGAGACCGCCGACGCCGTGCTTGGCCGTGCCGCCGTGGGTGACCACGACGACGACGGCGCCGTCGGAGACCAGATCGGCCGCGGCGGCGAACGCCGTGCGGCCGCGGGCCAACAGACGGTCGCGGGGCTCGATCTCGCAGCCGGGATCGGGGTCGCCGGCCACCCAACGGGCGTGCTCGTGCGGGTGCGCGTCGATGACCTCGGGCATGGTGCGCCCCTGCCACCGGCCGAAATGCCGTTCGCGCAGACGCGGGTCGGTCGTGACGGCCAGGCCGGCGCGCTCAGCGAGAGCGTCGGCGGTCTGGCGGGCGCGGGCGAGGTCGCTGCTGACGACGGCGGCAGGCCGCAGCGCCGCCAGCATCGGGGCGGCGGTCGCGGCCTGCCGGAGTCCGAGCGGGTTCAGCGGGATGTCGCTGTGTCCCTGGACGCGGCGCTCACGATTCCAGTCGGTATTGCCGTGCCGCCAGATGACCAGACGGCTCGCGGTCACGCAGCGTCGCCCTCGGCCACGCCGACCGTCTCGGCGGTCCTGGCCGGCTGCGGAGCATCGGCGTCGACGAACGGGACGCGTTCGCAGTCCTTCCAGAGGCTGTCGAGGCTGTAGAACTGACGTTCTTCCTCGTGCTGAACGTGCACGACGATGTCGAGGTAGTCCAGCAGCACCCAGCGTCCAGCGCGTTCGCCCTCGCGCCGGGTGGGCTTGGCCTTCTCGGGGAGGGTGAGCAGCCGCTCTTCGATGGCGTCGACAACGGCCTGGACCTGACGTTCGTTCGGCGCGGAGGCGATGACGAACGCGTCGGTGATGGCGAGCTGGTCACCGACGTCGAGGATCACGATGTCGTGCGCCTTCTTGTCGGCTGCGGCCTGGGCTGCGGCCTGGGCCAACTCGACGGCGCGGGCAGATGCGGGCACCTGGCTCCTCTTCTCGGGGGGTACTGGGTCTAGGGTCTCACACCCGCCGAGACGGGACCGGTCGGGCGCAGTCAGACGTAGAGTCGACGTTTGGCGATGTACTGGACGACGCCGTCCGGAACCAGGTACCAGACCGCCTTGCCGGCGCTGACCCGTTCACGGCAGTCCGTCGACGAGATGGCCATCGCCGGCACCTGCACCAGGCTGACCGAATCAGCCGGCAGATGGGCGTCCGAGAGCTTGAACCCGGGACGGGTGACCCCGATGAGATGCGCCAGCTCGAAAAGCTGGTCGGCCTCCTTCCACGACAGGATCCGGTCGAGAGCGTCAGCGCCGGTGATGAAGAACAGCTCGGTCTTCTCCCCGTAGGCGACCCGCAGGTCACGCAAGGTGTCGACGGTGTACGTCGGACCCGCCCGGTCGACATCCACCCGGCTCACGCTGAAACGGGGATTCGACGCGGTGGCGATGACGGTCATGAGATACCGGTCCTCGGCGGGACTCACCGTGGCGTCCTTCTGCCAGGGATGCCCGGTCGGGACGAACACCACCTCGTCGAGACCGAACTGGTCGGCGACCTCGCTCGCGGCGACCAGGTGCCCGTGGTGGACGGGATCGAACGTGCCGCCCATGATGCCCACACGTCGACGCAGCCCGGCCGCCTGCCGGTCGTCCTCGCGACTCATTCGCCCATCGTAGGGCGTTGATCACCACCGGCGGCGCTGGCCGCCCACCGCTCGCGGGCCGCCAGGGCCAGTCTCACCTGGTCGTCGGCGTCGATCACCTTGCGCAGGGCCAGCGCCGGCAGCGTCCCGGACGCCAGCAGCGTCGCTGTCGCCTCGCGGGTCGACCGGTCGACGGCCGGCCACGGGAACAGGTCCCGGGCGACGGTCTCGGCGACCCACGGCGTGCGTCGGGCGATCACCTCCGCGAGCTCGGCGAAGTACCTTGGCACATACTCGGCCGTCAGAGCCGCCTGCTCCGGCTGCCAGAAGCCTTCCGCTGTCGCGCTGATGATCCGGTTTGAGGCGCTGTCGTCGGCGGTCACCAGCGCCCAGGCCGCGGCCTTGGACCCGGCTGTCGGGATCGCGGCCCGGCAGCGGGCCGCCCACTGCTCGGCGGCGCCCGTACGCTCCTGCGCCAGCCACCTGTCGACGGTCGCGGGACCGGCGGCGCCCAGCACGGCCAACCGATATCTGATCCGCCAGCACAGGTCGGCGTCCAGAGCGAGTCCGGTCGGCGCGTCGCCGGCGAGCCAGTCCCACAACGGCTGTGGCTGCGTCGCCACCGCCACCGCGACCCGGGCGGCGGTCAACTGGGCTGGGCTGCCGGGCTCGGCGGTGGCGAGCAGTCCCGCGGCCACCGCGCGCAGATCCTCCAGAGCCGCCGACCGGGCCACGCCGCTGACATAGGCGCCGGCGAACCGCATGGCGGTCTCCAGCACGGCGTCCACGATCGTCAGGGAACGCTCCCCCGGCAGGGCCTGTGCCATGAGACTGGTCAGGGCCGACAGCGGGGCCTGCGCGTCGCGCACCCGGTCCATCAACTCCGACCACAGCAACGCGCGGGCCAGCGGATCGCCAACCAGCGGAAGCAGAGACGGCAACGACGCCGCCGAACGGTCGTCCAGCCTGATCTTGGCGAAGGTGAGATCGCCGTCGTTGACCAGCAACAGGTCCGCGGCCGGCGCTCCGACCAGCGCCGCCGCCTCCGTGCGGGCGCCGCTCACCTCCAACTCCACCGCCGGGGACGCGACGCCCCGACCATCCACCAGGTCGTACCGTCCCAACCGGAGCCGGTGCGGACGTAACACCGGGTGGCTGTCCGGGGCGCTCTGCTCGATGACGACCGACCGCCACCGACCGTCCGGCGTGACATCGGTGACCGCCCGGAGCGTGTTGACCTGCGCCGACCGCAACCACGCCTGCGCCCAGGCGGTCAGGTCCCGGCCGCTGGCGCGGCCCAGCGCCGCCAGCAGGTCCGACAGGGTGGCGTTGCCGAAGGCGTTGTCGCTCACATGAGCGCGCAGACCGGCCACGAACGCCTCGTCCCCGATCGCCGCGACCAGCTGACGCAGCGCCGCGGCGCCCTTGTCGTAGGAGATGCCGTCGAAGTTGGTCAACGCGTCCTCGGTGTCATCGACCCGGCCGGGCGCCACCGGGTGGGTCGACGGACGCTGGTCGGCCGCGTAACCCCGACGCTTGCTGTCGATGGCGCACCGGACCCAACCGGCCCGGTACCTGGTCGCCTCGGTGGCCACCCGCACCCCCAGGTACTGGGCGAAGGACTCGTTCAACCACAGGTCGTCCCACCAACGCATGGTCACCAGGTCGCCGAACCACATGTGGGCCATCTCATGCGCCATCACCTCGGCGCGGCGTTCCAGCTCCGTCATGGTCGCCGCTGACTCGTACAAGTACTCGTCGCGGAGGGTGACCAGGCCCGGGTTCTCCATCGCGCCCGCGTTGAACTCGGGGACGAAAGCCTGGTCGTACTGACCGAACGGGTAGCGGTAGTCGAACAGCCCGTGGAACCGGTCCAGGCACCGGCGGGTGATGTCGAACAGCTCGTCGAGGTCGCGGTCCAGCGCCGCCGCCTGCGAGCGCCGGGCGTACAGGGCCATTGGGACGCCGTCGTGCTCGGTCCGGCGCGCCTCGTACGGTCCGGCGATGAGCGTGACCACATAGGTCGACAACGGATGCGTCGGTGTGAACCGCCAGCGCCCGCCCTCGCGGCCAGCCAGGGCGCCGTTGGCAGCGACCGTCCAGTCGTCTGGCGCGGTCACCGTCATCGTCACCGGGGCCTTGAGGTCGGGCTGGTCGAAGCAGGCGAAGATGCGTTGCGCGTTGTCCAGGAACGCCATCGCGTAAAGGTAGACCGCCTCGTCCGCCGGGTCGACGAACCGGTGCAGGCCCTCGGCTGAGCGCGAGTAGCGCATATCGGCCTCGACGACCAGCACGTTCGTCTCGGCCAGCTCAGGCAGCGGAAGGCGGTTGTCCGCCAGCGATGTCGGGTCCAGCTCCGCGCCGTTGAGGGTGGCCCGGCGCAGCACCGCCGGACGCAGCTCGACGAACGTCGACGCGGACCGCTGCGCCCGGAAACGGATCGTGGTCGCCGAGCGGAACCGCTCCGGGCCACCGGTCAGGTCAAGGTCGACCTCGTACGACAGGTCACTGAGCAGACCGGCGCGAACGACGGCCTCCGCTCGGTTCAGGTTCGGCATCCGGTTATCGTGCCCGATGTCGCAGCTACGGCCTACGGTGCGCGCATGCGGATCGTGGACCTTCCCCTCGCCGATCGGCCCCGCGAGCGGCTGCTCGACCGGGGGGCGGAGGCGCTGGCCGACCGGGAGCTGTTGGCGTTGCTGCTCGGCACCGGCGCGCGGGGCGTCGGCGCGCACCAGTTGGGCGAGCTGCTGCTGAACCGTTTCGGCTCGCTGACGGGCTTGTCCAGCGCCCACCCCGCCGAGGTGGCCGGGGTGCCGGGAGTGGGGGTGGCGAAGGCGGCCGCGCTGGCGGCGGCATGGGAGCTGGGTCGGCGGGCCGGGCAGCCGGCCGCCGGCACGACGTTGGCGAACGCCGCCGACATCGCGGCGGTGGCGGCGCCGCTGTTGCGTGGCCGACGACGGGAGCGCCTGGTGCTCCTGACCTGCGACAACAGTCACCGTGTCCTGGCGCGGGAGGTTGCGGCCGAAGGCGCGGCCGGCGAGGTGGCAGCGCCAGTACGGGAGATCATCGTGGCGGTCCTGCGTCGGGACGGGGTCGCGTTCGCGCTGGCTCACAACCACCCCGGCGGGGATGCCACGCCCAGCGACGCGGACATCGCCGCGACCCGATCGGTGGCCGCGGCCGCGGCGGCGGTAGGCCTCCGGTTCCTCGACCATGTCGTCGTCACCGACGAGGGCTGGGGCGTCGTGCCGCTGACCGGCTGATCCGATTCATGGCGGCATGAGCAGCTCCCAGACCGGCGCCGGGTCGGGCAGCCAGTCGGCGATCCGGCGCAGCCGCAGCGCCAGGTCCGCAGCGACGAGCGCGTCGTCGTCGGCCCGATCGGCGGGCAGGTCGACGTTCAGACGTATGCGCAGCCAACGCCGGACCTCCGCCCAGCTGTAGAGGGCGGTCGAGGCGCCCGGGTTGAGCGGCGGCGGGAACCCGCCCGGGCCGAGCGAGCCCAGCGACCACAGCCGCACTGTCTCCCGGGAGCGTTGGGCACGCCCTGCGATTACCGTCAGCGTGACCATGTCGCCGGCGTCGACCCGCCAGACCCGGCAGCCGGCGCGCTCGAGGTGCTGGACAGCGGCGACGACGGCGGCCACCCGAGTGGAGCCTGGCCAATACACGCACACCCGACCGCCAGCCAGCGGGGAGGCCACGACGCGCGCTCCGGCGGGCAAATCGGCCGCGGGCAGGCCGGGCCCAGACGCGCCGGCGCCCTCGACCAGCAGCACGAACTCGTGACGGGGCCCCGTCAGCGAACGGTCGTACCGCCCGATCGGTTCTCTGAGCATCAGCATTCCCACACCATATCGAACAGGTGTGCTAATCCAGGAGTTCCGCGCCACCCGACCGGACCGCTATCGCGAGCTTTTCGAGAAAATCTGCCCTTGATGCACTAGACTTCCTGGTGGCTGTTGGGTACCGTTTCTTCAGTCAAGAGCGAATAACGCAGACGCAGACGCAACAAAGACGCAGACGCGCCGCCCAGACGACGGCGACAGAGGCACCACGCCGGTAGAGCCGTTCAGGTTCGGCCTTGCCGGAGATTCACCAGTAATCCAGAGGAAAGGGAGGGCGTACACCGTTGGATCGCCCGCAGTCAGCTGCTCTCGAGGGCTGAGGCGGACACCGCTGTTTCCATCGAACGAGAGGTGGTCTCCGGTCACGATTAAGCGATCCGCGCGCCTGAGGCCCGACAGACGGGCCAGCTAGGCAGCGACCAACCGACGTTCTGTCGGTCAATGGTGTTTCTGACCCACAAACCCTGGGCCCCGGCGCTACTGCGCCGGGGCCCTCACAGTGGAGGCATACATGGCAGAACCCGACATGCTCGACGACGAGGACTATCCCGCCTACACCATGGGCCGCGCTGCGGAGATCATCGGCTGCTCGCCCGACTTCCTGCGCCGACTGGGCGACGCGAAGCTGATCGAACCGTGCCGCTCCGACGGCGGACACCGCCGCTACTCCCGCTACCAGCTACGCCTCGCCGCCCGGGCCCGTGAGCTGGCTGACGGCGGCACAGACCTCGCAGCGGCCTGTCGCATCATCATCCTGGAAGATCAGCTTGAGGAAGCGCTCCGGCAGAACGGCCAACTCGAGAACCGCTGACTCTCGGTTACGACGCGCCGAGCGCCGAGCGCCGAGTCGACACCAGCCTCCAGCTCAGCCCGCGTGAACGGCTTGGGCACCACTGGTCGCCGTCGTTCATGGGGATGTCGGCGGTGTCCGGTTCGGCGAATAGTTACATATCTTGCTAATTCTGCATCTAGGTAGCGCAGGCCTGCCCGATCAGGCTCCGTCGTCAGCACCTGTGCGAACGTGTCGGCCGATCGGGCGGTTGGCAACCTGATGGCAACGCCGCCGCACCGTCGCCGCACCAACCGCAGGCTTGAGTGAGCAACAACACCCGATCAGCGTCGACAACCGCGCCGAGCAGCCGGAGGATCCCCGTGGCCACAATCCTGGTAGTGGACGACGACGCCGATCACCGACGCCTCTTCGCGTGGGCGCTCATCCGAGCCGGTCACGAGCCACTCGCGGTGAGCGCCGCCGAGGAGGCCATCACCACGATCCACGACGGCGGAATCGACGCGGTGCTGCTGGACGTCCGGCTCCCCGGGCGCTCCGGCATCGACCTGTGCCGCCGGCTCCGGAAGGACCCCACCACGGTCAACCTGCCCATCGTCATCGTCAGCACCCAGGCATACGACACGCACATCCGCGCCGGGCTGGCCGCCGGCGCCGACGACTATGTCGTCAAGCCGTTCCACCGCGGCGATCTCGTCAACCGGCTCGACGCCGCCATCGCCAAGTCTCCGGTCCACTCCGCGCGGGCGGCCAACCTCGCCCTGAGGGCCGCCACCGCCTCGCTGACGCCACGGTCCGAGGAGCCCCAGCTGGCCAGGGAGAGCGCCTGACGCGCACGCAGGGTCGTCATCCCCGCCCCGGCGGTCGATCCGGGGCACAATCGGGCTCTGGTCACGTTCGATCCGGGAGCCTCGTGATGCGCCTGTTACTGATCGGTCCACCCGGCAGCGGCAAGGGCACCCAGGCCATGCGGGTCGCCGCCCACTACGGCATCGAGCACATCTCCAGCGGCGCGCTGCTTCGTGACCATGTCGAACGGGGCACCCCGATCGGCGGGGCCGTCGCCGACCTTATGCGCAGCGGGGATCTCGTCCCGGACGGAATCGTCATGGACGTGCTGCGCCGGCCCGTCGAGTCGGCCGCCAGGCACAGCGGGTACGTGCTGGACGGATTCCCGCGGACCGTCGAGCAGGCCGAGGCGGCGTACCTGGTCGCCAGGCCGCTGGGCGCCTCGGTACGGACCGCCGTGCACCTGGACGTCTCCCGTCCCGAGCTGGTCCGCCGGATGCTGTCGCGGGCGCGACACGAGCACCGCACGGACGATACCCAGGCCGTCGTCGAGCACCGGCTCGACGTGTTCGAGGCGTCAACCCGCCCTCTGCTCGATTACTACGCGCGCCGGGAGACCCTCATCACCGTCGACGGCAACCAACCCGTGGACCACGTCACCGCGACGATCATCGCTGAGCTGGACAAAGCAGCTCAGCGCCCCGACGGGGCCTGAGACAGCGCGGGCGACAGGTCCGGCAGCGCTCTCGCGTGAGCCCCACGTGGCCCCCGCTTTCGCATCGAAACCCGACGGGGCGCGACGTCAGGCTCGACGTACCCGCCTGACCAGCCGACAGCGGATGTTAGGCGGCGACGGCCACGGCGTCGCCGGCCCGCTCACGGCACCAGCGCATCCGGGCGACAGCGGTCTCCGGGTGGTCGCCGTACTCGGCGGCGACGACAGCCGCGCAGCCCTCGACGCCGTGCCGCAGCAGCGTAGCCGAGATCGCGGCGTTGATCGCGGCGGTGTCCGGCTGCTCCGAGGGTTGCAGGTCCGAGGCGAACAGGGATTCGGCCATCAGATCGGTGACGGTGCTGATCATCTCGGTTCCCCCGTGTGTCCGCCGGTCGCTGACAAGAACTACTTCACCCGCGCCGGGTTGTCGACCGAGTGCCACCCCGGTTGCGGGCACGTTGCGCTCGGCCCGGCCGGAGCGGTCACAAAGCGTCGGGGTCGGTAGCGGCGTCGTCCGCGTCGTCGGCGCCCGCCGCCGAGGCGCCCACCGTCGCGACCCCCTCGGCTGCCGCGGCGGGAGCGCCGGGCGTGCTCTGGCCGGCGGCCAGGTCCTCGAACCTGACCCGGCGGGCCTTGCGGGCGGCGAGCCGCTGGGACGCGGAGGCGCGGTTGAGGGACTCCTCAAGCCGGGTGTCCCCGCCGCGGGAGCCGGGAACGTACTCGACGCCGGCATAGACCGACGGCTGCCAATCGAACTCGCGGCCCCCGATCCGGACCGGGCAGCCGGGCACCGCGCCGGCCTTGGCCAGAGCGTCCTCGACGCCGATCCGGGCGAGCCGGTCGGCCAGGTAACCGATCGCCTCGTCGTTGTCGAAGTTCGTCTGGGCCACCCAGCGCCGGGGCTTCTCGCCGTGGACGGTGAACCCGCCGTCGGCATCGGCCTCGATGAGGAACCCGGTGTCGTTGACCGCCTTCGGACGCACGATGGCGCGGGTCGGCTCGGGCGGCGGGTTGGCCGCCCGGTGCGCGACCACGGCCGCGGCCATCGCGTACTTGAGCTCCTGGAGACCCTCACGGGTGGCTGCGCTGATCTCGTAGACCGGCCAGCCCTTCGCCTCGACGTCAGCGCGGACGATCTCGGCGAGGTCGCGCCCGTCCGGAACGTCGATCTTGTTGAGCGCGACGAGCCGGGGGCGGTCGGCCAGCCCGCCGTACTCTGCCAGCTCCGCCTCCAGGGCGTCGATGTCGGCGAGCGGGTCGCGTCCCGGGTCCATCGTCGCCATGTCGATGACGTGGACAAGAACCGCACAGCGCTCGATGTGCCGCAGGAACTCCAGACCCAGGCCCTTGCCGGTGGCGGCGCCCGGGATGAGACCGGGCACATCGGCGACGGTGAAGGTGTGTTCGCCCGCCTGCACGACACCCAGGTTCGGCACCAGGGTGGTGAAGGGGTAGTCGGCGATCTTCGGCTTGGCGGCTGAGATGACCGCGATGAGCGAGGACTTGCCGGCCGACGGGAAACCCACCAGGCCCACGTCGGCGACGCTCTTGAGCTCCAGCACGACGTCGACCTGCTCGCCCGGCTCGCCGAGCTCGGCGAAACCCGGCGCCTTGCGCCGGGAGTTGGCCAGGGCGGCGTTGCCGCGTCCGCCGCGTCCGCCACGGGCGACGTCGAAGGTCGCGCCGATCCCGACGAGGTCGGCCAGCACCTCGCCGTCGGCGCTGTGGACGACGGTGCCGTCGGGGACCTTGAGGATCAGCCCACGACCGTTGGCGCCGTCCCGGTTCGCGCCCGCGCCGCCCTTGCCGTTCTCAGCCTTGACGTGCGGGTGGAAGTGGAAGTCCAGCAACGTGTGCACCGCCGGGTCGACGACGAAGGTGATGTCGCCGCCATGGCCGCCCTTGCCGCCGTCGGGGCCGCCGAGGGGCTTGAACTTCTCCCGGTGGACCGACGCACAGCCGTGCCCGCCGTTGCCGGCTTGTAGGTGCAGGACCACCCGGTCAACGAACGTGGCCATGTGTGTCGTTCCTCGCCTGTAGAAGATGCCGCCGGAGGGCCTGAACGCGCGAACGGCGGGCCGGGGCCGCGAAGCCCCGGACCCGCCGTTGAAGTCGCTGTGTCAGACCCCGACCGGCACGATGCTGACGGTCTTGCGACCGCGCTTGGTGCCGAACAGGACGCTGCCAGTGGCCAGCGCGAACAGCGTGTCGTCCCCGCCACGGCCGACCAGGTCGCCTGGGTGGAACTTGGTGCCACGCTGACGGATCAGGATCTCGCCGGCGTTGACGCGCTGGCCGCCGAAGCGCTTGACGCCGAGCCGCTTGGACTCGGAATCGCGGCCGTTGCGCGAGCTGGACGCTCCCTTTTTGTGTGCCATCGTGAACGCCTACTTCCCGGTGGAAATGCCGGTGACCTTGACCTGGGTCAGCGGCTGACGGTGACCCTGGCGCTTGTGGTAGCCGGTCTTGTTCTTGAACTTGTGGATCCGGATCTTCGGGCCCTTGGTGTGAGCCACGAGCTCGGCGGCGATCGACACCTTGGCCAGCTTGGCGGCGTCGGTCGTCAGCTCGTCGCCGTTGACGACGAGGACCGCCGACAACGAGACAGCGTCACCGGGCTCGCCCGCGAGCTTCTCGACCTCGATCACGTCGCCTTCAGCGACCCGGTACTGCTTGCCGCCGGTTTTGACGATCGCGTACATCAGTCGCGTGCTCCCTGTCGTGAAACTGACACAGCAGTCCCGGCCGGAACCAGCGCTGAACGCTGTGGCGGAATAGCTGCGGGCAGATCGTGGTTCGGCCTCACCGGCGTCGCGCGCCCCGTAACGGCGTCACGCGCACATGGGAAACCGCAGCGCACGACGGTGCGCCGCAGGTAAGAGTACGCCATCGGGGACGGGCGGCAAAAACGGGTCGGTCAATCGCTCCCGCACACCGGCGCGGTGCTCGCCCGGGCCGCGTCGACGCGGGCCGTCATCTCGCCCACCGGCGTCTGGTCCTCGGCCGCCGCGAGCTGCTTGAGGCTGGCGGCGGCGGCGGCGATCGCGGCGCGCAGCGCCGGGTCGGCCGCCTGTCCGCGCAGTTGTTCCAGCTCGCCGCCCCACTCGAACAGCTCCTGGGTGGCGATCTCGCCAACGCTGGCGCTGGTGGCCTCGTCGCCGTCCTCGGCCGCCCTGGCCACCTCAGCCCAGCGCCGGGCGAAGGCGCCCTGTCGCACCCGGTGGGTAGCGTTGACCTGTTGACATACGGCACGGTCGGCGGCTGGCAGTGAGGGGGTCGCCGCAGGCTGCGGTGACGACGCGCCATCGCCGCAGGCCCCGGCCAGGGTGACGAACAGCGCCAGCGTGGCGGCTATCAGACCGCCACGCCAACGACAAGAACGACTATCAGTGATTGCCTCACTTTAAAGGCATAGGTCCGTCGCAGACGCAACTTCGTAGCAACCCATCCGATGCCGCCGCCGCTCTCGAATACCCGTTATCTGAGTGTCAGCGAGATCACACGCAGCGTCGAGCAGGCCAAGGAGGACGACGTGATCATCACAACGACCGAGCTGGCGGCCGAGGCCCTGTTCGCCTCGAACCTCCAGCCTTCGCAACAGCCCGAGGCCGACGATGTACGCGACGCAATCGCTGAGATGATCCTGCGCCACGGCTCCGACGGCTGCGTCGCCGTCGTCGCCGGCGAGTTCGGCGACCACCCCGAAACCGCCGCCCGGCGGATGGCCTGGGCCCGGGGCCAGCTCAGCAACGCCTTCCCCCAGGCGGGCTGATCCCCCAGCCCCGCCCGATGGAAGGCCCGGCGCCGACCACCCGCTGACAGCGGTCCGGGGCCTACTCGAACCGCGACAGGTCGTAGCCCTGCGGGTCGTTGTAGTCGTCCTCGTCGTCGGCCTTCTCAGCTACGACGGGGGCCACAGCCGGACGGGCGATTCCCGAGACGCCGGACACCGGCAGCTGCGCCGCCCTCGCGCCCGGCGCCGCCGGAGATGCCAGCCGCTCGACCGGTGTCACGGCGGCCGAGGTCCCATTGGCCGACGCCGCGCCGACGACGTCAATGGCCGCCTGCGCGACGGACGACTTCGCCGACCTGGCCGCCCGGCCGGGACGCGAAGCGCCCCGACCACGCCGGGCGACAACCGGCTCAGCCACGAACTCCTCGACAATCACCTCGTCGCCGTTCACCTCGTCGGCGATGTCCTCGATCGGCAGGTACACCTCGACGACCTCGTCCGGCTCCGGCTCGTCGAGCGCGATCTCGTCGAAAGGCCGCTCCGCCGACTCGTCAACATGGGACTCCTCGGCCACCGCGCCCCGGCGGCCACGACGGCGACCTGAAGGCTCCGCCTTCGCCGGCGCGGGCGCGGACGCGGACGCGACGACCTTGACCCGCTCGCCGGCCCCCTTGGCGCGCTCCGGGGCCGGCTCCGAGTGGATGATCAGACCGCGGCCCTTGCACTGCTCGCAGTTCTCGCTGAACGCCTCGATGAGGCCGGCGCCGATGCGCTTACGGGTCATCTGCACCAGACCCAGCGAGGTGATCTCGGTGACCTGGTGCTTGGTCCGGTCCCGGCCCAGGCACTCGGTCAACCGGCGCAGCACCAGCTCCCGGTTGCTTTCCAGGACCATGTCGATGAAGTCGATGACGATGATGCCGCCGATGTCGCGCAGCCGCAGCTGACGCACGATCTCCTCGGCCGCTTCAAGGTTGTTGCGGGTGACCGTCTCCTCGAGGTTGCCGCCGGCGCCGGTGTACTTGCCGGTGTTGACGTCGACGACCGTCATCGCCTCGGTGCGGTCGATGACCAGATGCCCGCCCGAGGGCAGGTACACCTTGCGGTCCAGACCCTTGATGATCTGCTCGTCGATGCGCAGCGCGGTGAAGACGTCGACCGCGCCGGTGTGCCGACGCAGTCGCTCCATGAGGTCGGGCGAAACGTGGGACAGGTACGCCTCAACCTCGTCATAGGAGCTGTCGCCCTGGATGACCAGCTCGCGGAAATCCTCGTTGAACAGGTCCCGCACCACCCGGATCACCAGGTCGGGCTCCTCGTACAGCAGGGTGGGGGCGTTGCCGCCGGACACCTTGGCCTGGATGTCCTCCCACTGCGCCTGCAGCCGCTTGACGTCCCGGGCCAGCTCGTCCTCGGACGCTCCCTCGGCGGCCGTGCGCACGATGACGCCGGCGCCGTCGGGCACGAGCTTCTTCAGGGCGTCCCGCAGGCGCTTGCGTTCGGTGTCCGGCAGCTTGCGGCTGATCCCGGACGCGTTGCCGTTGGGCACGTACACCAGGTGCCGGCCGGAGAGGGCGACGTGGCTGGTGAGCCGGGCGCCCTTGTGGCCGATCGGATCCTTGGTGACCTGCACCAGCACTGGGTCGCCGGGCTTGAGGGCCTGCTCGATCGAGCGGGCGCGGCCGGCCAGACCGGTGGCGTCCCAGTTGACCTCGCCGGCGTACAGGACCGCGTTGCGGCCCCGACCGACGTCGACGAAAGCCGCCTCCATGCTCGGCAGCACGTTCTGGACCTTGCCCAGGTACACGTTGCCGGCCATCGTCCCGGCGCTCATCCGGGTCACGTAGTGCTCGACGAGGACGTTGTCCTCCAGCACCGCGATCTGCGTGCGGTCGCCGCGCTCACGGACCACCATCACCCGGTCGACCGCCTCCCGGCGGGCCAGGAACTCAGACTCGGTGAGGATCGGCGGACGGGTCCGCCGCTGGTCACGGCCGTCGCGGCGGCGCTGCCGCTTGGCCTCCAGCCGGGTCGATCCGGTGACGCCCTGCACCTCGTCGGAGACCCGACGCGGCTCGCGGATCCGCACCACGGTCGGCACGCCGTCGTCCTCGGCGGCGTTGTCGTCGGCCGAGCCCTTACGGCGACGACGGCGACGGCGACGGGTGAGCGGCTCGTCCTCGTCCGTCTCCTCGGCCTCCTCGGCGGCGGCGGGCTCGTCGATGGCGTCGACATCGTCGACGCCGCCCTTGCCGCGGCCACGACCGCGACGGCCACGACGGCGACGGCGTGCGCCGGCGTCCTCGTCGTCCTCGTCGAGCTCGGCGACGAGCGGCTCCTCTTCCTCCGCCTCGACCTCGTCCTCGACGACCGGCTCCGGCTCGGCCCTGCGGCCACGGCGCCGGCGACCACGCTCAGTGGCGGGCTCGGTCACCGGCGCCGCCTCGGCGGGCGCGACCGACTGAGTGTCCGGCTCCGTGGCGGCGGTGACCTCGGGCGGCATGAACAGCACGACCGGTGGCAGCGCCTTACGGCGGCGGCGCGACGGCGCTTCGGCCTCCGGCTCGGCGACCGGCGTCTCGGCAGCCGGCGTCTCGGCGGCGGGCTGAGTCGGCGTCGGCGTGGTGGCCGCGACCGACCCGCTTTCGGCCGCGGCGTCGACTGCCGGGCCTTCGGCCACCGGGGCGGCGGCCTTGCGGCGGCGGGTGACGCGACGGGCCGGCTCGGCGGGGAGATCGACGCCGGTGTCGGGGGGGACCTCGCCGCCGACGGGCTGTTCGGCTGCCGGCGCCGCCTCAGCGCCGGGCGTCGGCTCGACCGCAGCGGCCGCCGCGGCCTTGCGCGGGGCGCGTCGGCGCTTGGGAGTGGCCTCGACGGCCGGCGGGTCCGTGGCGGTCCCGGCGTCAGGAGCCTCGCTGGTGGTGGCAGCGGCGTCGGCCACGACGGGCTTGATGGCCCGGCGACGCGTGCGTTTGACGGGTAGCTCAGTCGCCGGTGTTCCGGTCACTTCGCCGTTTTCGGGTTCGTTGTCGAGCATGCTGAAGCTCTCCAGTTCTGGCACTCCCCGGGCGCGTCGAAACGCTGCCACGCAGGGTTACCGCGGGTGTTGACGGCGCCGCGCGCATCACGCTCCAGCTGAGGCCGGAGCCACGATGATCGGCGTCGAAGTCTGCCGAGACCGTTGGCCGAGCTGGCTAACGGTCCCCGATGGGTGTCCCGCGATCCGCCTCCAACGGATCGACGATGTCCCCCTGCGCGGTCAGCGAGCCCTGCGCCAGCCGGGTCACCCGCGGGGGCGCCGGCGGCGTCAGGTCGGCTACCACGCGCAGGCCGGACAGGACGTCATCGGGTCGGACGGCGGGTGTCACCTGCCGCACGACAAGGTCGAGTATCGCACACAGGTGGTCTCCCGCCCCGGAAGGTAGATCACTTCCCACGCGGTCCGGCCCGGCCACTTCGATCAACGCCACGGCCCCGCGGGCGTCAAATGTCCGACGTCCCTGCTTGGTCAGCCGATCGACCAGGATCTCCGGCGCGGCGTGGAACGCCGCGACCGCGGTCCGCGCGTCGTCGTCCGGCACGCCTGGAAGCTCGATCCGCCAACGGGAGGCGTCGATCCGGTCGGGCAGGCCGCCGGGCGCGACCGCGATGACGGCGTCGAGGACGTCGAGTCCGTCGGACAGGGACGCGTCCAAGGCCAGTCGAAGCTGCTCGGGCTCGACCTCGGCCTGTAGGGCCAGCTCCAGGTACTCGGCCTCGCTGGCGACCCCGGTCGGGGCGGCGCTGGCGTACGAGATCTTCGGGTGCGGGTTGAATCCCTGGGAGAAGGCGATCGGGACGCCCGCCCGGCGGATCGCCCGCTCGAAGGCGCGGGCGAAGTCGCGGTGCGAGGTGAAGCGCAGCCGGCCGCGCTTGGCGTAGCGGATCCGGACGCGCTGAACCACCGGGGCCTGGTTGCCCTCCGGCTGCGGTTTCCTGCTGATTGTCGGGCTCCTTCGGCGCGACGACCGGGTGGCCGTCCTCACGTACGACCGGGACATCCTCCCGCACCGGTCCCGCGCCGCCGGGCAGCGGGGGCCACAGCGACACAACCGGGCAGTTCGCGTCGTTGGACCGTTATGTCAGCATTCGGAAGCCTCTGGGCGTGGGTGTCAGCCCCTCGCCCGGGCCGGCCGCGCCGCGTCAACCGTAAGGACACCCACCTGTGAAAGCCCTCATCCTGGCCGGCGGCCGGGGCACCCGGCTCCGGCCGCTCACCCACACGTCGGCCAAACAACTATTCCCGGTGGCCAACAAGCCGGTGCTGTTCTACGGCATCGAGGCGATCCGGGACGCCGGCATCACCGAGATCGGCGTCGTCATCGGCGACACCGGCGCCGAGGTCCGCGCCGCCCTCGGCGACGGAACGCGCTTCGGCGTCCGGATCACCTACCTGCCGCAGGACGCCCCGCTGGGACTGGCGCACTGCGTTCTCATCGCCCGCGACTTCCTCGGCGACGACGACTTCGTCATGTACCTGGGCGACAACTTCCTCGTCGGCGGCATCGGCGAGCTGGTCGGCTCCTTCCGCGCCGGGGACTACACAGCGCAGATCCTGCTCACCCCGGTCGACGACCCGCGCTCCTACGGGGTGGCCGTCCTCGGCCGCAGCGGCGAGATCGTCGGCTTGGAGGAGAAGCCCGAGGCGCCGACCAGCGACCTGGCGATCGTCGGGGTGTACATGTTCTCCCCCGCCATCCACGAGGCGGTCCGGGCGATCGCGCCGTCGGCCCGTGGCGAGCTGGAGATCACCGACGCGATCCAGTGGCTCCTCGACGCCGGGCACCGGGTGCACTCGCATCTGGTCACCGGGTACTGGAAGGACACCGGGCAGGTCCAGGACATGCTGGAGTGCAACCGGATCGTCCTGGAGTCCACCACGCCCCGGATCGACGGCACCGTCGACGACCGCACCGAGATCACCGGGCCGGTGGTCATCGAGGCTGGCGCCGTCGTCGAGGACTGCGTCCTGCGCGGGCCGCTCATCATCGGCGCGGACAGCAAGATCGTCCGCTCCTACATCGGGCCGTTCACCTCGATCGGCGACAGCTGTACGTTGGAGGACGCCGAGATCGAATACTCGATCATGTTCGGCTGCTCGACGATCCGGGGCGTCTCCCGGATCGAGGCCTCCCTCATCGGCAAGGACGTCGAGGTGACCCAGGCGCCCAGAACCCCCAACACCCACCAGCTGGTCATCGGCGACCAGTGCACCGTCCGGCTACGCCCGTGAGAGTCCTGGTCACCGGCGGGGCCGGCTTCATCGGATCGCACTATGTCCGCTCGATGCTCGGCGGCGCCTACCCGATGTACGCGGACGCGCACGTCACCGTGCTGGACAAGCTCACCTACGCCGGCAACCTGGCCAACCTGGCGCCGGTGGCCGACCATCCGCGCTACGACTTCGTCCACGGCGACATCGCCGACGCGGCGCTCCTGGCGACCGTCGTGCCCGGCAACGACCTCATCGTCAACTTCGCCGCCGAGACGCACGTCGACCGCTCCATCGCCGACCCGACGGCCTTCCTACGCAGCAACGTCCTCGGCGTGCACTGCCTGCTGGAGGCCGCCCGCACCGCCGACGTGCCGACCGTCGTGCACATCTCCACCGACGAGGTCTACGGCTCCCTCGACACCGGCTCCTGGCCCGAGGACCATCCGCTGCTGCCGAACTCGCCCTACTCGGCCGCCAAGGCCGGCGGCGACCTGATGTGCCGGGCCTACCACCGCACCTACGGCATGGACGTGCGGGTGACCCGCTGCTCCAACAACTACGGGCCGTACCAGTACCCGGAGAAGCTCATCCCGCTGTTCGTCACCAACCTGCTCGACGGGCTGCCGGTGCCGCTGTACGGCGACGGCGGCAACATTCGCGACTGGCTGCACGTCGACGACCACTGCCGGGGCATCCAACTGGTCGTCGAACGCGGGGCGCCCGGCGAGATCTACAACATCGGCGGTGGGACCGAGCTGTCCAACAAGGAGCTCACCGGCCTGCTGCTGGAGGCGCTCGGGGCGGACTGGTCGATGGTCAAGCCGGTCGCCGACCGGCCCGGGCACGACCGCCGGTACAGCGTGGACGTCACCAAGCTGTCCGCCCTGGGGTACGCCCCGGCCGTCGGGTTCCATCGTGGCCTGGCCGAGGTCGTGGCCTGGTACCGCGACAACGAGACGTGGTGGCGCCCGCTCAAGAACCGTTGACACCGAGCGCGTCGCCGCGGGTGGCGGGCGCCCTGGAAAGGCCCGCCACCCGCACCTTCGTCGTCAGCCGGGCAGGATCTCGTAGACGGCGACCTCACCGGCGGCGAACCGAGGCATCGCATGCCGAGCCAGCGCCGGGTCGTACGGTCGGCGGGTGTCCACGACCAGCCACCGGACCCCGTGCCGGTCGCGGAGTTGGCGCACCGTGCCGGCGCTCGGGCGCAGAAACGCGGCGTCGTTCTCGGCCAGCTTCGCCTGATCCCAGAAGGGCACCTCGTCGGAGCTGAGCCGGTCCCGGGAAGCGATCGCGTTCGCCGGGGCGGTGAACCCCCACCCCTCGACCAGGACCCGACGCTCGGCGAACGCCGCGAGCCAGAACTGCCGCGGGTCGCACGGGCCGGACGCCAGCCGGCAGTGGTTGTTGGTGGCCAGCAGGTCGTCCACGCTGGTGTGGGCGCGCAGCCAGCGGCCGGCTCGGGCGGCCCCGGCGGGGATCACCGGGTCGGTCTGGGCGGGCCCGGCCGGCACGATGACGTCGCGGAGCCGGCCGTCGCGGGGCGCGATGACCTCGACGGCGTCCACGGTGCTGGGGATCGTCGCCCCGATCAGCGCCGCCAACGCCACCAGGATGGCGCTGCGCCGGGCCGCCGGCCAGAGCATCGCGACCGCCGCCAACGCCGCCGCCAGCAGCGCCGGCGCCGCATACGGCCACAGCGCCCGGACGGTGAGCCAGCCCTGCGCGGCGGTCGGGGCGGTATCGGCGGTCACCGCGGCGACCTGGGCAGCGGTGACCGCGCCGCACGCCACCGCGAAGGCCACCGCGAGCGCCCGGACCAGGGGCGCCCGGTCGGGCGCGGTCCGGACGTCGGCTGGCCCGGCCCGGCCCGGCGCGGCGCGGTCGACGGTCAGGTGGGCGAGGGCGGCGACCACGATGATCGCGACGAACGGGCGGGCGGCCTGGAGGAAGTAGTGGTGGCTGTTGCCCATCTGGTAGGTGAGGAGCACGACCGCCACGGCCGCTACACCCATCCCCACGCAGAACAGGAGCAGCGGGTCGGCGAGCTGGCGGCGCAGCAGGAGCGTCGCGCCGGCCAGCAGCACCGCCGCCCAGGTGAACGCCCAGATCGCGGCGATGTGGCCGACGGTCCAACCGCTGCCGGTCGGCCGCGGCAGCGCCGCGTCGAGGGAGGCCAGCGGGTCGATGAGCAGCCCGCCGCTGGTGCCCCGGAACATTGTCAGCTGGGCGATGCCCATGGCTACGGCGGCGACGGCGGCGGCGATCAGCGCCGGTCGGTTGAGTCCGCGCCGGCGTCCCAGGTCCACGGCGACCACCAGGACCAACGCCGCGATGAGCAGCGGCAGGTAGGTCGCCTTCGCGCCGGCGACCACGACGGCCAGCAGGGCGTACAACAACCAGCGTGACGCTGGGGTGGCACGCCTGTCGGCGCGGCTGACGAGCAGGTCGGCCAGGACGAGGAACAATCCGACGAACAGCAGGCTGGCGAACGTCTGGGTGGGGCTGAGCCACATGGTGCGCGGCAGGTGCGCGGTGGGCGCGACGGCCGTCGACCACCGCGCCGGGTCCGGCGCCACGGTCACGATCGCCAACACCGCCGCCAGGGGACCGACCCACCAACGCGTCCCGAGCCCGACGCCAGCGTGGTCGCCGCCGACAGTCGTGCGTCCGCCGACGACCCGGTCGGCGGCCACGGCGACGCCGACGACAAGCAGCAGCGCCGCCGGCAGCGTCCCCAACCGGTAGGTGAGCGTCAACGGCTCGATGCCGGTGGCCCAACTGGTCGCCGCCCAATCGGCATGGACGAACCAGTGATACCGCAGCGGCAACCCCGCCACGTACGGCATCTGCGCCGGCAGGTGGTGCCGCAGCTCGCCGACCAGCGCCTGGTGGAAAACCATGTCGGTGTAGGGCGTTCCGGACGCGGGCCAGCTGAGACCGTGGACGCGGAAGTAGGCCGACGCCCCCCAACCGAGGACGAACAGCGCCACCGCGGCCACCGACCAGCTCCAGGCCACCGCGGTCGACGCGCCGCCGCCGCGCCAGTGCCGGCGCAGCGGCCGCACGACGCCGAACGCCACGAGCACCGCGCCCGCGACGGCCACCGGCAGGTACGGCATCCCGACGGCGCGTCCGGCCAGGTAGCTGAGGACGACGAACGCGTAACCCACCGCCGCCCCGCCGACGATGTCGGCCGGAAGCCGGCCCGGTCCGCCGCGCAGGCAGCGCCACACCAGCGTCCCCGGCACGAGGACCACCAACGTCAGGTAGGCCAGGTAGCGGCCCTGGACGGCGAGGCCGACGCCGTGGTAGCGCAGCACCAGGACGGTGGCGACCAGCACGAGCGCCGCGGGCGCCCACGCCGACACCTGACGACGGAGTTGGCGCGCGCGGGCCAACGTCGCAGGCGGCTGGGGTGTCACGGCCACTGCCGGGGCGACGGCGGTGAGGTCAGTCGGCATGGCGCACCTCGCGGGAGCGGAACGCCCACAGCCGTCCCGCCTGATAGTTGATCACGGGCCCGATGACGATGACGATCGCCTGGGCGAGCAGCACATGCAGCCCGACGATCTCCACGAGCAGCGCCAGGCCGCCGAGCACGAACGCCAGCGCCCACAGGCAGACCACATAGAACCGGGCGAGGCCGGCCAGCCACGGCCCGTCGGCCCGGAAGACCACACACCGGTAAACCGGGTAGGTGACGACGGCGGTGAAGGCGTTGGTGGCGACGGCGACGAGCAGGTACGGCGTCCAGTCGCCGAAGGCCAGCCAGCCAGCGGTGAAGGTGGCGTAGTAGATGGCCGAGCTGAGCCCGCCGGCGAACAGGTAACGCACGCGTTGGTCAGCGGCGAGCCGACGGAGCGCGGAGCGGATCAGGGCTTCTCCTCTGGGACGGTCACACGAACGTGCAATGTTGCCCGCAACCTATGGCAAATCGTACAGATAGGCTGAGAAAGGTATTCCGTCTACCGCTGCCGCGAGGACCAACCCGTGTTCGTGTCGATCGTCGTGCCCTGCTTCCGCTCCGCAGACACCCTGCCCGAGCTGACCGAACACCTCGCTACGGTGATGCCCGGCTGCGCCACCGCCTACGAGGTCGTCCTCGTCGTCGACGACGGCGGTGACGACACCTGGCGCGTCGCCGCCGCCCTGGCCCGCCAGCGGCCCAACGTCCGGGCCATCCGGCTGGCCCGCAACTACGGGCAGCACAACGCGCTCGTCGCCGGGGTCCGCGCCGCCCGATACGAGGTCGTGGTCACCATGGACGACGACCTGCAACACCCGCCCGAGCAGATCCCCACCCTGCTCGCGGCGCTCACCGAGGACGTGGACCTCGTCTACGGGGTGGCCGACCACGAGGAACACGGCGCCGCCCGGAGCCTGGCGTCCCGACTGGTCAAGTCGTCGATGGCCCGGGCGATGAAGGTCCGCGACGCTCGACACATCAGCGCGTTCCGGGCGTTCCGGTCCTTCCTCGCCGGCGGGCTCGACCAGATCGCCGGCCCACACGCCTGCATCGACGTCGCGCTGTCCTGGGGGACGACCCGGATCGCCGCCACCACCGTGCGGATGCGCCAACGCCCTAACGGCACGTCCGGCTACACACTGCGCGGGCTGCTCCGGCACACCGCCAACATGCTCCTCGGATACTCGACGCTGCCGCTGCGGCTGGTCACCATCGCCGGATTCGCCGTCGGGCTCGTCGGCCTGGCGCTGTTCGCCCAGGTCGTCTACCGGTACGTCACCGGGGCCACCACCGTCGCCGGGTTCACCACCGTCGCCTCGATGGTGGCGCTATTCGCCGCGGCGCAGATGGTCGCCCTCGGCGTACTCGGCGAGTACATCGGACGCATCCACACCGGCGGCATGGGCCGACCCACCTACGTCATCCGGGACCGGATCGACGGGGACGCGCCGGCCCCCGGCCAGCCGGCCGCCAACGTCGGCGCGCTCACTCCGGAGACCGAAAAAGCCAGTTGAGCAGGAAGACGGAAAGGCCCCCGATGACCCTCGCCGACGCCACCCCGGCCACCGCCCGCTACGAGCTCGACGCCGACCCCGCCCGGATCGACCGCGACGTCATCTGGCGGTTCATGACCGAACACGCCTACTGGGGCGGCTGGCGCAGCCGCGGGATCGTCGACCGTCAGATCGACGCGTCCTGGCGGGTCGTCGGCTGCTACGACCGCGCCGACGGCGCCATGGTCGGCTTCGCCCGCGCCATCTCCGACGGCGTCTCGCTGGCGTACCTCGCCGACGTCTTCGTGCTGCCCGAGCACCGCGGACACGGCCTGGGCGTCCGGCTCGTCGACCACATGATCGAGGGCAGCGAAGGACCGCACTTCCGTTGGATGCTGCACACCGGCGACGCCCACGGCCTCTACGCCAAAGCCGGATTCCGCCCGCCCGACCACACCTACCTGGAGCGTCCGGGCCGCGCGCCCGACCCACGCTGAACCGCCGTCACGAGGAAGGCCGTAGCTCATGGACGCTGGAGACATCCGCACACTCGCGGCGCTGGAGGACACCCACTGGTGGTTCCGCGAGCGCCGGTCCCTCCTCGCCCGCTGGCTGCGTCGACTGGCGCGCGACGGCGTCCCGACCGGCCTGGCGCTGGACATCGGCGCGGCCGGCGGCGGGAACACCCGGGTGCTGCGCGGGCACGGCTGGCGCTCGCTGGCCCTGGAACACAGCGAGGACGGCTCCCGGGTGGCCAGGGAACGTGGCCTGGACGTCCTGCGCGGCGACGCCTGCCGACTGCCCTTCGGCGACGCGAGCCTCGATCTGGTCACCGCCTTCGATGTGATCGAGCACATCGAGGACGACGCGACGGCGGCGGCGGAGATCCGTCGCGTGCTGCGTCCGGGCGGGAGCGTGCTCGTCACCGTCCCGTGCGACATGCGGTTGTGGTCGGCCCACGACGTGGCGGCGCACCATTTCCGTCGCTACGAGCGCGCCCAGCTGCGGGCGCTCGTCGCCGGCGCCGGGCTCGTCGTCGACGAGCTGTGGAGCTGGAACGTGTTGCTGCGTCCAGTGGTACGCCTGCGGCGGCGGAACGCCACCGGCAATGACCTCCAGGAGCTGCCGGGCATGGTGAACCGGGCGTTGACCGGCATCATCACCGCCGAGCGGTACCTGCCGGTGAAGTCGCTGCCCGGGGTGTCGCTGATGCTGCGGGCACGCCGCCCGCTGGCGGCCGCGGCCGACGCGCCATCCCTGGCCGGCGCCGGGGCGCGCTGAGCGCGACCTGCCGTCAAAGCTGGTAGATCGCGGCGCTGCCGGAGCGGTGACGCAGGGTGACGTGCTCGGCCAGGCGCCGCGAGACGGTGGCCGGGTCGCGTTCGTCGACCATGAGCCAGCGCACGCCGCGGCGGCGCAGCGCGTCGATCGTGGCCGGACCAGGGTCCCGGAACGCCGCATCGTTGACGGCCAGCAACGGTTGGTTCCAGTACGGGATGACGTTGCCGGCGAGCCCCGTCTCCGCTTGGATCTTGTTGACGGTCGCCGTGTAGCCCCACCCTTCGACCAGGAACCGGCGTTCGGCGAAGGCGGAGAACCAGAAATGGAGGTTGTCGCACGGGACCGGTCGGCGGCAGTGGGCGTTGGTGGCGACCAGGTCGTCCGGGTCGGAGTGGTCGCGCAGCCAACGGGCCGCCTCCCGCGTGCCCGGCGGCATCAGCGTGTCCTCGGCCGGCGCGGGTCGGTAGCCCGCGGCGTGGGCGGCGCGCAGGTCCCGGCGGAGCACATCCACCGACGAGGGCAGGCTGACGCCGATGAGCACCGCGACGACGACCGTCGGCGCCAGGCCGGCGAGGGCGGGCGCCAGCCGGCGCCCCAACAGCCACCCGACCGCCGCGGCGGCGATCACACCGACGCCGAGCAGCAGGTTCGGGGCGACGATGGCGTCCAACGCCTGCGCCCGGCCAACCAGTTTGACCGTCGGCGGGTCTGACGGACCGAGCGGGCGCAGCGCCCACACCGCGGTCGCGCCGCCGACCGCCGCGGCGGCCAACCACCACCCCTGGCACCGGCTCAGGCGACGCGGAACAAGCGCCGCCAACCCGGCCGCCGCCGCCAACGCCAGGTAGGGGCGGGCGGCGACCAGGAACCATGTCTGGCTGAAGCCGTAGTGATTGAGCAGCAGCACCGCTGCGATACCGGCCGCCCCCATCCCCAGCAGCAACGGCGCGGCCGGGTCCAGCAGCCCCCGGCGTACGAACAGTCCCGCCAGTCCGCCCCAGATCGCCACCCAGGCCAGCACCGTCACGACCGTGATGACCACGAGCGCCGCCCCGGTGGTCGGCACCGCGCCGAACTTGGTGGCCCCGAGCCCGGTCGAGGCGCCGAGCCCGTACCGGCCGAGCCCGCCGAGCGGTTCGACGACCATGCCCTGCGACGCGCCGCCGAAGAGCACCAGCTGGGCGAACAGGATGCCGGGCACGACCAGCGCCACGCACGCCAACGCCGGCCGGTGCCAACGCCGCTGGACCACCAGGGTCACCGCGACCACCACCAGCAGCCCACACAGGAGGATCGGAAGATAGGTCGCCTTGGCCCCGGCGATGACGGCCACGAACGCCGCCAGCAGGCCAGCAAGCGGCCAGCCAGATCCGTCGCCGCGGAGCCGGTCCACCACCAGCATGACCAACGGGACGGCGAGCAGCGCCGCGAAGGTCTGGGTGGGGCTGGCGAACAGACCGAAGCGCAACAGCACCCCGTCGTCGACGGGTCCGAGGCCGTTGGCGACGTACGTGCGGGGCAGCTCCCAGCCGTACGGGTACGGCGCCACCCCGAACAGGGTGATCACCGCGGCGACCGGCCCCGGCCACCACCGGCCGGTGAGCCGCCTGGCGGCGGCGCCGAGCGCGAACGGCAGGGCGCCGATGAGCGGCAGGTAGTACAGGCGCAGCAGCAGCGTCTCGGGCTCGATGCCGGTGGCCCAGCTGGTGGCGGCCAGGTCGGCGTAGACGAACCAGTGGTAGTTGAGTGGCTCGCCGTCCAGCCACGGCACCTTCGGCGGCAGGTGGTGTTTGAGCTCGCCGATGAGGGCGAGGTGGAACGGAAGGTCGGCGTCGTTGAAGCTGTAGACGAGGCCCCGGCTGCGCATGAAGTAGACGCAGGACCACAGCAGCAGCAGGCCGGCGATGCCGCTGGTGGCCCAGATCCAACCGGTGGGCGCCCGCTCGGCGTCCCGGTCGGCGCGCCAGCACCGGCGCAGCGCGGGATGGGCGGCGAAAACGGCCAGCAGCGCCGCCGGCACGGCCAGGTGCAGCAACGGCGCCCCGGCTGTCCGGGCGGCGAAGTAGCCGAGCACCTCCAGGACGTAGCCGACGGCCAGGCCCGGCGCGAGGTCCTCGGCCAGTGAACGGCTGCGTCGGTGCGCCGCCCGCCAGACCAGCGTCCCGGGCAGCGCCAACGCCACCGCCCCGTAGCCGGCGAACACGGCGAGGTCGCCCCAGGCGGCCCCGTAGTGGTGCGCGGCGAGCAGCGCTGGGACCCCGAAAATGGGCAGCGGCAACCACCGCAGCAGTCTGATGGACCGCCGGCCCCGCGGGGACGCCGGCGGGGCCAGCTCGCCGGCAGCGGGCGTCGCCGGGGCGGCCAGGGATGAGGTCACGTCAGTCCTTTCGGGACGATCAGCGGAGGGCGGTCGCCGGCCGGGGCTGGAACGCGCGCACGGCGTCGATGACCAGCTCGGTGTCGTCGGCGGTCAGATCGGCGTAGAGGGGCAGCCGCACCAGCCGGTCAGCGACCTCCTCGGTGACCGGGCAGCCGCCGGGGCCGACCCGGCCGTGCCGAAGCCCGGCCGGCGAGGCGTGCAGCGGCTGGTAGTGGAAGCTCGCCCGGATGCCGCGTCCGGCGAGGTGGCTGATGAGGTCGCGGCGGGTGGCCAGGTCCGGCATCAGCAGCGGGTACACGTGCGCGGTGTGTCTGCTGTCAGCTGGCACGATCGGCTGGCTGACGCCGTTCGCGCGGGCCCAGTCGGCCAATCCGCTGTGATAGCCGTCCCAGACGCGGGAGCGCCGGGCCTGGATCTGGTCGAACTCCTCCAGTTGGGCGGTGAGCACCGCCGCGAGGGTGTCCGAGGGCAGGTAGCTGCTGCCCAGCTCCATCCACCGGTACTTGTCGACCTGGCCGCGGAAGAAGCGGCTCCGGTCGGTGCCCTTCTCCCGGACGATCTCGGCCGCCTCGACCAGCTCGGGGTCGTTGAGGACCAGCGCGCCGCCCTCGCCGCACTGGATGTTCTTGGTGGCGTGGAAGCTGAGGGTGGACATCGACCCGATGCCGCCGAGAGGCCGGTCCCGGTAGGCGCCGCCGAGGCCGTGAGCGTTGTCCTCGATGAGCGCCAGCCCGTGCCGCTCGGCGAGCTTGCCGAGGGCGTCGAGGTCGCCGGCGACGCCACCGTAGTGGACGACGACAATCGCCCGGGTCCGTTCGGTGACCGCCGCCTCGACGGCCCGCTCGTCGATCCCGAGGGTGTCGAGCCGACAGTCCACGAAGACCGGGGTGGCGCCGCGGAGCGCGTAGGCGCTGGCCGTCGAGACGAAGGTGAACGAGGGGACGATGACCTCGTCGCCCGGTTTGAGGCGCAGCAGCAGCGCCGTCATGTCCAGCGCGTGGGTACAGGAGGTGGTGAGCAGGACCGTGCCGCCGCCGACGAGGCGGGAGAGCAGCTCGGCGGCGCGGCGGGTATACGGCCCGTCGCCTTCGGTGTGTCCGCTGCTCAGCGCGTCGAGGACGTACTTTACCTCGGCGCTGGCCCGGTACGGGCAATGGAAAGGGACAAGGGGTGGGGAGAGCGTATCCACCCCCCTATTTTAGGCGTTTCGGGCACTTTCGGTCATAACGCGCACGCCCGTGTTGACCGGCGTCAGCGGGAGCAGCTTTTTGCCCGTCGGCCCGATCTGGATCTCGGTATCCATCGACGGACAGACGCCGCAGTCGAAACAGGGGGTCCAACGGCAGTCGTCCTGCTCGAACTCGGTCAGCGAGTCCTGCCAGTCCTGCCACAGCCATTCCTTGTCCAGGCCCGAGTCGAGGTGATCCCAGGGCAGGACCTCGGTCTCGTCCCGCTCCCGGATGGTGTACCAGTCCAGATCGACCCCGAACGCCGGCAGCGTCGCCTCGGCCGCGTCAACCCAACGCCGGAACGAGAAGTGCTCGCTCCAGCCGTCGAACCGGCCGCCGTCCTCCCACACCCTGCGGATCACCGCGCCAACCCGGCGGTCCCCGCGCGAGAGCAGTCCCTCGATGAGCGACGGCTCCCCGTCGTGGTAGCGCAGGCCGATGGCCCGCCCCAACGAACGGTCGGCGTTGATCGCCTGCTTGAGCATCCGCAACCGGTTGTCGATCGTCTCCGGCGTCGCCATCGACGCCCACTGGAACGGCGTGTGCGCCTTCGGCACGAACCCGCCGATCGACACCGTGCAGCGGATGTCCTTGCTGCCGGTGGCCTCGCGTCCCGCCTGGATGACCTTGTGGGCCATCCCGGCGATCTCCAGGACGTCCTCGTCGGTCTCGGTCGGCAGGCCGCACATGAAGTACAACTTCACCTGCCGCCAGCCGTTGGTGTAGGCGGTGACCACCGTGCGGATGAGGTCCTCCTCAGACACCATCTTGTTGATCACCTTGCGGATCCGCTCCGAGCCGCCCTCCGGGGCGAACGTCAGGCCGGTCCGGCGGCCGTTGCGCGACAACTCCTGCGCGAGGTCGATGTTGAAGGCGTCCACCCGGGTCGAGGGCAGCGACAACGAGACGTTCGTCCCCTTGTACTGCTCGGCCAGCCCGGAGCACATGTCCCCGATCTCGGAGTGGTCGGCGCTGGACAGCGACAGCAGACCCACCTCGCGGAACCCGGAGAACTCCAGCCCCTGCTGCACCATCTGACCGACAGTGGTGATCGAGCGCTCGCGCACCGGCCGCGTGATCATGCCGGCCTGGCAGAACCGGCAGCCCCGGGTGCAGCCACGGAAGATCTCCACCGCGTACCGCTCGTGCACCGTCTCGGCCAACGGGACCAGCGGCTTCTTCGGGTACGGCCAGGCGTCGAGGTCCATCGTGGTGCGCTTGTGGACCCGGAACGGCACGTCGGACCGGTTCGGGACCACCCGCTGGATGCGCCCGTCGGGCAGATAGTCGACGTCGTAGAAGCGCGGCACGTAGACGCTCTCGGTACGCGCCAGCCGCAGCAGCAACTCGTCGCGCCCGCCCGGGGAGCCCTCGGCCTTCCAGGCCCGCACGATATCGGTGATCTCCAGGACGGCCTCCTCGCCGTCCCCCAGCACCGCCGCGTCGACAAAATCGGCGATCGGCTCCGGGTTGAAGGCGGCGTGACCGCCGGCCACGATCACGGGGTCGTCGTCGGTGCGGTCGGCCGCCAGCAGCGGAATGCCGGCCAGATCGATCGCGGTCAGCATGTTGGTGTACCCAAGCTCGGTGGAGAAGGAGATTCCGAAGACGTCGAACGCCCGCACCGGCCGGTGGGCGTCGACGGTGAACTGCGGGACGCCGTGCTCGCGCATGAGCCGCTCAAGGTCCGGCCAGACGGCGTAGGTGCGCTCGGCGAGGACGTCGGCGCGCTCATTCAGAACCTCGTAGAGGATCTGAACGCCCTGGTTCGGCAGCCCCACCTCGTAGGCGTCCGGGTACATCAGGACCCACCGGACGACGGCGTCCTGCCAGTCCTTGGTCACCGCGCCGAGTTCCCCACCAACATACTGGATCGGCTTGCCCACCAGCGGCAGAAGCCGCTCGAGCTGGGGAAACACGCTTTCGGCCTGGGACATGGCACCTCCTGGAATCTTCGATTACCCAGGGTACGCGGGCTGCGGCCAGGGTCGGCGGGCACGCCTCCTCCCGCCACGCCACTGCGGCGCTCGGCACAGACGGGTCGCTATGTCCCTCAGGAACGATCACCCGTCGCGACTCACGCAGAGTCAGCGGCTAGCAGCAGTCCGCTCCTGACGGCTCAGCCGACAGGACAACGCTGCCGAACAAACGGCCATACCCGTGCCGTGAGCGCCCGACCGGACCGCACGAACACTGACACAAATCGATACGTGGGTTAGCCTTCGGAAGCAATCCCACAGTCACAAAAGGCAATTGGGGGACTCCAAAATGAACCTCACCGCTCGTAGCGCTGCGGCCACCGCCGCCGGTCTCGCCGCGACGATGCTGGCCACGCCAGCTTTCGCCGCCGCCGAGCCCACGCCGCCGCCCACCGCCGCCCAGATCACAGTGGACGCCGTCACCAGCGGAGGCGGGGGTTGCGCCAGCCCCAACCGCACCGTCACCGCGGTCAACAATGACGGCACGATCGCGATCCGTTACCCCGCGATCGACATCCTCGCCGGCGCCATCTACAACCAGCCCGACGGCGGCCACATCTTTAAGAACCTGGCCCGCGCTAACTGCGCTGTTACGCTGCAGCTCACGCCGCCGGTCGGCTACACCTACGCCGTCATCAGGGCCGATGGCACCGGTTATGCCACCGTCCCGGCCGGCTCCACCGCCACTGCGAGCGCTACCTACAAGTTCGCTGGCGAGACGGCCAGCAGCACCGCGAAGGCGACGTTCGACGGCCCCGTCTATGACACCTTCACCTATTCGGACCAGCCGGCTGAGCCGAACTGGGCCAAGTGCGACGAATCCCGCGGGCTCAACGTCAATCTCGCTGGCGTGGTCAACCACCGCGACGGCGACAAGTCCGAAACCAGTTGGTTGGAGCTGGGTGGCCTCGACGACACCCTGTTCTCGCTGAAGCTGGGCATCAAGCCCTGTTCGTGAGCCGACCGACGGCGCGATAGCCGACGATCATCAGAACGGCGTTGCCGCAAGGGAAGCCTTGCGGCAACGCCGTCTGTCGTAGCGGTGGCGCGTGTCTCCGTGGCCGGGCGATACCGCCGCCGCCGTCAGGCAGCGCGCGCCGGAGCGTAACGCCCCACGTACTGCTGACCGGTGAGACGCTGGATCTCCATCATGATCTCGTCGGTGATGGCCCGACGCTCGGTCGCGGTGTCCGGGCGTCCAACGAAGCCCAACGGCCTGCCGAAGCTCAGCGACGGCCGGACGCCACTCAGGCGAGGCATCCGGGCACCGATCGGCTGGATCTTCTCGGTCCCCCGCACGCCGACGGGAATGACGGGAACCCCGGCCCGCAGCGCGAGCCGGGCGACGCCGGTCCGGCCCCGGTACAGCCGTCCGTCCGGCGATCGGGTGCCTTCGGGGTAGACAACCACCAGCCCGCCCGCACGCAGCACGGGCAGCGCGTTGTCGAAGGCGGCCAGCGCCGCACGCCCGTCGCCGCGGACGACCGGTATTGCCCCGATTCCCTCCATGACGCTGCGGCTGAGCCATCCGCGCAGACCGTCGCCGGTGAAGTACTCCGACTTGGCCCAGAAGGCGATATGGCGAGGCACCACCGACCCGACGAACAGCTCGTCGGCGACCGACAGATGGTTGCCGGCCAGAATGGCGCCACCGACGACGGGCACGTTCGCCAGCCCGTCGACGCGCGGCCGCCAGCCCGTCAGCATCGCAGGGGCGACGGTCAACTTTGCGATCGAGTAGAGCGCGGGCACCTAGAGCCTTCCTCGGGGCGACAGTCTTGCGACGTACACGCTAACCGAGGGCGGCCGCTGGCTGCCGAGTGCGGTCCGGCGCGGCGGCAGACTAGACAACACGCCCCGACCGACGTCGGAATTTGCGAATGAAGGAATTGGTATAGATGGCCGCCACCAGGGAAAGCGTCGACACCGGCACGGGAACGCTTGACAGGGAAACTCAAGCCACCATAGTGGACGGAGGCAAAGCGCCGGCTGGAACGGTCACCGTCAACCCTCACACCGACGGCGCCTTAAGCGCCGACGTGGCCTACCACAGAAATCCATCAGCGCAAGTCGCAAATGGCCCAGAAATCAGAGCCGACTGTCGAAAGTGATCGTTGCCGATTCCGGGTCTAACGTGCGGCTTGTCAGGCGAGGAATGTTAGTTCCTCGCGGACCAGAGGGGGAAGCACATGAGCAAGCTCTCAACCTTCACCGCAGGCGGAATCATGCTGGCAGCAGCCGGTCTCGTCGCGAGCGTACTCACCGCGCCGGCCCAGGCCAGCCCGATCCAGATCGGCGCCACCGGGGTGCCGATCGCCGCCAAGCTCACCGCAGCCGGTGGCTCTGGTTGCAAGAAGGCATCCACTGACAAGGACGATGTCAAGGTCACCACGACGGCGGACGGCACGGTGGCCGTTACCTACCCGACGATTAAGGCGGAACCCATCGGGGTGGTGCGAATCAACAGAAAGAACTGCAACGCGCAGCTAGGTATCAGCGTTCCCGCCGGCTACACCTGGGGCATCGAGAAGATCAGCGCTCACGGAAAAGCCAAGATCGAAGGCGATGCGCACGGATCGCTATACGTCGACGCCAACGTCGCGGGCGTGGGCGGTTCGGTGGTCCTCGAGCACGAGGTCAACACCACCGGCGCCTTTGATCCGTCTGTGCAGTCCAACGCCGCCGTCGGCCCCACGTGTGGCGAGCAGCGGGACTTGCTCGTGAACACCAGCGTCCTGGCCGGAAAGAGCCGTTACGGGTCGTCCACGGTGGAGATTTCCTACCCGGCGGGCGAGAAGGTCAAGGAAGCCGTGTTCATCAAGCTCGTCGCCAAGCAGTGCTAAGGACAGCCTGACCGCCGAATGAGTGTGGGGGCGTCCCGATATCGGGACGCCCCCACACTCGGGTCAGATCAGGTCAGTTCGGGGAACCATAGCGTTACCTCACGCGCGGCGCTGGCCGCGGAATCGGACGCGTGCACCAGATTCTCCCGATTGGACAGTGACAGATCGCCCCGGATGGTGCCGGCGGCGGCAGCCCGACCGTCGGTCGCCCCGATCATGCCCCGCACCACCGAGATCGCCTGATCGCCGGCGATGACGAGCGCCACCAACGGCGCCGACGTCATGAATTCCTTCAGCGGCGGATAGAAGGCCCGGTCCACATGGTCGGCGTAGTGCTGGTCAGCCAGCTCCGCGCTCATCGTCCGCAGCGTCATCGCCTCAATGGTGAGGCCCTTACGCTCCCAACGCGCCAGAATGTCGCCCACCAGCCCACGACGGACAGCATCCGGCTTGATCAGAACGAGCGTGCGCTCTACACCGACTGACATGTGGCTCCTCCCGAGGTCCCTGTGCGACCGGGGTAGAGCCTACGGCTCTGATGGCCGTCGTCGGCCTGTGGGGCTTGGCTGGCAGGCTGGCCGGGCCTAGCCTTGTCCGGAAAAGCACTCGGAGGTTCGCACGTGACGAACGGCGCCAATCGGCCAACCGGCACCGCCCGCAAGGCCGTCGCGGCGGCCCTCGGGGCCATCGCGCTCTTCATCCTCGCCTATGGCGCCGGCATGGCGAGCTGGCCGGTGGTCCTCGTTGGCCTGGTCCTCCTGGCCGCCTGCGGCGGACTGCTGCTCAGCAACGGTCTGCGAGGAGGAGAGCGCGCGTGGATCCCCGCGACCGGCCACGTCATCACCGCCACGGCTCCCCCCACCCATCAGGCTGAGTACGGTCGGGTCGAACTTGAGCTGGTGCTGACGGCGCCGTCGCTGCCGACCACAGCGGTCAAGGTGATCGACTCGCGTGCCCCGCTGATCCGGTGGCCGCGCCCCGGCTCGTCCCTGCCGGTCCTCGTAGCCGTCGATGACCGCCGCCATGTGCGGATCCAGTGGGATGACGTCGATGCGCACGGTGGCCCGCCCGCCCACCATGACCTGGACGACAACGACCTGGACTACGGACAGCCAGACCTCCCCGCCCCGGGCGTGGGTTTTGAGGCGCGCCCGGATGTCGCGCACATCCCAGCAGCCCGGCGCCCCGACGATCCCACCGCGGGCACGTCGACGAACGCCCCGCCGGCGCAGGAGCAGCAGCACAGCGATGCCGCCGGCGTCCCGGTCGGCGCCACCATCAGCCCGGCCACGATCGTCGACCTCAGTCCCCCGCCGGGCGGCGCCACGTCAGTCGCCGGCGCCGTCCACGGTGTCGGCATGACCTTGACCGTGAGCGACCTGGAACGCTCGCTGGCGTTCTACCGGGACATGCTCGGGTTCGCGATCATCGACCGCGGTGGCGACGCCGCGATCCTGGTCTCCGGCGACACGATCCTCGTCCTGCGCTCCGCGCCAGGGCAGCCCCAGGTGACCCTCCGCACCGTCCATATCAATCTGGACGTGGGTGACCTGGCGGCCAGCCATACGGCTCTGCGTGCGGCGGGGGTGCGTTTCATCTCCGGTCCGCGGGTGGTCGGCGAGGGCGACCGGCTGCGGTTGTGGGCAGCGACCTTCCGCGACCCGGACGGTCATGGCGTCGCGCTCACCGAGTGGCGCGCCGTCTCAGCCGACCAGGGCGCGGCGGACACGCATGAGGTACCACCAGACAATGCCGAAGACGACGCCGAGCACGCCCAGCGCCCAGTGCAGTAGGCCGGCGGCCACGAGCGCGACCTGTAACCCGGCGCCGGCGCGCCACGCCCACTCGTGCGCCATCCTGGCGGCCAGCGCCGACGAGACCACCGCCAGGACGAGCACGGTGATGACCGCTGGACGACTGAGACCGCCGCCCACCAACCGCAACGGCTGGATCGCGAGCAGCAGCACGATCACTTCCATGACCAATGCTCCGGCGCCGAGGCCACGCGCGGCCGCGCCGGGGTTCCGCAGCCCGCTCTCGCTCATCGGGCCAACAGCCGTCGGGCGTCGCCCACGGTGACCACCGACCCGGTGACGAGAACGCCGGAGCCGCTGATTCCGGCGTCGGCGTCCTCCTCGGCGAGCGCGACCGCGGCCTCGATCGCGTCTGGCATCGCGGCGTGCGTGTGGACCCGTTCCGGTCCGAACACCTCAGCCGCCAGCGCCGCAAGGTCCGCGGCCGGCAACGCCCGGGGGGACGAGTTCCGTGTCACCACGATCTCGTCCACGGCCGGCTCCAGAAGCCCCAGCACCGCGAGGGCGTCCTTGTCGTCCAGGACCGACACCACCGCGACCAGCCTCCGGAACGAGAACTCCTCGCCGAGCGCAGCGACGGTGGCCCGCACGCCGTGTGGGTTGTGCGCCCCGTCCAGCAGAATGGTCGGCGCCGTCCGCACCCTTTCGAGGCGCCCCGGCGAGCTGGCCCGGGCGAACCCGTCCCGGACGACGTCGGCATCGAGCTGCCGCGCTCTGCCCGCTCCGAGGAACGCCTCGACGGCCGCCAACGCGACGGCCGCGTTCTGCGCCTGGTGCGCCCCGTGCAGCGGCAGGAAGACCTCGTCGTACACGCCGCCAAGCCCCTGTAACGACAACACCTGGCCGCCGACGGCGAGGCCCCGCTCCCGCACCCCGAACTCGGCGCCCTCCCGGGCAAGCGTCGCGCCGACCTCGGCACAGCGACGCAGGATCGGCTCGGCCGCCTCGTCGTCCTGTGTCGCGGTGACCACGGTCGCGCCGGGGTGGATGATGCCCGACTTGGCGTCGGCGATATCGGCGACCCGGTCCCCCAGCCATTCGGTGTGGTCGAGTCCGATCGGCGTCAGCACGCACACCGGGGCCTCGAGGACGTTCGTGGCGTCCTCGGCGCCGCCCAGCCCGACCTCGACAACCGCCACGTCGACCGGAGCGTCGGCGAAGGTCGCGAACGCCATGGCGACGGTCATCTCGAAGTAGGTGAGCGTGGTGTCCGCTCCGGCGTCGACGAGCGCTGCCAACGGGGCGACCTCCCGGTACACCGCGACGAACCGCTCCGGGGTGATCGGCTCGCCGTCCACGCTGATCCGCTCGCGGACCGTTTCCATATGCGGGCTGATAAACCGTCCGGTGTGGAGCCCATGCGCCTGCAACAACGAGTCGATCATGCGGGCGGTGGAAGTCTTGCCGTTGGTCCCGGTCAGGTGGATGCTTGGGTACGCCCGCTGCGGGCTGCCCAGCAGGTCGAGCAGCCGGGTGATCCGGCCCAGATCGAACACCATCCGGGTGTTGCCCCGGGCCAGCAGCTCCGCGTCGACCTGCGCGAACTCGCGCGCTTCCGCTCCGGCGCTCATGCGCTCGGCAACGCGGCCAGGGCGGCGGTGATCCGCTCCAGGTCCGCCTCGGCCGTTGCCAGCCGGGCCTTGATCTTGTCGACGACCGGCGCCGGCGCCTTACCCATGAACGCCTCGTTGCCGAGCTTGGTCCGACACTGGGTCAGCTCCTTCTCCGCCGCCGCCAGGTCCCTGGTCAGCCGGGCCCGCTCTGCGCCAATGTCAATGGCGCCGCTGGTGTCCAGCTCCACAGTGACGTCGCCGCTGACCGCCAGCACCGCGGTGGCGCCGAACGCCTGTCCTGGCTCGTCCAGTCGGACCAGGGCTCGGATCAGCGCCTCGTGGTCGTCGATGCCGTGACCGTCCAGCCCCGACATCCGGGCGGCAACCCGCTGGGACGGTCTGAGCCCCTGATCGGCCCGGAACCGCCGCACCTCGGTCACGACCCGTTGCAGCGCCTCGATCCGCCGCTCAGCCGACGGATCACGGTAGGCCCCGTCGACCACCGGCCAATCCGCCACGACGACCGTCTCCGCGCCGGTCAACACCGACCACAGCTCATCGGTCACGAACGGCATGACCGGGTGCAGCAGTCGCAGCAGGTTGTCCAGCACGTGTCCCAGCACCCGCCTGGTCCGATCGGCGTCCGCCCCGCCGGCCGCCAGCACCGGTTTCGTCAGCTCCAGATACCAGTCGCAGACGTCATCCCAGGCGAAATGGAACAACAGGTCACAGACCTTCGCGAACTCGTACGCCTCGAACTGCGCGTCCACCTGACGGACAGTGTCCTGCAGCCGCGACAGAATCCACCGATCCACATCAGACAGCTCCGCCGGCGCTGGCAGCTGCCCAGCGACCGTGGCCCCGTTGATGAGAGCGAACCGGGTGGCATTCCACAACTTGTTGCAGAAGTTGCGCGAGTTCTCGCACCACTCCTCGCTGATCGGGACATCGCCGCCCGGGTTCGCGCCGCGGGCCAATGTGAACCGGGTCGCGTCAGCGCCGAACCGCTCGATCCAGTCCAGCGGGTCGACCACGTTGCCGAATGACTTGCTCATCTTCTTGCCGTGCTGGTCGCGCACCATGCCATGCAGGGCGACCGTGTGGAACGGCGCCTGGCCGTCCATCGCGTACAGACCGAACATCATCATCCGGGCGACCCAGAAGAAGAGAATGTCGTAGCCGGTGACGAGCACACTGGTCGGGTAGAACTTCGCCAGGTCCGCTGTCTCGTCCGGCCAGCCCAGCGTCGAGAACGGCCACAGTCCGCTGGAGAACCAGGTGTCCAGCACGTCCTCGTCCTGACGCCAGCCGACGCCACCGGGCGGCTGATCATCCGGCCCGACGCAGACAACCTCGCCATCGGGGCCGTACCAGATCGGGATCCGGTGCCCCCACCACAGCTGGCGGGAGATACACCAGTCGTGCATGTTGTCGACCCAGGCGAAGTAACGTTTTGCCAGTTCCGGCGGCTCGACCTTTACCCGTCCGTCCCGCACCGCGTCGCCTGCGGCCTTGGCAAGCGGGCCCGTGCTGACGAACCACTGTAGCGAGAGCCTGGGCTCGACCGTGGTACCGCAGCGGGAGCAGTGGCCCACCGCGTGCACGTACGGACGCTTCTCGGCCACGATCCGGCCCTGGGCCCGCAGGGCCGCCACGATCGCCGGACGGGCCTCGAACCGGTCCAAACCCTGGAACGGACCATGCGCAGTGATCACCGCACGCTCGTCCATGATCGTCAGACTCGGCAGGCCGTGCCGCTGGCCGATCTCGAAGTCGTTCGGATCGTGCGCCGGGGTCACCTTCACAGCGCCCGTGCCGAACGCCGGGTCGACATGCTCATCTGCCACGATCGGAATCCGCCGGCCGGTCAGCGGCACCTCGACCTCGGTACCGACGAGGTGACGGTACCGCTCGTCGTCGGGGTGAACGGCGACAGCCGTGTCGCCGAGCATGGTCTCGGCCCGGGTCGTCGCGACCACGATCGCGTCGCCGCCAGCGCCGTCGCCGTACCGGATCGACACCAACTCGCCGTCATCGTCAGAGTGCTCGACCTCGATGTCCGACAGCGCGGTCAGGCAGCGCGGGCACCAGTTGATGATGCGCTCGGCCTGGTACACCAGACCGTCGTCGTACAGCTTCTTGAAGATCGTCTGGACTGCGCGCGAAAGTCCGTCGTCCATGGTGAAACGTTCACGGCTCCAGTCGACCGAGTCGCCGAGCCGGCGCATCTGGCCGAGGATCGCGCCTCCGGACTCCGCCTTCCACTCCCAGACCCGCTCGACGAACGCGTCCCTCCCCAGGTCGTGGCGGGACAGCCCCTGGCCCGCCAGCTGCCGCTCCACGACGTTCTGCGTCGCGATGCCAGCATGGTCCATGCCAGGCAGCCACAACGCCGCGAAACCCTGCATCCGCTTACGGCGCACCAGCGAGTCCTGGATCGTGTGGTCCAGGGCGTGGCCGATGTGCAACGACCCGGTGACGTTCGGCGGAGGAATGACAATCGTGAACGGTTCCCGGTCGCTAGCCGGGTCAGCAGTGAAATAGCCCCCTGCCACCCACTGGGCGTACCGACGACCCTCGACCTCGCCCGGCTGGTAGCGGCTGGCGAGTGCGGCTGCATGGTCACCACTGGCTACCTGGTCGCCACTGCCCGGAGCTGGCGCGGGCTCCACGGCGTGGGGGTGCATGGGGGCGGTCTGCTCAGTCGCGTCGGTCACCGTACGAGTTTAGAGCGCGGCCAGGACCGGGGTCCGACGCGGTCGCTGGTGAGGCCGTGGTGATGGGCCGCTGACAACGGGTGGAATGGCGTCACGCCCGGGGACCTGTGGTTGGTCTCCGGGCGTGACGGTTGTTTTGTCCGGCGGCGTCCTACTCTCCCACACTCTCTCGGGTGC
>NZ_BAAARY010000016.1:0-48076 GCF_039532605.1 Pilimelia columellifera subsp. columellifera
CCAGCCCCCGAAACCTCGGCGACATCGTCCGCGCAGCCGTCCACCTCACCCACTTCGAATACCGGTACCTACCGAACCCTCGTTGAGATCACCTCAATGGACTGCCAGCGCCATGATTCTTGAGGTGACATAGATTCCAAAAAACTAAGGTGTCTTGAAGCGATTCCGAAAGGGCAAAGGGTCAAATTCGATGCTCATATCAAGATTTCCAATTAATAGATATCGGCAGACCAGCCGAGAAAAAAGAAGACAATTCTTCAGCCAAATAACCTCACCGACACCGGTTCTGGCAGACCTCCTGTGGCAGCGCCGGGTCTGACGTGGTTCAGGCGGCGCGGGAGCACTCAGCCGTGGGCAACCTCTCCCGCTACGCGTGCGCAGGCGTCCGCACCCCGGGACTCCGGCGACACCGACACCTGGGTCTTACGTGACAATTGCGCGATTTGATGGCAATGTGAATGACATACAGGTAGTTTCCGACCCGACCCGGGAAGGGGCGCCCCATGAGCGACGAGGAACTGTTCTGCGCCGTCTGCGGCATCGATGCGACGGCCCGTACCCCGGACGCGGTGCTCGACGCCGACATCGACAACCCCGAACTGCTGTGCTCCGGTTGCGGCACGGCGATCCTGGTGGCCCCGGTCGTCGTCTGGGCCTTCAACCGCACCGACACGGTCTGGTCGGCGCCGCAGCAACGGATCGCGTGAGGCGCGCGCCGGCCCGACTCCGCTGCGTCCACCCCACCGATGAGCCACTCTCCCCTGCCGCAAGAAGCAGCGAGGCCCGCGGAGCGATCCGCGGGCCTCGCTGACATCTGACGGACGGCTACTGCTCGGCGACCCGCCGGGTGCCGGTGTAGTACTCGAAGAGCATCGCCGAGGCGGCCAGCACAACGCAGACCAGGCCGGCGACGACAACCCACCACACCATGAACGACAGCCCGACGGCCGTGATGGCGCCCGAGAGCGCGATGGCGAACGGCCAGTACGAACCGGGGCTGAAGAAACCGACCTCGCCCGCGCCCTCGTGGATCTCGGCGTCCGGCCGGTCCTCAGGGCGCAGGTCGATGCGACGGGCGACGAACCAGAAGTAGCCGCCCAGCATGAGACACAGCAGACCGGAGAGCAGCAGCGCCAGCGTTCCGACCCAGTCGATCTTTCCAGGTGGGTTCATCGGGTCGCCGGCCGCGGCCGTCCACCAGCCGTAGACGACGGTGGCCGCGAACAGGAACGCCGCGATGTAACCGAACAGTTTGTACTCAGTACGCATGTCGCGCCCCTAGCTCTGCTGACGCTTGGTCGGGAACGGCGTCGTCGTGGTCGCGTACGGCGCCTCGCCGATCGAGGTGAGCGCGTCGGCGGTCGACTTGCCGGCCTGCTTTGCCGCCAGGAACCGCTGGTACTCGTCCGGCGACACCACCCGAAGCTCGAAGTTCATCATCGAGTGGTAGGTGCCGCACAGCTCGGCGCAGCGCCCCACGTACGCGCCCTCGCGCTCCAGCGTGGCCTCGAAGACGTTGCGGATCGGGCCGGGGAAGACATCCCGCTTGAACAGCAGCTCGGGCACCCAGAACGAGTGGATGACGTCCTTGCTGGTCTGCTCGAACCGGATCTTCTTGTTCGACGGCAGCACCAACACCGGGATGGTGCGGTCGTCGCCGAGGGTGGAGGCGACCGTTCCGGCTTTCTCGCCCATGCCGTCGCGGTAGTTGAACTGCCAGTTCCACTTGAACGCGACAACCTCGACCGTGACGTCAGGATTCTTGGAGGTGCGGTCCACGTCGGTCTGGACGATCGCGGTGTAGTAGAAGAGCACGGCGATAACGAGGAACGGCGCCGCCGTGTACAGCGTCTCCATCGGGATGTTGTACCGGGTCTGCGGCGGCAGCTCCTCGCCTCGCTTGCGGTACCGGATCACACACCAGAAGATCAGGCCCCAGACCAGAACGCCGACGACCAGCGCGGCGACCGTGGAGCCGATCCACAGGTCGTACATCCGCTGCGAGGTGGGCGTGATGCCGCCCTGGGGCCAGCCGAAGCCGTTGAACGCCTTGCCGGCGTCACAGCCGGCGACGGCGAGCAGCGACAGAACGCCCAGGCTCAGCCCGACCAGCCGCGTCGCGCCACGTCGAACGCCCCGGATCCCGGCCGAGGAGCGCTTCCCCGAACCCTTTGCGACCACCTGCTCGTGCCTCCTTAGCAGCGCCCGCGCGATGCGCGAACCCTCGACGCCGATCAGCCCGACGCGCCGCCGTCGCGGAGTTTCGGATGCGACCCGGCGGTTCCGGCACCGGCGGCACAGCGTCACCGACGGTCGCACATTACTCGACCAACCTCGCCTCACCGGCTACGGGGTGGCGCGGCCGTCGGGTCACTGGTTCCGGCTTCACGCTACCGTCGAGCCGTGACAGGTCCGGCTAAACGCGGCACGACACCCCGGTCGGCGAACGACACGCCGGCGTACTTCGACGCCGCGAGCGCCGCTCCCCCGCACCCGGTGGCCAGGGAGGCGTTCCTGGCCGCGTGGGCGGACGGCTGGGTGGACCCTGGCCGGCTCTACTCATCGGCCAGGCGGGCACGCCAGCTGCTCGACGCCGGGCGGGCCGCCGTCGCCGTCGTCCTGGACGCCCGGCCGGACGAGGTGAGCTTCACGTCGAGCGGGACGACGGCCGCGCACGCCGCCGTCCTCGGTGGCCTGGCGGGACGTTCGCGTGCCGGGGACACCCTGGTGCACTCGGCGATCGAACACTCCGCGGTCCTGTACGCCGCGCAGCGCCATGTCGCCGCTGGCGGAAGGGCGGCGTCGGTCCCGGTGGACCGGCTCGGCCGGCTGGACCTGGACGCATGGGAACATGCGGTGCGCGCCCCGGGCGTGGCGCTCGCCACTTTGATCAGCGCCAGCCACGAGGTCGGAACGGCGCAGCCGGTGGCGGAGGCGGCGCGACTGTGCGCCGAGGCGGGCGTCCCGTTGTACGTCGACGCCGCGCAGTCGCTGGGCCGCGAGCCGGTCCCGGCTGGCTGGTCGCTGCTGTCCGCCAGCGCGCACAAGTGGGGCGGGCCGCCCGGCGTCGGGGTGCTCGTGGTCCGCAAGGGAACCCGCTGGACGGCGCCGATGCCCGCCGACGACCGCGAGTCGGGGCGGTGGCCGGGAGCCGCCGACCTGCCGGCGATCGTGGCCGCCGCGGCGTCGCTACGGGCAGCCGCCGCCGAGGCTTCGGCCGAGGACGGACGGCTCCGGGCGCTGGTGGACCTCATCCGGGACCGGGTGGCCCGGACCGTCCCGGATGTCGAGGTGGTCGGCGACCCGACGCGTCGCCTGCCGCATCTGGTCACGTTCTCGTGCCTCTACGTCGACGGGGAGGCGTTGACGGCGGCGCTCGACCGCCGGGGATTCGCGGTGTCGTCGGGGTCCTCATGCACGTCGTCCACCTTGCGGCCCAGCCATGTGCTGGAGGCGATGGGCGTGCTGTCGCACGGCAACATCCGGGTCTCCCTGCACCGGGACACCACGAAGGATCAGGTGGAGCGGTTCCTGGCCGAGCTGCCCGGCATCGTCGCCGGGCTGCGGGCCGAGGCGGGGGTGGCCGGCCTGTGAGCGTCGAGGTGATCGACTGCCTGGGGCAACGCTGCCCGCTGCCGGTGATCGCCCTGGCTCGCCGGCTGCGGCAGGCGCCGGTAGGCGCGGTGCTGCGGGTGCTGGCCGACGACCCGGCCGCCGCCAACGATATTCCCGCGTGGTGCCGGATGCGCGGCCAGGAGTTCCTGGGCGCCGTCACGGTGGACGGCGCCCAGGGGTTCGCCGTACGCCGGATCAGCTGACCAGGAGCGGCCGCACCTCGTCGGCGGCCCGCGGACCGTAGGACTCTTCGAGCCGCTTGAGGAAGCTGTCCGGGTGCACCTCGTACTCCTGGGTGCCGACGGTCTCCAGCACCAGGGTGGCGAGCAGGGCGCCGATCTGGGCGCTGCGCTCCAGACCGAGGTCCCAGGAGCGGCCAGCGAAGAAGCCGGCGCGGAACGCGTCGCCGACGCCGGTCGGGTCGTATGCCTGTAGCTCCCGGGCCACCGGCGCCCGCAGCGGCTCGATCTTCCGACCGGTGATCTCCACCCCGTCCTTGCCGTGGGTGGTGACCCTGATCCCGACCCGATCGAGGACCTCGTCGCCGGTGAGGCCGGTCTTGTTCTCCAACAGCTCACGCTCGTAGGCATTGGTCATGAGGTAGGTGGCGCCGTCGATCAGCTCGCGGATCTCCTCGCCGGACATCCGGGCGAGCTGCTGGGACGGGTCGGCGACGAACGGAATGCCCCGCTCCCGGCACTCGGCGGTGTGCCGCAGCATCGCCACCGGGTCGTTCGGGCTGATGAGCACCAGGTCGAGGCCGTCGACGCGGGCGGCGACGGGCGCCAGCTCGATGTTGCGGGCCTCGGACATGGCGCCGGCGTAGAACGAGGCGATCTGGCACATGTCCTGGTCGGTGGTGCAGACGAAGCGGGCGGTGTGGGCGACGTCGCTGACGTGCACCGAGTCGCAGTCGACGTGGTGGCGTTCCAGCCAGGCCCGGTAGTCGGCGAAGTCGGCGCCGACCGCGCCGACGAGCAGCGGGCGCAGGCCCAGCTGCGCCATCCCGAAGGCGATGTTGGCGGCGATCCCGCCGCGCCGGACGACGAGGTCGTCGACGAGGAACGACAGCGAGACGTTGTCGAGCTGGTCGGCCAGGAGCTGTTCGGCGAACCGGCCCGGGAAGTGCATGAGGTGGTCGGTGGCGATCGAGCCGGTGACGGCGATCTTCATGTGGCTGACCCCTGAAGTCGGCTGGGAGGATGCGCCGGCCAGCCTAGCCGACGACCAGAGCGCCATCGGGCGCGCCGATCGGTGGGAATGCGCCCGGGTCCGGTGACGGCGAACAGCCCCGCCAGGCCCGCTGAGCAGGCGTGGCGTGGCGTTCGCCGTCGGTGCGACCGGTGGGCTCAGCGGTCGGCGACGCCGCCGAAAATCAGTGGAACGAGTCGCCGCAGGCGCAGGAGCCGCCGGCGTTGGGGTTGTCGATGGTGAACCCCTGGGCGTCGATCCGGTCCGCGAAGTCGATCTTCGCGCCGGCCAGGTACGGTGCGCTCATCCGATCGACGACGACCTCGACGCCGTCGAAGTCGGTGACGACATCGCCGTCGAGCGAGCGCTCGTCGAAGAAGAGCTGGTAACGCAGGCCGGAGCAACCGCCGGGCTGGACCGCCACCCGCAGCCGCAGGTCGTCCCGGCCCTCCTGGTCGAGCAGCGCCTTGACCTTCTGCGCCGCGACCTCGGTGAGCACGATCGTGGTGGCGCCCTCGGTCGGGGCGGTGACCGTGGCCGCAGCGGCCGCCGCCGGAGCGCCGCCGCCGCAGCAGCCGCCTCCGCCGTGCTCAGCCGGGCTGGTCTCGGTGCTGGTCTCAGTCACGCTGGTGGTCTCGGTCACGGTGCTGCTCTCCCTACCGACGCTGCTTAATCCACCCAACGCTAGCTGACGTTTGCCCATTCCCCACTCCGGCCCACCCGGTGGCGACCCGGGCCGCCAGGGCTCGCAGCGCCGGGCCTGGGCGGATCATCGCCTGGTCAGGACCGCCCGGCTCGTCAACCAGCCCGTAGGCGGCGACCAGCCCGAGCGCGTCGAGGCCGGTGGCGCCCAGACTCACCCGTCCGGCGAGCGCCAGGCACGGAACGCCGGCGGCGCGGGCCGCCGCCGCGACACCGGAGACGACCTTGCCGGACGCGGACTGCTGATCGAGGGACCCTTCGCCGGTCACCACGAGATCGGCGAAGGACACCGCGTCGTCGAGGCCGGTGAGCGTGCGGACGAGGGTCGCGCCGGACTCCACCCGGGCGCCGAGCGCCAGCAACGCCGCGCCGAGGCCGCCGGCAGCGCCGCCGCCGGGTCGGGCGGCCAGGTCCGCCGGCGCTCCGGGCAGCTGGCGCAGCGCCTGCGCGTAGCGGGTCAGGGCGTCGTCCAGCACCGGCGCCTGCGCCGGGCCCAGGCCCTTCTGCGGACCGTACACGGCGGTGGCGCCGGCGGGTCCGGTCAGCGGGTTGACCACGTCCACGGCGGCGACCAGGTTGACCGGTCGCAGTCGCGGTCGGGCGTTGAGGCCGACGACGTCACGCAGCGCCAGCGCGCCGTACGGCAGTGTCAGACCGGCCCGGTCCACCGGCGCTGCCCCGAGGGCCGCCAGGGCGCCCGCGCCGCCGTCGTTGGTGGCCGACCCGCCGAGCCCGACGACGACCGTCCGAGCCCCGGTCTCGACGGCGGCCGCCAGCAGCAGCCCGACCCCGTAGCTGGACGCCCGCAGCGGATCCAGCTCCCCGGCGTCCAGGAGGCCCCGCCCGCACGCCTGCGCGCTCTCGATGTACGCGGTGTCGCCGACGAGCAGGACGCCGGCCGTCACCGGTCGACCGAACGGGTCCACGGTGGCGACGGCGACCAGGCGCCCGCCGACACCGGCTTCGACAGCGTCGAGGAACCCCGGCCCGCCGTCAGCCTGCGGCAGCACGGTCAGCGTGGCGGACGGGTCGCCCGTCCGCCACCCGTCGGCGATCGCCTGGGCTGCCTGTTCCGCCGTCATGGTCCCGGCGAACTTGTCCGGACACACCACCACCAAACGGCCACCTCTGACAGCCCCGCTCCCGCCGCTCACCGTCCCGCCTTCCCCACCCGGCGATCCCGACCGGCGCCTCGCCCGGCCGGACCGGAACGGCCGGGCCGCCGTGGTGGTCATGAGTTTCGTCACTACGAATCGGACAGTGGCGCCCGCAGCAGTCAGGATCGGCCACCGACGACATTCTCCCGGTGGGCGGTGCTGGCGGGCGCGTGCGAGCATGGGACACGTGACCTCGACCTCTACTGAGCCGCAGGATACCGGGCGGCAGGACACCGAGCGGCAGGATCTTGGGCGCCAGCGTTCCGGCGGCGCGTCCACTGGCGCAGCCGGGCCGGCGCCGGCGTGGGCCGAGCCGTCGGACACCCCGTTGGCGTTGCTGCTGCTCGGCCAGGGCAGCGACCCGGCCTCCGAACGGGGGGTGGACTGTCCGGGCGAACTGCCCGCCGCCAGCGACCCCGGCCTGGTCGCCCGAGCGGCCGCCGCCAAGGCCGCCCTCGGCGACTCGGTCTTCGTGCTCGGCCACCACTACCAGCGCGACGAGGTCATCCAGTTCGCCGACGTCACCGGCGACTCGTTCAAGCTGGCCCGCGAGGCCGCGGCCCGGCCGCAGGCCGAGCACATCGTGTTCTGCGGCGTGCACTTCATGGCAGAGAGCGCCGACATCCTCACCGGCGACGCCCAGACGGTGATCCTGCCTGACCTGGCCGCCGGCTGCTCGATGGCGGACATGGCGGCGCTGCCGCAGGTCGAGACCGCCTGGGAGGTTCTCGCCGACGCCGGGATCGCCGATGTCGTCGTGCCGGTCACCTACATGAACTCCTCGGCCGACATCAAGGGCTTCGTCGGCAGGCACGGCGGGGTGGTCTGCACCTCGTCGAACGCCAAGCGGGCGCTCGACTGGGCCTACGAGCAGGGCGAGAAGGTCTTCTTCTTCCCTGACCAGCACCTCGGGCGCAACACCGCCGTTCTGGAGATGGGCTTCACCCTGGACGACTGCGTCCTGTACGACCCGCACAAGCCCGCGGGCGGACTCACCGCCCAACAACTGCGCGACGCCAAGATCATTCTGTGGCGGGGGCACTGCTCGGTACACGGACGGTTCAGCCTCGACAGCGTCAACGACGTCCGCGCCCGGGTGCCCGAGGTCAACGTCCTGGTCCATCCCGAGTGCCGGCACGAGGTCGTCAACGCGGCCGACCTCATCGGCTCCACCGAGTTCATCATCCGGACGGTCGAGGCGGCGCCCGGCGGCTCCGCCTGGGCCATCGGCACCGAGCTGAACCTGGTACGCCGGTTGGCCAAGGCCCACCCGGACAAACAGATCATGTTCCTGGACAAGACCGTCTGCTACTGCTCGACGATGAACCGGATCGACCTGCCACACCTGGTCTGGAGCCTTGAGGAGCTGGTGGCCGGTCGCGTGGCCAACCCGATCCGGGTCGACCCGCAGACCGCCGCGCACGCCCGCCGCGCGTTGGACCAGATGCTCGCCCTGCCCTGAGCTGGCCGGGGGCCGCGGTCCGGGCGCGGCGGGGATCGATGCGAACCAATCAAGCTCCGGGCACGTACGGTGGAGTGCCCGAGTCCGAGGTCGGCGATATGCTGCCCGGGCCACACTTTCGGATAATTCACCCCACTCGCACGAGTGGTTCTGCGAACAAGAGCGAGGCGATCGCGTGAGCGAGGCGTTGTCCAGCCAGAAGTCGGAGTCCGACGTGCTGGTCGTGCACGGCGGCACGCCGCTGTCCGGCGCGCTGCGCGTCCGTGGCGCCAAGAACCTGGTCTCCAAGGCGATGGTCGCCGCGCTGCTGGGCGACTCTCCCAGCCGGCTCTTCGACGTTCCCCGAATACGCGATGTCGAGGTCGTGCGGGGGCTGCTGGAACTGCACGGGGTCCGGGTCGCCGACGGCGAGGACGGCGAGCTGATCTTCGACCCGGCCAACGTCGAGTCGGCCAACGTCGACGAGATCAACGTGCACGCCGGCTCCAGCCGCATCCCGATCCTGCTCTGCGGGCCGCTGCTGCACCGCCTCGGCCACGCCTTCATCCCGGACCTGGGCGGGTGCCACATCGGGCCGCGTCCGATCGACTTCCATCTGCAGTCGCTGCGGCAGTTCGGCGCGCAGATCGAGAAGACCCCGCAGGGCCTGGCGTTGACCGCCCCGGACGGCCTGCGCGGCACCAAACTGGAGCTGCCCTACCCCAGCGTCGGGGCCACCGAGCAGGTGCTACTCACCGCGGTGCTCGCCGAAGGCGTCACCGAGCTACGGAACGCCGCCGTCGAGCCGGAGATCATCGACCTGATCTGCGTGCTTCAGAAGATGGGCGCGATCATCAACGTGCACACCTCGCGGGTCATCGAGATCGAGGGCGTGCCGCGGCTCAAGGGATACGTGCACCGACCCGTCCCGGACCGCATCGAGGCGGCGAGCTGGGCGGCCGCGGCCCTGGCCACCGGCGGCGAGGTCAACGTCATCGGCGCCGAACAGGCCGCTATGACCACCTTCCTCAACACGTTCCGCTCCGTCGGCGGCGACTTCGAGATCACCGACACCCGTCCGCCGCACGACGGCCGTCCGGGCGTCGAGGGCGGCATCCGGTTCTGGCACCCAGGCGGGGAGCTCAAGGCGGTGGCCCTGGAGACCGGGGTGCATCCTGGCTTCATGACCGACTGGCAACAGCCGCTGGTCGTGGCGCTCACCCAGGCCCGTGGGCTGTCGATCGTCCACGAGACGGTCTACGAACAGCGACTGGGCTACACCGCCGCGCTCAACGCCATGGGCGCCACCATCCAGACGTACCGCAACTGCCTCGGCAACACCCCGTGCCGGTTCGGCCGGCGCAACTTCCACCACTCCGCGGTCATCGCCGGCCCGAGCAAGTTGCACGCCGCCGACCTGGTCATCCCGGACCTGCGGGCGGGTTTCAGCCACCTCATCGCGGCGCTGGCGGCCGAGGGCACCTCGCGCGTCTACGGCGTCGAGCTGATCAACCGCGGTTACGAGGACTTTGAGGCGAAGCTGGCGGCGCTCGGGGCCTCGGTCGAACGTCCCTGATATCCCCGGCCGCGGGCCGGGCCGGTCGCCGATTAGCTCGACGGCTCGGCCGCGACTACCCTGCACTACGTGCCGTCGCTGTTTCGTCGTAAGCCCGCTGATCTGGTCGCCGACTCCGTCACCGAGGTGACCGAGTCGCCGGCCACGCCCGTCCAACCCACCGCCAAGGGCTACACCCCCAGCAAGAAAGAGCTGGGCCTGGCGACCCGCAAGCGGGCGGAAGCCGAACGCCGCAGGGCCGCCGAGCCGCCGCCGGCGGACCGCCGCGAGGCGATGCGCCGGATGCGGGAGAAACGGCGGGCCGAACGCCATGAGGCCAATGTCGGCATGCGCCGCGGTGACGACCGGTACCTCACGGCCCGGGACCGTGGCCCCGAGCGTGCGCTGGCCCGTGACATCGTCGACTCGCGGCGCACCGCCGGGACGTGGTTTTTCGGCGGGGCGTTGCTGGTGCTGGTTGGCTCGTCGGGGGCGATGCCGTCGATCGTCCAGCTGCTCTCCAACGGCATCTGGGTGCTGTTGGCGGTGGCGGTGCTCGTCGACAGCGTGCTCATCTACCGCAAGATCAAGAGCCGGGTGCGGGAACGGTTCCCGGACACCACGCAGAAGCTCGTCGGGGTCAGCCTCTACGGCGTGATGCGGGGGCTTACCTTCCGTCGGATGCGGATCCCGGCGCCCCGGGTGGAGCTCGGCGACCGGATCTGACTCGACGGCAGGATCTGAACGGTCACCGTTCGCGGGCCTGACGGGTGACACGCGCGTTGGCGCGCTGGATCGCTTCCACCAGCTCCGGGCGGGTCATCCGGGATCGTCCCGGAATGTCCAGCCGACGGGCGATGTCCATCAAGTGGGCTTTGGAGGCGTTGGCGTCGACCCCGCCGGCGGTGCGGGCGGAGCTGGAACGGCCGCCGGCCGCTTTGGCGTCGCTGGGGCCCTTGCGCTCCTTCGGCTCCCAGTGGTCTCCGACCTTCTCGAACGAGTGCTTGACCGCCGCGAACGCGGTGCGGTGGGCGCGTTCGCCCTCCCCGTAGGTCTCCACGGCAGCGTCGTGGGTCTTGGCGAAGGTGTCCCGGGCCTTCTTTGGCGACCGCTTCAGAGTGCTCGGCATGTCCTTGCGAATCGGCATCGTGGTCTCCTTCCACGAAGGGCGAAGTGGGCTCTTGCGGTCAACTTTGCCCGCGAGGCAGGCTCACAAACCGATCCGGTCGCCACCAGCCCGCTTGGCGACGTACATCGCCTGGTCGGCACGGTCTAGCGTGCCCAGCAGCTGCAGAGCCGTGCCGCCGGCCACCCCGATACTCAGGGTCACCGGGCAGTCGGGCGCCGCCCGGACCGCGTCCACCATCCGCTGGGCGACGGCGGCGGCGGCGGCCGGATGCACGCCGGGCAGCAGCGCGGCGAACTCGTCCCCGCCGACCCGGGCGACCAGGTCGCCGTCCCGGACACAGCCGGCCAGCACCCGGGCCACGGCGCGCAGCGCCGCGTCGCCAGCGGCGTGACCCTGGAGGTCGTTGATGGGCTTGAACTTGTCCAGGTCGATGGCCAGCGCGGCGATCGGCTGGCCGGCGGCCCGGCCGGACTGCTTCGCCAGCGACGCCACGACCTGGTCGAAGCCACGCCGGTTGGCCACCCCGGTCAGCTGGTCCGTCTCCGCGGCCCGGGCGACCCGCTCATGCTCGCTGCGCAGAGCCTCGTAGGAGACCATCGTCGAGACGGTGTGCAGCTGCCGCTGCCGCTGCCGCCAGTTCGCAGTGGCCAGCAGATCGCCGTAGGCCAGGCCGGCCGCGGCGCCGGCCGCGCCCTGCTCGGCGAGCAGCATCGCCTGAGTCCGCCGCGCGGCGGCCATCGGCAGCCAGTCACCGGCGCCCGCGACCAACTCGATGACAGTGTCGAGGACGGCGAGCGCCGCCGCCTGCTGCCCGGCCCGGTTCAACGCCCGCGCCTGACACACCGGGGCCAGCCCGAACTGTTCGCGCGCCTCTCCGCCCGACTCGATCTCGGCCAGGATGCGTGCGATGTCGGCAGCCGCCCCGGCCGGGTCGTCGCCGTCGACGCGAGCGCAGGCGTCGTAGAGGAGGCCTCGTGCCCGCCACCCGGCCGCCCCGGGTCCGGCCGCCTCGTCGGCGGCCCACAGGCCGTACCGGCCGGACTCGGCGGCGTGCTTCTCGGCGTCCAGGACCTGGCCGATCTGGTGCAGCTCGACGGACCACTCCAGATGGAGGTTGGCCAGGTTGACCAGCCACATCGACGGGTTGCCGTTCTGGGCTGGCGCCTGGGAGCTGGCCTCGTACGCGTTCAGGTAGTGCGGCCCGGCCAGCTCGTACAGGCGCAGGGTGTGGTAGGTCAGGGCGAGGCCGGTGTGGGCGTTGCCGAGGACCACCAGATCGGTTTCGGGGCGGTTCAGGGCGGCCTCGGCGGCGACCAGGTCCCGCAGGACGGCGTCGACGTCGTACTCGCCGATCTCGCTCTCGCCGAGCCGCAGCCGCATCTCGGCGCGCAGCGACAGCGCGCAGGCGAGCCAGCCGGCGCTGCGCTCGCGCTCGGCGGCGGTCACCATCAGCCCAGCGGCGGAGAGGCTCTCCCGGTACTGGTCGAGCACCGCGAATGACACAGCGCGGACGAAATGGTACGCGGCGCGCCCGTCCGCCAGGTTGCCCGTCTCGGCCCGCAGCAACCGCTCGGACAGCGGCAGCACCTCGTCGACCGCGCCGCTCTGCGTCTCCTCCAGCAGTCGGACGGCGTGCGCCGTGATGTTGTCCATGACGATCCCCCTGGATTGCGTATCGGCAGCTCAGGAGCGTGGGCGCGGAAAAGTGCGGCATCTTCGCCGGCCGGTCTACTGAGCGGGTGGCCGGTCCGCCTCGTACATCCGGGCGACGACATCATCGATGTCGGGCTCGACCACGGACACATCCCGGATCTCCGCCCGCTGAGCCAACGCCGTGATGAGCGCCCCGGCGCTGGGCGTCTCCAGACGGAACACCAGCCGTAGCCCATCCTCGCCGACGGTGGCGAGCGTCGCGCCCGCCACCGTCGGCGGATCGGCCAACGGCGCCGCCAGGTCGACGACGACCTGCCGACGGGCCCCGTAGCGGGCATGGAGCGCGGCGATGTCACCGTCGTGGACGACCCGGCCGTGGTCGATGACCACCAGGCGACGGCAGAGCCGTTCGATGTCGGCGAGGTCGTGGGTGGTGAGCACGATCGTGGTGTCACCGGCGGCGGCGAGGTCGGCGAGGAATCCGCGGACCGCTCGCTTGCTCACCACGTCCAGGCCGATGGTCGGCTCGTCGAGGAAGAGAACGGCTGGTCCGTGCAGCAGCGCCGCGGTCAACTCGCCGCGCATCCGCTGCCCGAGCGACAGTTGGCGGACCGGCGTGTCGAGGAATCCGTCGAGGTCGAGCAGATCACGGCAGCGGCGCAGGCGGGTGTCATGCTCGGCGGACGGGGTGCGGTAGAGGTGGCGTTGCAGCGCGAACGAGTCACGCAGCGGCAGATCCCACCACAGTGACGACCGTTGGCCGAACACGACGCCGATCTGGGCGGCCAGTTTCACCCGCTGCGGGACCGGGCGCAGCCCGCAGACTGTCAGCTGGCCGCCGCTGGGGGTGAGCACGCCGGTGAGCATTTTCATCGTGGTGGACTTGCCGGCGCCGTTGGGGCCGATGTAGCCGATCAGCTCGCCGCGTTCGACGGTGAGGTCGACCCCGGCGACGGCGTTGACGACACGGACGCCGCGCCGGAAACGCCCGATTCTGGTTCGGACGGTGAAGTCACGGCGCAGGCCACGGGCGTCGATCACTGGCTCTGTCATGATCCGGTGCTCCGGTAGTGGCGGATGCCGGCGCGCCAGACGAGAGCGGCGACCCCGACGGCGACGGCGGCGACGAGCGGGCTGACCCAGCCGAGCCACGCCGGCGCGCCCAGGGGGTCGGGCCGGTCCAGCAGCGCCAGGGCGGGGTAGTAGGCGACGGTGGCGAACCCGAGCCCGTAGCAGAAGATCCGCCGGAACCAGCCCTGATAGGCGGTGACCGGGTAGATAGCCAGGTCACGGCCCCCGTAGGTGAAGGCGTTGCCGACCTCGCCGGACTCCACCCACCAGAACGAGACGCTGGCGGTGGCGACGAACACCGCTCCAAAGAACACCGCCCCGGCGGTCGGGGCCAGCACGATGAGGGCCGCCCGGGCGGGCGTCCACTGGATCGGCGCGGCGGCCACGGCGACGGCGAGCACCACCACGCCGAACAGCACCCGGGACAGTTTGCGCAGCGACAGCTCGGTGAGCACGAGCTGGGGCAGCGCCGGCAGTGGGCGCAGCAGGAGCGCGTCGAGCTGACCGGTCCGGACCAGGACGCGGAGCCGTTCGACCGAGCCGATGCCGGCGTCGGCGGTCGCGAAGGCGGCGGCGGTGATCCCGGTGATGACCATGGCTTCGCGGAGGTTGAATCCGCCGAGGTCCGGGGTGACCTGGTAGAGGACGATGACGCTGAGCACGTCGAAGCCCAGCGCCAACATCGAGACGAACAGGTCGATGCCGAACGAGGCACGGTAGCTCGCCTGGGCTCTTGCCTGGGCGCGCAGCAGCTGACCGTACGCGCTCAGCTCACCCACCCTGGACCACCATCCGACGCTCCGCCCGCCGCTGGACCAGGCCGCACAGGGCGAGCATCGCCACCGCCCACACCGCCTGCCAGCCGACGATGGCGACCTGCGTTCCCACCGGGTCGCGTTCGATGACCACGTCGACGGAAGCCTGCATCATGCTGGGGAACGGCGTGCCGATCCACAGGACGGCGACCAGCCAGTCGGGCAGGAAGCGCAGCGGGAAGCCCAGTCCGGCCAGCATCCCGGAGGCGAGCTGCCAGGCGATGACCGGGCCGCGACTGTCGAGCAGCCAGTAGGCGACGCAGTTGACCAGGTACCGGCAGGCGAAGCAGAGGACCACGGCCAACGCCACCGAGACGACGAACAGCGGCCAGGTGCTCCCACGCTGGGGCACGAACATCGTGAACACGAGCGCCCCGACCGTGATCGGCACGACAAAGCGGCTGAGCAGCGCGAACGCTGCCCGGCCGAGGTCGATGGCCAGGTAGGTACGGATCGGGCTGGCGGGTCGGAGCAGGTCGGTGACGATGTCACCGGAACGGATCCGGTCGGACAGGTCGGTCCAGCCCCAGAGCATGACGACGGCCAGCAGCCCCTGGGTGACCCAGGTGTAGGTGACCAGCTGCGGCCCGCTGTATCCGGCGGCGCTTCCGCCGGCGCCGGCGACCACCGCGAGGAGGACATAGCAGCGGAGGAGGCCGAAGACGGTGTTGGTGAACAGACCCGCCAGCGCCGCCTGCCAGTACGTCGCATAGCGCCGGAAACCGGCCCGAATCAGGCTGACGAAGAGGGCCGTACCACCCGGGTCCACCCGAATCCGGACCGATTCCCCACTGGCGGTGAGGTAGCTCACGCCGTAACCTCCTGTCATCACACCCCGTCAGGTCGTCCGTGACACCGGCGAACGGTCCTCTCCGCGCCCCGGCCACGGACGGCGTCTTCGGCGACGGCCCGCCGACCTCCGGCATCGGGCCGCGCGACCCTACCCGGGCTGTGCCGCGGCAACGAACCGATTTCGGTAGGCGAGGTGACCCAGGTGACGGATGACCCGTTCGCCGCCCCTCGCTCCGCCGCGCCCAACTGGGCTACCGAGTCCACCCAGACATGGGCGATCACGCACCACGCCGAGAAACACCCCAGCGAACGCGCCGACCACCTCGCCGCGCACCCCCGGCCCGGGGTGGTCCGCGGCGCGGCGCGTGTGCGGGCCGACCACAGCGCCGCTGCCGTCGCCTGGAACCCGTCGGCGGCGCCCGCGGGCCAGTGGCCCACCGGCCAGCCCGACGTCCCGGCGAGCCTGCTGCGCGCCGACGCGCTGACACCGGACGAGCACGCCGACGACGACCCCGAAGGACGGCTCGCCGAGGCGGGCTGGCGGCTCGACCCGCGGACGCTGCGCGAGGTCGCCGCCCGCCCGCAGGAGCTGCGGTCGCTCCGGGCCGACCTCACCGACCGGCTGAGCCGCCCCGCCGACGACACCACCCGGGCCCGGCTGCTCAGCGTGCGGGCCGTCGCCTGCCGGCTGCTGGGCGACCTCGACGACGCCCTGGCCGACGGCAATGAGGCCCTGGCCAGCGCCAAGCTCACCGGACAGTTACGCCAGATCGCGGTCGTACGTGCCCGGCTGGCGCATGTGTGTCAGTGGCGCGGGGAGTTCGCCGCCGCCGACCGGCTCTACGCGCTGGCCGACTCCACCGACCTGCCCGGTCTGTTGCGAGCCACCGTCCACGAGCAGGCCGGCCGGTCCTGCTACGAGCAGGGCCGGATGATCGAGGCGTGTCAGCACCTGGACCTGGCGGTGGCGCTGTGCCCGCCCGGGTCCAATGTCCTGCTGGACCGGGTGGCGCTGGCGCTGACGGCCATCGCCGAGACGGCCCGCCAGGTCGGTTTCGGACCGCTGCCACGCGACCGCGCGGCCGTCCTCGGGTCCGCCCCGCCGCCGTCGCTCACCCGGGACGAACACACCGGCAGCTGGGGGTACGCCGACGAGCACGGCCGCCAGATCGTCGCCCCGACCTACGTCCAGGCCCAGCCGTTCGGCGACGGCGTCGCCTGGGTGCAGCGCGCCGGCGGTGGCTGTTGGCAGCTCATCGACCGCACGGGCGTCACATTGACGCCGGCAACCTACGACGATGTCCGTCCGTTCCGACGCGGCGTCGCCGCCGTCCGGCAGGACGGCTGGGGCGCGATCGACACCGCCGGGACGGTCGTCGTGCCAATGCGCTACAACGCCTTCGCGACCGCCCTCACCGACGGGCGCTACCTCGACGGCTTCACCGACGAGGGTCTGGCCGTGGTCGAGGCGGCCGGATGGCGGGGCGTGCTGGACCGCACCGGACGCCAGGTCGTCGAGCCCCGGTACCGGGCGGTGGTGATCCACCCGCTGGCGTTCCTCATCGCCGACACCGGTGGACGTTGGGGAGCGCTGGACCGCCGTGGACGCCCGCTCATCACCCCGGCGCACGCCGACCGGCGGGCGGCGGACGCCGTCGTCACACGGCAGCTCCGCCTCGTCGCGCCGGTGCTGTGACCGACCCCTGCCAGCATTGACGAAAGTCGTTGTGGACGGGTTTGCCGGGCAGACCCGCAAGCGCGTGAGTCGCCCGTTAGGGTCGCACCTATGCAGCATCGACACCTTGGCCGTTCCGGCCTGCTCGTCAGCGAAATCGCCTACGGCAACTGGATCACCCACGCCTCGCAGGTCGAAGAGGAGACCGCCGTCGCGTGCGTGCGTGCCGCGCTGGACGCCGGAATCACCACCTTCGACACCGCCGACGTCTACGCCGCCACCAGAGCCGAGGAAGTGCTCGGCCGGGCGCTGCACGGCCAGCGCCGGGAAGGGCTGGAGATCTGCACCAAGGTCTACTGGCGCACCGGCCCCGCCGCGAACAATTCCGGCCTGTCCCGCAAACACATCATGGAGTCCGTCAACGGGTCACTGCGGCGGCTGGGGACCGACTACGTCGACCTTTACCAGGCGCACCGCTACGATTACCACACCCCGTTGGAGGAGACGATGACGGCGTTCGCCGACATCGTCCACAGCGGAAAGGCTCTGTACGTCGGGGTATCCGAGTGGAACGCCGAGCAGATCCGTCAGGCCCACCAGCTCGCCCACGAGCTGCGCATCCCGTTCGTGTCCAACCAGCCGCAGTACTCGATGCTGTGGCGGGTCATCGAGTCCGATGTGGTCCCCGCCTGCGAGGAGCTGGGCGTCTCCCAGATCGTCTGGTCGCCGCTGGCGCAGGGGGTGCTCACCGGCAAGTACCTGCCAGGCGAGCCGCCACCGGCCGGCTCCCGGGCCACCGACGAGAAGTCCGGGGCGGCGTTCATCGGCAAGCTCATGACGCCGGAGGTGCTCACCGCGGTACAGCAGTTGGCGCCCCTGGCGGCTCAGGCCGGCCTGAGCATGGCCCAGCTGGCGATCGCGTGGGTGCTCAGCAACCGCAACGTCGCCGCGGCGATCATCGGCGCCAGCCGGCCCGAGCAGGTGCACGACAACGCGCGGGCCAGCGGCGTCGCCCTGGAGCCGGGGCTGCTCAAAGCGATCGACGAGGTCCTTGAGCCGGTCGTCGAGCGGGACCCCGCCAAGACCGTCTCGCCTGCCACCCGCCCCTGACGACGACGGCGGCGGGGCGGTGAACTCCGCCCCGCCGCCGTTCTGCCTATTCGGCCGGGCGCAGGCCCATCGTGTACTCCACCCGCTCGTCCTCGCACAGCGCCACGGACACGACACCGGCGCCGGCCAGCTCCCGCCAGCTCTGACCCACCCACGACTCGGCGTCAGCCTGACTCGGGAAACTCTCCTGCGGTCCGTCCACGGGCTTCCCGTCCGCGTCCTCGTAACGCCAGTTCCACGGCATCGACCGCTCCCTCTCGTCGTGCTGCTGGTGGCGACAGCCTAGTCCGTCCAGACGCCGACGCCAGGGCACGCGGGCCCGTGCCGCGGCCGGTGACTGAACTAAGGTACGGGCATGCCGGAAGACAGTTGGCGCACCGTTCTCATCCTCGGCGGAATCCGCTCGGGCAAGTCCGCGATCGCGGAGGCGCTGGTCAGCGACGCCGCCGACCTGCGATACGTCGCCACGGCCACCACCGCGGACGCCGCCGACGACCCCGAGTGGCGAACCCGGATCGCCGAGCACCAGCGTCGTCGTCCGGAGTCGTGGCTCACCGAGGAGGTCGGCGCCGACCCGGCGACGCTGACCTCCGTGATCGCCAGCGCCGGGCCGGGGCAGACCCTGCTCGTCGACGACCTCGGCGGCTGGGTGAGCTCCCTGCTGATGGCCGACGACACGGCCGCCGGGGCAGCCGAGGCGCTCGCCGGCGCGCTGACCACCACCGCCGGACGGGTCGTGCTGGTGAGCCCGGAGGTCGGCCTGACCCTGGTCGCCACCACGGCGGTGGGACGCCGCTTCACCGACCTGCTCGGCCAGGTGAACCAGGCCACGGCGGGCGTCTGCGACAAGGTGGCGCTGGTGGTCGCCGGGCAGCCGTTGTGGATCAGGGGCGGGCCCGCCACGCCACGCAGCACCGCGCCCGTCGCCCGGACGCCCGCCCCGACGCCGGCCGGTCTGGCGGCGGTGTCCGTGGCGACGTCGCACGTCGCCGGGGATGTCTTCGACCACCCGGTCCTCGCCGAGGATCTGGCCGTGCCGTCCGTCGACGACCAGGCCGGCATCGGCGCCCTGGCCAAACTCGCGGCCCTGCCCGGCGCGGGCCTCGGGGCGCTGGCCGAGGTGGTCGAGTTCGCCGCCGGGACCCAGGGGGCCGACCCGCCGCTGCCCTGGCGACGGCCCCGGCTGCTGGTCGTCACCGGCGACCACCCAGGCGGCGCGGCGGCCGGCGCCCCCGCCTTCGACGGCCGGCTCAGCGACGCCGTGGTCACGCTGGCCGCCGCCGCCGGAGTGGAGATCCACACCATCGCCGCGCCGACGGGGGCGGCCATGGAGCGCTCCCCCACCCTCGACCTGGAGCAGTGCCAGGCCGCCGTCGCGTACGGGGCCGACCTCGCCGACCAGGCCATCGACGACGGCGTCGACCTCATCGTGCTCGGCGTCGCCGGCGCCGGCGGCGACGCCGCCGCCACGGCCGTCACCGGGGCGCTGGCCCAGGTGGAGCCGGCGGCGGTGCTGCCGCGGGTGGTGCTGGCCGGCGGCGTCATCGACGACAACGCCTGGATGACCCGGTGCGAGGCGGTCCGGGACGCTCTGCGCCGTAGCAGCGGACTGGCCCCGGAGCCGTTCGCCGTGGTGGCCGAGTACGGCGGCGGCCCGTTGGCCACCGCGCTCGGCATCCTGCTCGGCGCGGCCAACCGGCAGACCCCGGTGCTGGTGGACGGGCCGGTGGGCATGACCGCCGCGCTCGCGGCCCGGAACCTGAGCCCCAGCGCGCGACGGTGGTTCCTGGTCCCCGACACCGGCGCCGGGCCGCTCGTGCGCCGGCTGGCCGAGCTGCTGGGCTTCCCGCCGCTGCTCACCCTCGGCCTGGACCTGGGCGAGGGCGCCACGTCGCTGGCGGCCCTGCCGGTGCTCAGCGCGGCCGTCCGGGTGGCGGCGACCACGGACGCCGGTGGCTGACCTGGCCGACGGCCTACGACTGGCGGTCACCACGTTCACCGTGGTCCCCGCCCGGCCGGCGACGCTGAGCCGGTCGGCGGCGGCGGTCGCCATGGCGACCGGTCCGGCGCTGGGCGCGGCGCTCGGCGCGCTCATCGCCGCCACGGCCGGGGCGCTCGTCGTCGGCGGGGCCCCGCCGCTGCTGGCCGGGACCGTCGCCGTCACCCTGTCGGCGCTGCTCACCCGCGGTCTACACCTGGATGGGCTGGCCGACAGCGTCGACGCCCTCGGCTCCTACCGGCGCGGCGACGCCGCCCTGGCCATCATGAAGAAGTCCGATGTGGGCCCGTTCGGCGTCGCCGCGTTGGTGCTGACCCTGCTCGCGCAGGCCGCCTGCCTGGCGGCGCTCGCCGCGCCGCTGGCCGGGCCGGGCGCAGACAGCGGCGGATGGTGGTCGCTGGTGGTCGGCGGCGCCGTCGCGCTGGCGGCCGGGCGCCTGTCGGCGACGTGGAGGTGCCGACGCGGAACGGCCGCGGCCCGCCCCGGCGGCCTCGGCGCGCTCGTCGCCGGAACGGTCGGCCCGGTAGGGCTGGCGCTGTCGGGCGCGCTGGTGCTCCTCATCGCCGTCGCGGCGGTCCCCGGGCGACCCTGGCACGGCCCGCTGGCCGTCCTCGTCGCCCTGACCGCGACGGCGGCGGCGCAACGGCGCCTCACGCGCCGGATCGGCGGCGTCACCGGCGACGTGCTCGGCGCCGGCATCGAACTGACCACCACCCTCACCCTGGCCGGCCTCACCCTCGCCCCCTGAGCCCAGGGCCGCGACCACCCGCCACCCACGGCGGCCGTTACGAGCTGCCGCTGTCCGTCATCAGACAGGAGGTGAACGTCTGCGGCCGAGTTGACTCTGGACGCCTGTGACGAAAGGGTTCGAGGATGACGCACCAGCGGCGAGTGATGATGACCCGGTTGAGCACGGCGTCAGCCATCGCCTTGTGCGGAGTCGCGGTCGCTGCTGGTTGCGACGGGTCCGCGTCGAACGACGCGCGGCCGGCGCCGTCGACACACAGTCCGGGGTCTGCGACCTCATCGTCCACGCCCTCGCGGACACCGGGCCTTCCGGACGGCGCGATCGTGGTGGATCCCTCCGCCGCAGCCTGGGAACCCACCCTGAAGGTCGAGAAAGGAACAACGGTCTTCCTCAGCTACGGTGGCATCCCCAATCCGCAGATCAACACCACGAAGCTGGATAAGGCGGCCAGCCTCGTCCTGCGGGTCGAGTGCAACTTCGGCGAGATCGAGATCCGGGTGAGCCTCGAAGATGGCGACCACTCGATCAGGAAGCCATGCGACATGAGGGTGCACGAGGAGCCGCTCGGTGAAGCGCCGGCGGGCATGCCGATGGAGATCCGTACCTTCGGCGCCGACGGCATGCGATACGCCGTAGAAGTCCGATCCAGCAAGTTGAGCTGACAGCCCACGGGCCGGTCCGGTGGACACAGGGGCGGGTCAGGCGAGCTGTCGGCGGGCGAGGGCGGCGAAGACGCCGCCAGCGGACATGAGGGCATCGAAGTCGCCGGACTCGACGACCGCGCCCCGGTCCAGGACGTAGATGCGGTGGGCGTCGCGGATCGTGCTGAGGCGGTGCGCGATGACGATCCGGGTGGCGTCCAGATTCTCCAGGGACCGGGTGACGGTCTGTTGGGTGAGGTTGTCCAGGGCGCTGGTCGCCTCGTCGAAGATGAGCACCCGGGGGCGGCGGATCAACGCCCTGGCAATCATGAGGCGTTGGCGTTGGCCGCCGGAGAACGTCGAGGCGCCCTCGCTGATGACGGTGCGGATGCCCATCGGCATGGCCCGGACGTCCTCGGCGAGTCCGGCCATGTCCAACGCCTCCCACGCCTGGTCCTGGGTGAGGTTGGTAGTGCCCACCAGCGCGGTGAGGAGACTGCCGGTCGGAACCTGGGCGTTCTGCATGACCACGCCCACCTGCCGGCGCACCGCCTCCAGGTCCAGGGTGTCCAGCGGCTTGCCGTCGAACAGGACGGCCCCGGCGCTGGGGCGGTCGAAGCCGAGCAGCAACCGGATCAGGGTCGACTTTCCGGCCCCGGACGGGCCGACGACGGCCACGAACTCCCCCGGCGCCGCCTGTAGGTCGACCTCGTTGAGGATGCGCGGGCCATCGTCGGTGTAGGCGAAAGACACCTTGGACACTTCGAGCTTGCCGCGCAGGGCGCCCGGGTCGGCCGCGTCGGTGGCCGGCCGCGGGGCGGTCTGGAGCACCGGCCGGGCCGCGTCGTACAGCGGGGCGGCGTCGGCAAGCTGACCCAACGCCGGGGTGATCAGGCTGAGCGCGGTGGTGACCTGCGACAACGCGGCCACCAGGCCGACGAAGACGCCGATGCTCAGGTCGGCCTGGTGGCCGTAGGTGACGACGGCGAGCACGATCAGGGTGGCCACCGCCGGCGACACGGCGGTGACGACCGTCAGCTGCCGTTGGGCCGCGGCGGCGCGGGCGGCGTGGGTCTGCTCCTTGGCGAACATGGCGCCCCAACGGGCGTACATACGTTGCTCGGCGTCGGCGACCCGCACCTTGACGATGCCGGTGAGGGCGGCGGTGACGAACCCGGAGATGCCGTTGCGGGCGTTGACCTCGCCGCGTCGGGCCCGGGTCAGCGCCCGCAGCTGCCACCAGGAGAAGCCGGCGAACAGCGCCAGTCCGGCGACGACGGTGACGCCGATCCAGACGTCGAGGACGAAGGTCACCACGACGCCGGTGACGCCGATGAGCAACCCGATGCCGCCGGTGAGGACGCTGCTGGTGATCAGCTCCCGGATGCCGTCGACGGCCAGCACCCGTCGGGCCAGCTCACCGGGGTTGTAGGCCCGGAAGAACGGCGGCTCCAGGCGCACCACCCGCGCCCACAGCGCGGCGGTGGTCCGCACGTTCAATTGGGTGACCAGGCGTTGCAGCAACAACCCCTGGGCCACCGAGGCGGCGGTGAAGGCCAGGATCAGCCCGGCCACCAGCGCGCCGATCGCCACGATGTTGCCGGCCTCGGCCCGCGGGGCGGCGTCGCCGAGAATGCGGGCGGTGGCCAACGGCACGGCGGCGCCGAGCGTCATCACCGCGACCGCCGTGCCGGCCAGCCGCAGCAGGTCGTTGCGGGCGGTCGGCGGCAGGCCGACCCGCAGCAGGTCCCGCGCCCCGACGGCCCGCTCCGGGAACGTCGGGTACACGCACCAGGCCCGGGCCAGCTCCAGCGGCCCGGTCACCGGGCGCCAACCGGACGGGGCCGACCACGCCTGCCACTGCCGGCCACGGCGGATCAGCGCGTACGCGGTTCCGTCGTCGGCGACGGCGACCATCGGCGGGCTGTCCTCGGTCCACCATGCGCCGCCCAGGTCCACCTCACGGACCGGGGCCCGCAACCGGCCGGCGAGCTGAGGCACGTCCAGGTTGGTGAGGACGGCGGCGGTCTGCACCGAGCGCGCCGGCAACCGCAGCCCGGCCGCCTCGGCGGCCAGCAGCAGCGCCCGTAGCCGCGGCGTGGCGTCCAGGTCGACGGCGCTGTCCACGCCGGTCGTCTCGCCGCGGTTCCGGTCGAGGACGCCGCCGAGCGCGTCGTTGGCGTCGGCGCCGCGCTGGTTGTCGGCGGCCACCCGGCGGCCGATGACCGCCGGGCTGGCATCGGGCTCGCGGACGGCGACGATCCGGGCGGTCAGCTCGGCGCGGCGTAGCTCGTCGTCGACGGTGTCCGCCCCGCCGGCGGCGCCCGGCTGGCAGCGGGCCACCGCCGGGCCGTTGCCGACCAGCTCGATCCGCTCATTGGCGGCCAGCTCGCCGGCCCAGTCGAGACCCGGCAGCCGGTGACCGGCGGTCAGGGTGCCCAGATGCCGGGGCGCCACCGGCGGGCTCTGGTCGGAGATCAGGAACACCTCGACGACGCCCGCCTCGACGGTGACGAGGTCGTCCGCCGCCACGGTGATCCGCCGGTGGGCGTCCAGCCGCAGGCCGGTGGGGGCGCTCACGCCGTCACCAGCCGGGCGTAGGCGCCGCCGTGGGCCATGAGCTGCTCGTGGGCGCCACGCTCGGCGACCTTCCCCCGGTCCAGGACGATGATCTCGTCACAGTCGCGGATCGTCGACAGCCGGTGCGCCACCACGATGGTGGCGCAGGCGCGTCGGCGCAGCGCCTGGTCGACGAGCTGCTCAGTACCGGGGTCCAGAGCGCTGGTGGCCTCGTCGAGCACCAGGACGCTGGGGTTGACCGACAACGCGCGGGCGATCTCGATGCGCTGCTGCTGGCCGCCGGAGAAGTTGCGGCCACCGTCGCTGACGGCGGCCCCGTAACCGCCGGGGCGGACCGCGATGTCGTCGTGGATGGCGGCGTCCCGGGCGGCGGCCACCACCGCGGCGTCGGCGAGGGTGCTGTCCAGGAAGGACACGTTGTCGCGGACGGTGCCGGCGAACAGGACGATCTCCTGGTCGACCAGGGCCAGGCTGGCGGCCAGCACCGGCGCCGGCAGTTGCTCGCGCGGCACCCCGTCGATGCGGATCTCGCCAGCCCACGGCGTGACCAGCCCGCAGATGAGCCTGGCGACGGTGGTCTTGCCGCTGCCGGAGCCGCCGACCAGCGCCACCCGCTGACCGGGCCGCACCCGCAGCGAGAAGTCCTCCAGCAGCGGCGGCTTGTTGGGGCTGTACCCGAAGGTGACCCCGCGCAGCTCGACCTCCCCGCGCAGCCGCCCGGACGGCGCCGCCGCGGTGGCCAGCGGCCTCGGCGGGGTCGGATAGCGCAGCAGGTCGTCGATCCGGTCCAGGTGCCCGCGGGCCTGCTGGACCGCCCCGCCGAGGCTGACCAGCACGCCGATCGGGTTGAGGAAGCCGGCGACGAGGACCGCGAAGGCCATCACCTGCCCGATGGTGAGCCGCTCGTCCAGGACCAGCAGCGCGCCGACGACGATGACGCCGATGTTGGCCAGCTGGGCGGTGAGCGCGGGCACCGCCGAGACGACGGTGAACGGCACCTCAAGCTTCTGCCGGGCGTTGGCCGCCCGGGCGTGGAAACCGGTGATCTTGCCGAAGAGGTCGTCCTCGCCGCCGGACGCCTTCACCGACTCGATCGTGCGCAGACCGTAGTAGGAGGTGGCGTGCAGCGCGGACTCCTCCCGCACCACCACCCCGCTGGCGTCTTCACGGTGCCGCTGAGCCAGCCGCAGCACCACCACGTCGATCACCGCCGCGACCACCGCGATCGCTGTCAGCAGTGGGCTGATGAACGTCATGAGGACCAGGTAGAGGACGGCCGTGAACGCCTGCAGCATCGCGGGGGCGAGCTGGGTGGACACCACCTTCGCCACGTCGCCGCCCAGCTGGAGCCGGTAGGCGACGTCGCCGACGCTGCGCTGGGCGTAGAACGTCAACGGCAGGCGCAGGGCGTGCCGCAGGAACCCGGAGGCCATCGTGACGGCCAGCCGGATGTTGAACCGGTTCACCACCGTCCGCTGCCACCAGGCCAGCCAGAACTGCACCACGATCACCACCGCGAGCGCCGACAGCAGCGTCTGCGCCTCGTCGGGGGCGTGCGGCACCAGCACGTCATCGACGAACAGCTGGGTGGCGATCGGGGCGCCCATCAGCGGGACGATCAACGCCAGACCCGCCGCCACCAGATAGCCCACGCCGGACCAGGCGCCGTCGAGCCGGCCGGCCAGCGAACGCAGGGTGCTCGGGGGCCGCCCCTCCCGGACGAACTCGGGGCCGGGTCGCAGGTGCAGCGTCACGCCGGTGAAGCGGGCGTCGGCGTCGTCCCAGGACACCAGCCGCCGGCCGGACGCCGGGTCGTTGACGCGCAGTCCGGCCCGGGTGACGCCCTCGACGACGAGGAAGTGGTTGAAGTCCCAGAACGCGATCAGCGGGAACGCCACGCCGGACAGGTCGTCCAGGTCGTACTTGGCGCCGGTGGCCTCCATCCCGTACGAGCGGGCCGCTTTGAGGATGCTGACGGCGTTGGAGCCGTCCCGGGATACCTCGCACGCCACCCGCAGCTCCTCCAGCGGAACGTGCCGGCCGTAGTGGGCCAGGATCATCGCGAGCGCGGCGGCGCCGCACTCGACGGCCTCCATCTGGAGCACGGTCGGCACCCGTTGGGGGCGCGGGTAGGGGCCGCTACGGTGCTCCGTGCGGGGCGGCGCGGCGCTCACTGGGCGTTCCGGCCGAAGATGATGTCCAGCGGACGGGACGTCGACAGGGTGACCGTCCCCTCGGCGAGGGTGCCGCTGCCGACGTTGAACGATGGCCCGTCGCCGGAGGTCCACAGGTGGTCGCCGGTGACCGGATCCTGCCGGAGCGCCAGGGTGACCAGCAGCACCGGCGGCCCGTCGATGATGCTCTCGGCGAGCGAGCTGTGGCCGACGACGGTGCGGATCCGGTCGGCGCTCAACGAGTAGTCGCTGACGGCGGTGACGACCGACAGCATCCGCCCGTAGCTGGCCGCCGGGGCGGTGCTGGGCTCGATCTGAGCGTCCATTCCGGAGGTGATCCGTTTGCCCTCGGCGGTCGGGACGAAGACCTGAGCCACCAGCGGACCGGTCGCCACCTCCAGGTAGGCCACGTCCTGACCACGCACGACGACGGTGCCACGTTCGGCGGCGACCGAGATGAGAGTGCCGGTGATCGGGGCCAGCACCGGCACCGGCGGGCTGGCCGGGTCCTCGGTGTTGCGCACCACCGCGATGTGCTGGCCCTGGGTGACCCGCGTCCCCGGGGCGGGCGGCGGCTTCTCGACGAAGCCGTACACCGGCGACTCGGCGGTGAACGTGTACGGCTCGCGCACCAGCAGCCCCGACCCGCTGACCTGCTCCCGGGTGGTGCCCAGGGCTGCCCAGCCGAGCAACGACGCGGCGACGATCACCCCGACGGCCAGGGCGATCCACCCCTTGACGGTGACCACCCGGATCCGCTCGTCGAGCTTCTCCGGCCCCGCGTTGCGGGCCATCGCGTTGCTGCGGAACAGGGTCCGGCTCATCGTGGCTCCCAGGGTCCGGGCCGGCGCGCGGCGCGCAGCGGCAGGCGGGCGTATCCGTCGATCTGCACGGAGTCGGCATTGGTGGGTGGGCCGTTCAGGGTCAGCCACGCCCCGGCGCAGGCGGCGACGGTGGCGACGGCGACGGCGCGGGCGAGGCTGGCGCCGGGGCAGGCATGCGGGCCGGCGCCGAAGGCCAACCGGCCGGCGTCGGCCGGCGGCAGGTCGTCGGCCGACGCGCGCAGGTGCACCAGGACCGGCTGCCCGGCGCCGATGGCCGTCCCGCCGAGGGTGTGCGTCTCGGTGGCGACGCGGCGGACGAACCGCACCGGCGACCGGGCGGCCAGCACCGCCGCGACGACCTCGTCAGGAACCGCGACGGGCTGCGCGGACGCGAGCTCGTGCAGACAGGCGGCGAGCAGCGCGGTGGTGGTGTCGAGGGTGGCCAGCGCCACCAGCAGCACGATCTCGACGGCGGCGTCCAGGCTCAGCGTGCCGTCGGCGACTGCCGTGCCGGTGAGATCCAGCAGGCTGCCGGGTCGTCGCCCGCCGGCGAGCAGCGCGGCGCGGACGTCGGCGGTCGCCTGGGCGCTCAGCGCCGCGACGTCCGCCGGGGCGGCGGTCGAGCCGCCGGTCGCGGCGCCGACCGCCGCCTGCGCCCAGCGGGCCAGACCACGGATCGTGGGTACCGAAACCCCGATGACCCGCGCGGCGGCCAGCTGCGCCAGCGGCCGGGCCAACACCGTGACCGCCTCGCCGCCGCCGGCGGCCACGAACCGGCCCACCAGCCGCCTGGCCCGCGCCCCGGACCGGACGACGCCCGCCGGGTCCGCCGGGGCCCGCAGCGACGCCAGCACCCCGCGCCGGGCCTGCCGGTGCGCCGGGCCGTCGGCGCCGAGCAGGTAGGCGTCGGCGCCGGCCATGATGGACGAGGAGTACCTGGCCGGGTCGGCCAACGCCTGCCGGGCCAGCTCCGCTGAGAGCACGACCATCCCGGCCGGACGGGCGCAGGGCAGCACCGGGCCGAACGAACGCCGGAGCCAGCGCAGCCGCTCGCCGCCGTCGCGGCGCGCTCCGGCATGGGACAGGTCGACGGCGAACGTCATCGCTGGGCCACCACCTCGACGTACGCGGCAACCGGCCGGTCGGACAGGATCCGCCGCACCGCCGCTGACGCGGCCTCGTCCCCGGCCGCCGCCACCAGGGCGTCGGTGTACGGCGTCCACGTCTGGGCGGTGATGTCGGTGATCCGCTGCGCGATGAGTCCCGCGGACCGGAGGGCGTCGGCGTACTGACGGCGGGTGGTCTCGCGGTTCCCCGCCGGGACCAGCGGCGCCCAGCCGGGCCCTGCCGGGTCGACGAGCAGGTCGGTGAGGATGAGCAGTCCGCCGGGGCGCAGCACCCGCGCCGCCTCGGCGAAGAAGTCCCGCCGGGTGGTGAAGTGCAACGCCGCCTCGACGCACAGCACCAGATCGGCGGCCCCGTCGGCAATCGGGAGGGCGGTGGCTTCGGCGCGGGCGACGCCGGGCCGGGCGGCCGGGGCTGGCGGCAGCATCACCGCGCTGCGGTCGACGCCCAGCACGGTCGCCTGTGGCCACCGCAGCGCCATCTGCCGACTCGCCGCCGCCCGACCGCAGGCCACGTCGAGGACGACGGAGGGGTTGCCGGGGACGAGATTCAACAGCCGGTCGACCAGCGCGGCCGACGGGTCGGCCTCCCCGCCGGCCCGCCAACCGACGTTGAGGTGCTCGGGTCCGTGGACCTGCCGTAACAGCGGCGATTCGACATAGACGGCGTAGGCGGCGTCGACGGTCGCCTGGCTGGTCACCGGGTCTCCCCGGCGCTCAGCGTCAGCGGGTTGGGCAGCGGTGGCCCGGCGAGCAGCAGCAGCCCCAGCGCCAGCCCGGCGGCGCCCTGCATGAGCCCGGGCTGGTGCAGCCCGGGCGGCAACGGCCGCAGGTATCGGGGGCGGGCGTCGGAGCGGAGCCGGCTCAGCACCGAATCGGCGGCCGTGCCAGGCGCTCCTCCCGGCGCCGCCCCGACCACCGCCGCCCCGACCACCCCGCAGCAGAGGTGGTGCGGCGCGTCGGCGGGCAGTCCGGGGACGTCGAGCGCCGATGGCGCCGTTCCCCCTGCCAGGGCGGCGCCGACGGCGCCGGAGCACCAGGTCCAGCCGGCGCCGGTGGCCGCCGTGGCGCGGTGCCGCGCGACGGCGGCCACCGCCCGTGCCTGCCCGTCTCTGTCGAGGTGGTCCACCGAGCGCGCCAGCGCCAGGGCTGTGCCGGCGGCGCCGTGCGCCAACCCGGGCTGCGCTGGCACGGCGGCGTCGACGACGAGCCGGGTGGCCTGCCTCGTCGCGGCCCGCCGCAACCGCTCGGGAGCGCGTCCCGGGCCGCCGCCGGGCGCCGCGAGCACGGCCACCGCTCCGGCCAGGCCGGCGGCAAGGTCCAGGCCGAAGCGCTCCGGGGCCGGCCCGAGCAGCCAGCGGCACAGCTCCTCCTCCAACGCCGCCGCGGCCGGGGCCGCCGTTGATCGGTCACCGGCCAGCCGGCCGGCGTGCCGCAGGCCCCATACGATCCCGGCGGCGCCGTGCAGGTAGCCGGGCCCGAGGGTGTCGCACAGGCCGGCCGGGTCGGCCAGCGCCCGGGCGGTCAGCGGCGCGAGCGCCTGCGCGGCCGGCTCGGCCAGATCGCTGTGGACGGTGGCCGCGGCGGCGAGCGCGAACGCGATGCCGGCCTGACCGTCGTACAGCGACCAGCCGACGGGCAGTCTGGGAAAACGACCGTGCCGGTGCTCGAAGCCGAGCCAGCTGATGCCGTCGGCGACGGGCACGGACCGGTCGAGCAGGTCGGTCAGCAGCCGGCCGCTGAGGTCGGCCATCGCCGCCTCCACCCCGCGTGTGCCCTGGCCGTCGACGTCCTCGACGGTTGGTCCGCCAGTCAACGTCGGGGCGCCGTCCCCGCAACGCAGCGCCGAACTGATCAGCGCCCGCTGTACCGCGCCGTCGGACCCGGAAGGCGTCGCCGCCGACGGCGCCGGAGCCGCGGCCGGGCGCCACCGGCCGACCATCCGGCCGTGGTGCAGCACGGCGCCGGTGGCCGGCTCGTGCTCGAAGTACGGCACGTCGAGGCGGCGCAGGTCGGCCTCCTCCGCGGCGCGCATCATGGGACTGATGCCCTCGCCGCCCGGCGGCAGGCCCGCCAGCGCGACGTCCAGGTCGACGCCGGCGTCGAGGGCGGCCGTGCCCAGAGCGCCGAGCAGCACGTCGAGGTAGCGGCGGGTGTAGCGCAGCAGCAACCGCGCCCGCAGGCCCGCCGGGCGTTCCGGCGGGCTGTCGGCCCCGACCCGGTCGTAGCCGGCGAGCACCGCGTCGGTCCAGCCGGCCGGCTGGTAATCGGCGGCCGGCAGGTCCGCGCGGGCCCCGAGGTCGGCCGGTTCGACCACGACCGCCTCGGCGTCGGTTCCGGGACGGTCCACCCGGGGCAGCCCGATCCGGCTCACCGCCGGCAACGCTGGCGACAGGTGGGCGCCGTCGAGGACCTGACCGTCGGCGGAGCAGTCCCAGGACGGCAGCAGTCCCACCCGCAACACCGATCGGGTGAGGGCGGTGGCCGGCAGCGGCCGGTCGTCCAGCTCCCTGGCCAGGGCCAGCTCGAAGTCGGTGACCGGGTGCGCCAACGTCTCGGCGTCGATGACGACCGGCCCGTCCTCGGTGACGACGAGGTTGTCCCGGTGGATGTCGGTGGCCCCGTGCCGGCGCAGGACGGCCAGCAGCTCGCCGGCCCGCTCGTGGTAGCGGCGCAGGTCCGAGGGCTGGTCGCCGGCGACGTGCTCGACCCAGGCGTGGTGGTCGCCGGCCAGCTGCCAGGGTCGGCGTTGGGCGCCGGCGAGCAGGGCCAGTCCGTCGTGTCGGCGCGGCCGGAACCACACCGAACGGCCGTCGGCGAAGTCGATTCGGCTGACGGTGCGCCCGCCCTCGTGCCGGTCGCCGGCGCCGGTGACGAGCCGGCGCAGCGGGGCCAGCCGAGACACGTTCAGCTGGGCGGCGAGCGTGGGCGCGTCCGCGGCGAGCTTGTCGAGCGTCTCGGCGACCGTAGCCGCGGCGTCAGCCGCCAGCTGCGCGCAGAGGCGGGCCAACACCGGGCGCTGCCGCCACACCTGGATGCCGCCGGGTCCGGCGGCGGCGGCGAAGTCCTCGAACAGCTCGTGCGCGTGGCTGCCCGATCGGCGCAGCAGAGCGATGTCGAGGCGGTGCCGGCGGCGGGCCCGGTAGTCGGCGAAGCTGTGGTGCAGCGCCGGGCCCAGCCACCATGCGGCCCGGCCCACCTGATCGGCCAGCGCGCCGGCGATCACCTGACCGGTCGGGTCGAGGTGGCGGAAACGGTCCGCCAGACCGGCGAAGGCACGTTCGGTGATCGGACCCACCAGCCAGCCGTACGCGCCGGGCCAGTGGTGTTGCGCGAGCGTCGGACCAGCCAGATGGGCGGTCAACAGGCTCGCCCACGGCGCCCGGGGCGCCCCGATCCAGCGGGCGCCGCTGAGCGCCCGCAGCGCGGTGGGCTCGTCGGCGCCCAGCCCGGCCAGCCGGCGGGCCAGCGCCTCCGGTCCGCCGAGGCGCTGCCGCCAGCGGACCAGCCGGTCACGGCCCCGGTCGGTGACCTGTTCCCCGGGCCCCACCCAGCACCCGGCCAGGCGTTCGTCCAGGAACGACGCGTCGGCGAGCAGCCACTGGACGATGGCCGTGATAGTCCGCTGGGCGGGCCGGGCGGCGACTGAGGTCACCGGTGGGCCGCCCGGGTCAGCGCCGCCACGACGGTGGCGGTGGTGAACACACCTGTGCGATCGAGCACGATCGCCCCTTCCTTACGGCCGTCGGGCACCCACCGGGTGATGCCGGAGGCGTCCGGGTCGGGGTCGTCGGGATCGGGCACCCGGAGCACCGCCGATGGCTGCCAGGAGCCGTCGAGCCGCAGGTGCCGGCAGAGCCAGGCGGTGGCGGCCGCGCTGGCGTTGGCCGGCCCGCGGCCGGCGGTCAGCGCCCGCAGCGCCAACGCCGTGGCGAAGGCGGAGCCGTTGGGGAACCGTCCGGTGCGGACCGACCCGTCGACGTGCAGCCGACTGGCGGCCCAGGCGGCGGCCCGGCCGGCGGCCGCCGACGCCGCGGGTTGCCCGGCAGCGGCGAGGGCCTCGGCGGCGTGCCCAGCCGTGTACTCAGGGTCGGTCCACCAGTACGCCGGCCAGCCGCCGTCCCGCTGCTGCTGGTCGATGAGCGCGGCGCGGGCGTCCGGGGCGGTCGTGGCGAGCCCGGCGGCGACGGCGGTGACGCACGGGTGCGGCGCGCACCAGCCCTTCATCGCCCGTTCGGGCCCGGCTTCGATGATGGTGCGGATCGGCTCGTCGGCGGCATAGGTGGCGATGCCGGCGGGTCGTTGGTGTTCGGCGAGCGCGGCGTGCGCGGCGGCGACGTCCACCCCGGCCGTTCCCGCGGGCAGGGCGGCGACCCGCAGCGCCCACAAGGTGCTGTCGGCGTCGCCGATGGCCCGGGCGTTGAAGCCGTACCGGCCGTCAGGCCGTTGCCGGCCGGCGAGCCCACGCCGGCCGGTGGCGAGGATTTCGTCGGCGCCGGGGGCGCCGGCCTCGCCGATGGTCGCGGCGACGTACCCGGTGACCCACTCGTCGCTGATCCCCGGGTAGAGATGGAACGCGGACCAGCGGCCGTCGCGGGCGGCGCGGCTGAGGAACTCGGCGCCGGCGACCGCGGCGGTGTGCGGATTCACCGCCGCGCCTCGGCCGGCCGCACCAGGGCGACGGTGACGCCGCCGGGTCCGGCCGGGTCGACGCTCTGCCGGTGGTGCGGCTCGGCGACCAGCCCGGCCAGCCGCAGCGTCGGGTCGGGCCAGCGCTCGCCGGTGTGGATCTGCTGTTCGTGCCAGCGGACACCGGGGCCGACGACGACCACCGGGCCCCCTGGGCCGCGTCGCGCAGTGAGCCGGACGCCGGTGGACAGCGAGACGAGGACGCCGGGCTCGGCGGTCCGCAACGGGCCGAACCGCAGGTGGGAGGGCGGGCCGGGCGGTTCGGCGTCACCCAGCCACACCAGCCAGCGGGTCCAGGCGTCGCCGGGTCCGGCGTCCGGGTCGGCGGCGTCCACTGTGCCGGCCTTGATGGCGTGGCGAAATCGGACGGCCGGGTCCAGGCAGCTGCCGTCGCCGTCGATGGCGGCCAGCTGCGATCCGGTGGCCGGCGCCGGCCACGACGCGGCGGCCGATCTGGCCGCCAGGACCCGGTCCAGCAGCGACGCCGCCCGCAGGCTCACCGCGGGCCTCCGGCGACCTCGTACGCGCCGAAGTACGCCTTGACGCCGGCGCCCCCGTCCGCGCGCACCGTGATCTTCAGGTGGTGCAGGCCCTGCCGGTAGCGGCGCCGACCCATGAGCATCGCCTCGTAGCCTCGGCCGAGGGTGAGCAGGGCGTCCCGCTTGGCGGGCCGGCACAGGCCGCTCGCGACGAGGGAGTCCAGCAGCGTGCCCCACCGTGGGTCCTGGTGCGGTTGTGCGGCGTCGGCCAGCGACAGCTCCAGTCCGATGGTCGGCAGCGGCCCGGCCGGGGTCACGTCGAGGTTGAGGTGGGTGGCGTCGCCGTGGCGTCGGCACCAGTCGAGCCAGCGCTCGACCGCGGCGACCGGGCCGCGCCAGCCGGTGAACGCCAGCGCGGCGATCAGCTCGGTCGGGTCGGTCGTCGGCGCGGCGCAGAACAGGCGGATGCCGGCGCCCGGTCGGGCGGTGAAGCAGCCGACCTGCCGCACGTCCAGTCCGCTGTGCACGATCTGGTCGACCTGCCCGACCAGCGCCGGGTCCGGTGGCGCCTGGGCGAGCGTGCGCAGCACCTCGTTGACCACACCGCCGACCGGTGGCGACCCTGACGGCTCCGCGTCGGAAGAGCGCGCCCGGTCGGGCGTCGCGGCGGTGAACACCGCCGGGGCGCCGACGGGCTGGTCACCGGCGGCGTCGAGCTCAAGCCAGATCCCCGGTGGCAGCGCCGACCCCGCGGCGGCGAGCGACCGGGCCCGTCGGCCCAGCCGCGCGGCGCCCTGCCAGGACGGCTGGCCGGCCAGCTCGGGCGGCAGGGCGACGGCCGGGTCGGCGCCGGCCAGCACGGCGAGCTGGCGTTCGGCGGTGACCAGCAGCAGCAGGTCGACGGTCGGATCGTCGCCGAGGCGCGCCTCCAGCCCGATCCGGGCGCTGAGCGCGTCCGGCAGCGGGTCGGCCAGCAGCCGCAGGCGTTTGCGGGCCGGGTCGTCCACCAGCGCGGTGGGAAGTCGTTCGAGCAGCACATCCAATGCCATCATTCTGGCCCCCTGTACCCGTCGAGTCCGCCGGCGGGGCGCACGCCCGGCCGGCGGACTCGACTTCAGCTCGTCAGCAACTGCTGCAGTTGGGTCCCCACGTGGAGGAGTCGCCGCCGGCGACGCCAGCGAGCTGCTCGTCGCTGAGCTGGCCGCTTTGCTCCTTGGGGGGCAGGACGACGTAGAACTCGTTCTGCTGCTCCTCGACGACCTTGACATTGAGGTCGGTGGGAATGGTGATCCCCAGTTCGCTCTCGATCGCGGCCTTGGGGTTGGCGATCAGCTGCGAACGGAACGAGGCGTCGCTGCGGGCCTTCTCGACGACCCGCTCGACCAGAGCGCTGTTTGTCGGCATGCGGCTTCTCCTTGTGAGGTGATGGGGTAAGCGGAATCACTCTTTGGAGCGACACGGTCACCTTAAGCTAGAAAGAACGCGAAATGCCCACACTTCCAGGAGCTGCCTGATGCTGCTGTCGCTCACCGAGGACGAGGCCGAGCCGGCCATCGCGCTCACGCTCCACGCCGCCGGCGGACGCCAGCGACTCAGCCCCACCGCCTACGACTTCCTCGACCTCATCGCCGCCGCCCAGCCCGGAAAGCCAGAGCTGTCCGCGGTGGCCGAAGGGCCGCCCGACCCCGAGACCGGCCGCCGGCTACGTCACCAGGCACGCCAGCAGATCCTGCGGACGGCCATCGCGCTGGCCGTGCTCAACGAGGCGCCGACTGAGGCCGACCACGCGCGGCTGGCCCGGACGGCCCGCCAACTGGAGGTGGCCGAACCGGCCGTCGACGTCATCGCGGCGATGGCCGCCGGCGAGGTGCCGCTGACGTTGGTGCGGACGGTCGAGTTCGACGCCTACCGCACGCCCGTCCCGCGCGATCTGGCGCTGCTGCCGGCCTACGCGCGCTACCTGAGCCTCGGGCTACCGGCAGCCGCCATCCACGGCGCCGCGCCCGACGACCGGCTCGCCGCCCTCTTCGACGGCCTGGCCGCCCTGCCGGTTGGCGCCACTGGTCGGGCCTTCGCCGACTTCTACGCCGCGCACGGCTGGCGGACGCCGGGACGCCCCGGCGCGGTCGCGCTGCCGCTGACCCTGCATGACTGGCTGCACGTCTACATCGGCTCGACCACCGAGCCGCTCGGGGAGGTGGAGGTCGGCGCCTACGCCGCCGGCGTCACCCGGCACCATCTGGGCTTCCACAACCTGCTCATCGTGCTGCTCATGTTCGAGCACGGCATGATCGGGGCGATGAGCGGCGGCCCCGGCCTCGCGCCGGCGGGCGCGGGCGCCCGCCGGGCCCTGGACCGTGAGCGGGGCCGGGGCGTCACCGGCACCCCCGACGGCGGTCGGGCGGTCGCGGACGCGATCCTGCGTGGACGGGCCACCAACACCGACCTGTACCTGGGGGTGGACCACCTGGCGCAGGCGGCGACGCCGCTGGCCGACCTGCGCCGGCGCTACGAGATCCCTCCCCGCCTCCTGGGGTGACGGCGAGGGTCAGCGCACCGACGGCGACACGAACGGCGGCTTGACCACCCGCATCGCGCAACGCCGCCCCCGGACGTCCACCTCGACGGTGTCGCCCTCGGCGATCCCGGCGGCGGCGTCGAGCAGCGCCAACGCGATGCCCTGCTTGAGGGTCGGCGAGAAGGTCCCGCTGGTGACCTCGCCCACGACCTCGTCGTCGCGCATCACCTGCATGTGGGCGCGCGGGATGCCCCGGTCGGCGGCCAGCAGACCCCACAGCGTGCGACGGGCGCCGGCGGCCCGCTCGGCGGTCAGCGCGTCCTTGCCCCAGAACTGCGGCTTGTTCCAGCCGACGGCCCAACCGGAGCGCGCCTGCACCGGGCTGATCTCCAGCGAGAGGTCCTGCCCGTGCAGCGGGTAGCCCATCTCGGTGCGCAGGGTGTCCCGGGCGCCCAGCCCGCAGGCCCGGGCCCCGAACGGCTCGCCGGCGGCGAAGACCGCGTCCCAGACGACCGTCGCGCCGTCGGCCGGGACGACCAGCTCGTAGCCGTGCTCGCCGGTGTATCCGGTACGGCAGACCGTCAGCTCGACCCCGTCGAGCGTGGCCGGGGCGAAGGACATGTATTCGTGCTCGGTAGGCAGACCCAGCGCGGCCAGCAGTTCAGCCGACCTCGGCCCCTGAATGGCCAGGACCGCGTGCCCGGTGTGCTCGTTGGCCACGCTGACGCCGTCAGGCGCCGCGGCGGTCAGCCGGCGCGCCACCTCGGCGGTGTTGGCGGCGTTCGGGATGAGGAAGACATGGTCGTCGGCGTACAGGTAGGCGATGATGTCGTCCACCACGCCACCGGTCGCGTCGTCGCAGCACAGGGTGTACTGCGCCTTGCCCGGCTTGATCCGGTCGAGGTCGTTGCTGAGGCAGCGGTTGACGAACTCCGCCGCGCCCGGCCCACTGATCCTGGCCTTGCCGAGGTGTGAGACATCGAAGACGCCGACCGCCGTGCGGACCGCGGTGTGCTCGGCGACGACGCCGCCGCCGGCGTACTCCAGCGGCATCTGCCAGCCGCCGAAGGCGGCGAACCTGGCCCCCGCGGCGACGTGTCGACCATGCAGCGGGGAGCGCAGACCAGCGTCGGTTCCAGTCTCGACATTGTCAGCAGTCATAGGCGCAACTTACCGCGCGCCCGGCGGGCGGTTAGCATCGGCGGGACATGGCGCCAGACGGCCGGTAACGTCCGTAGGTGATCATGCAGATCGCGGCTGGTCGATCTCGGTCACCAGCTGCGTATTCCGTCCGCTGTCTGCGTCACGTACCGCGTGATCAGACCCCTGATGCCCCGGAGTCGCCGCGTGACGCCGCCCGCCCGTAAAACCCGATCCGCCAACCTGACCCTGTCCTTGGTCGACACCGACCCGGCAACGATGACCGTCGACGCCGTCGTCATCGGCGTGTACCGCCAGGACGACGTCAAGACGCCGCTGCTGGCGGCGGCCGGCGCCGAGAGCGTCGCCGCCGCGTTCGACGGGTCCCTCATCGACACTCTCGTCCTGCTCGGCGCCACCGGCGCCGCCAACGAGGTCACCAAACTGGCCACCCTCGGCACGATCAGCGCGCCGGTGGTCGTCGCCGTCGGCCTGGGCGCCGAGCCCACCGCGGCCGCGCCGGCCACCGAGACGCTGCGTCGGGCCGCCGCCGCAGCGGTGCGCGCGCTCGGCGGCGCCACCAAGGTCGCCCTCGCCCTGCCGATGTCCGACGACGAGCCGGCGGCGCAGCTGCGGGCGATCGCCGAGGGCGCGCAGCTCGGCAACTACCGCTTCACCGCCTACAAGACCAAGGCGCAGCCGGCCAACCGGGAGCCGGTGCGGGCGTTGCAGTTCGTCGTCCCGGACGCCAAGGACAAGGCGGTCAAGGCCGAGCTGAGCCGCGCCGAGATCGTCGCCGGCGCGGCGCTGCGCACCCGCGACTGGGTGAACACCCCGCCGAACGACAAGCGGCCGCCGGCGTTCGCGGACTCGGTCGCCGAGGCCGCCCGCACGGCTGGCCTGGACGTGGAGGTGCTGGACGAGAAGGCGCTGCGCAAGGGCGGCTTCGGCGGCATCCTGGCCGTCGGGATGGGCTCGGAGGCCCCGCCGCGCCTGGTGAAGATCAGCTACACGCCGAAGAAGGCCAAGGGCCCCAAGGTCGCGCTGATCGGCAAGGGCATCACCTTCGACACCGGCGGCGTCTCGATCAAGCCGGCCGCGGGCATGTGGGAGATGAAGTCGGACATGGGCGGCGCCGCCGCCATCGCCGCGACGATGGTCGCGGTGGCGCAGCTCAAGCCGTCCGTGGCGGTCACCGCCTATATCCCGATGGCGGAGAACATGCCCTCGGGCACGGCGTACCGGCCCGGCGACGTCGTCACCATGTACGGCGGCAAGCGGGTCGAGGTGCTCAACACCGACGCCGAGGGCCGGATGATCCTGGCCGACGCGATGACCCTGGCCGGCGAGGAGGGCTGCGACTACCTCATCGAGACCTCAACCCTCACCGGCGGACAGGTCACCGCGCTGGGCAAGCGGATCTCGGGCGTCATGGGCACCACCGAGCTGTGCGAGCGGATCCGGGTGGCCGGCGACGCGGTCGGCGAGCCGACCTGGCCGATGCCGCTGCCGGAGGAGGTCCGTCGCGGGATGGACTCCGACGTGGCCGACCTCTGCCAGATCAACGCCTCCGGCGACCGGTCGGCGCACATGCTCCAGGGCGGCGCGTTCCTGTCGGACTTCATCGCCGAGGGCGTCTCCTGGGCTCACATCGACATCGCCGGACCGAGTTTCCACACCGGCGAGCCGAACGGCTACCTCAGCAAGGGCGGGACCGGCGTGCCGGTGCGCACGCTCGTCGCGCTGGTCGAGGACCTGGCCACGAACGGCTGACAGCCTGACGTGATGCGGTGGCGGCGGGTGTTTCCCGTCGCCACCGCTGCGTCCAGGAGAGGAGCTGAGCGGGCGTTGGCTCAGCGTGGCGCGGGCCCGAACTCCTCGGGACGCCGCTTGCGTCGCTCGTTGTAGTCCCGCATCCGCTGCGGGTAGCCCACGAGCGTGACGTCGTAGAGCGGGACGCCCTGTTGGTGGGCGAAGCGGCGGGCGGCCTGCGGGTCGGCGACGCGGCGCCGGGTCCACTCCCCGTCGTGGGCCACGAGCAGCACGGTCGTCTCGGTGACGGTGGTGCGGGGCTCCAGGTAGGCCTCGACCCCGTAGCGCGATTGGATAAACTTCTCAAGATGCGCCAAACGCTCCCCGGCTGACACATGAGGCCGCTCGGCCGTCTTTTTCCGCCCGAACCAGGGCATCCGCAACCAGGACACCGTCCACCCTCCCCGCTCGGTCCACAGGCGTGCAAGGGTACGTCGAGGGCGCCACGATCCCGGAACGCCGCCGCGCGAAGCAGCGGACGTGTCCTTCGGCACCTGGGCGCCCGAAGCGGTTCTACAAGTGACAAGATGGCTCTGGCGACTGCCAGCTGACGCGTACTCAGGAGTGACCGTGAACGACCCCAACACCTTCGACATCGTGATTCTGGGCGCCGGCAGCGGTGGGTACGCCGCCGCGCTGCGAGCCGCCCAGCTCGACCTCAAGGTCGCTCTCATCGAGAAGGGCGAGGTCGGCGGCACCTGCCTGCACCGAGGCTGCATCCCGACAAAGGCGCTGCTGCACGCCGCCGAGGTCGCCGACCAGACCCGCGAGTCAGAGCAGTTCGGCGTCAACGCCACGCTCGACAGCATCGACATCAAGGGCGTCAACGCCTACAAGGACGGCGTCGTCGGACGCCTCTACAAGGGCCTACAGGGCCTGCTCAAGGGATCGGCGAACATCACCATCGTCGAGGGCGCCGGCACGCTGGTCGGCCCGAACGCCGTCGAGGTCGACGGCCGGCGTTACACCGGACGCAACATCGTCCTGGCCTCCGGCTCCTACTCGCGTACTTTGCCGGGCATCGAGCTGGACGGCGAGACGATCGTGGCCAGCGAGCACGCCCTGACCCTGGAGAAGATCCCCGCCTCGGTGATCGTCCTCGGCGGCGGCGTCATCGGCGTCGAGTTCGCCAGCGTGTGGAAGTCTTTCGGCGTCGACGTGACGATCGTCGAGGCCGCCCCCCGCCTGGTCCCGGCCGAGGACGAGGAGTGCTCGAAGGCGTTGGAGCGGGCCTTCCGCAAGCGGAAGATCAACTTCAAGGTCGGCAAGCCGTTCGAGAAGGTCGAGAAGACCGCCGGCGGCGTCAGGATGACCATCGCCGGCGGCGACACCGTCGAGGCCGAGATGCTGCTGGTCGCGGTCGGCCGCGGCCCGAACACCGCCGGCCTCGGCTTCGAGGAGCAGGGCGTGGCCATGGACCGCGGCTTCGTCCTGGCCGACGAGCGGCTGCGCACCAACGTTCCGAACATCTACGCCGTCGGCGACATCGTGCCCGGTCTTCAGCTCGCCCACCGCGGCTTCCAGCAGGGCATCTTCGTCGCCGAGGAGATCGCCGGGCTCAACCCGGCGGTCATCGACGAGAACGGCATTCCCCGGGTCACCTACTGCGACCCGGAGATCGCCTCGATCGGTCTCACCGAGGCGAAGGCCAGAGAGCAGCACGGCGCCGACAAGGTCGAGACGTACAACTACAACCTCGGCGGCAACGGCAAGAGCCAGATCCTCAAGACGGCCGGCTTCGTCAAGCTGGTCCGGGTCGCCGACGGACCGGTCGTCGGCGTCCACCTGGTCGGCGCGCGGGTCGGCGAGCTGATCGGCGAGGCGCAGCTGATCTTCAACTGGGAGGCGTTCCCGGCCGAGGTCGCGCAGCTGGTCCACGCCCACCCGACGCAGAACGAGGCGCTCGGCGAGGCGTTCCTGGCGCTCGCCGGCAAGCCGCTGCACGCCCACAACTGACCGGCCCGCTCGCGTACCACTGACTTAAGCCAGGAGAAGGAGTCGACCCAACATGTCGGTATCGGTCACCATGCCGCGGCTCGGCGAGAGCGTCACCGAGGGCACCGTCACCCGCTGGCTGAAGCAGGAGGGTGACACCGTCGCGGCGGACGAGCCCCTGCTGGAGGTCTCCACCGACAAGGTGGACACCGAGATCCCGTCGCCGGCCGCCGGCGTCCTGGCCCGGATCGTCGTGGCCGAGGACGAGACGGCCGAGGTCGGCAGCGAGCTGGCTGTGATCAACGACGGCGGGGAGGGTGGCGGCGCGTCGTCCGCCCCCGCCGTCGGGCAGTCGGCGCCCGCCGGGCAGCCAGCAACGCCAGCGGCTCAGGAGCAGGCGCCGGCAGCTGCCGCGCCAGCTCACGCCGCTCCGCCAGCTCACGCCGCTCCGCCAGCTCACGCCGCTGCCCCAGCGACCAGCCCGGCGGGGTCGGCCACACCGGCCCCGAGCGGCGGCACCCCGGTGACCTTGCCTGCGCTCGGCGAGAGCGTCACCGAGGGCACGGTCACCCGTTGGCTGAAGCAGGTCGGCGACCAGGTCGAGGCCGACGAGCCCCTGCTGGAGGTCTCCACCGACAAGGTCGACACCGAGATCCCGTCACCGGTGTCCGGCACGCTGCTGGAGATCCGGGTCGGTGAGGACGACACCGCCGAGGTCGGGGCCGTCCTGGCCGTCGTCGGCGGCGCGGACGCAACGCCCGCTCAGCCCTCGCCGTCCACCGCCACGCCGGCTCACGCCAGCGCCCTGGCCCCGCCCGCCGTCCCGCCCGCGCCTGCTGCCCAACCGGCGGCTCAGCCGACCAGCGTGCCCGCACCGCAGGCTGCCGCGCCCGCGCCGCAGCCTGCGGTGTTCGCGCCCCGGACGGCCTCCGCGCCCCCGGCGCCGCCCGCGCCGCGCGCCCAGTCCAACGGCGGGCAGCCCACCGGTGGCGACGCCGGTTACCTGACCCCGCTGGTCCGGAAGTTGGCGGCCGAGCACGGAGTCGACCTGTCCGCCCTCGCCGGGACCGGCGTCGGCGGCCGGGTCCGCCGGCAGGACGTCCTCGACGCGGCCCAGCGCGCCAAGGCCGCCCCGGCGCCACAGGCAGCCCCCGCGCCGGCCAAGGCCCAGCCCAGCCCGCTGCGAGGCCGGACCGAGAAGCTGTCCCGGATGCGGGGCCTGATCGCCCGTCGGATGGTCGAGTCGCTCCAGGTGTCGGCGCAGCTCACCACTGTGGTCGAGGTCGACGTCACGAAGATCGCGGCGCTGCGGAACCGGGCCAAGGCCGCCTTCCAGGCCACCCACGGCGTGAAGCTGTCGTTCCTGCCGTTCTTCGCGCTGGCCGCCGTCGAGGCGCTTCGGGTGCACCCGAACGTCAACGCCTCCATCGACCTGGAGGCAGGCACGGTCACCTACCACGCCGCCGAGCACCTGGGCATGGCGGTGGACACCGACCGTGGCCTGCTCGTGCCGGTGATCCACGACGCGGGGGATCTCAACCTTCCCGGTCTGGCCAAGCGGATCGCCGACGTGGCCGAGCGCACCCGCACCAACAAGATCAGCCCGGACGACCTGTCCGGCGGCACGTTCACGCTGACCAACACCGGCAGCCGCGGAGCGCTGTTCGACACGCCGATCATCAACCAGCCCCAGGTGGGCATCCTCGGCACCGGCGCGGTGGTCAAGCGCGCGGTCGTCGTCGACCACCCGGAGCTTGGCGAGGTCGTGGCGCCACGGTCGATGGTCTACCTGGCGCTGTCCTACGACCACCGGCTGGTCGACGGAGCGGACGCGGCCCGGTTCCTGGGAACGATCAAGGAGCGGCTTGAGGCTGGCCAGTTCGAGGCGGAACTCGGCCTGTCCTGATCCACTGCTCGTCGCCGGACCCCGGCGCTACCACCGGCAACCAGGTGGCAGCGTCGGGGTCCCTCGTTTCCGCCCGGCCGGCGACCGGGCGCCCGATAGGCGAGGATGGACGCATGCGAATCGTGCTCGCCGGCGCCTCCGGCTTTCTGGGAACGGCGCTGGCCGACCGGCTGCGCGCGCAGGGACACGACCTCACCCGTCTGGTGCGGCGCACGCCGCGCGGGCCGGAGGAGGCGCGGTGGGACCCGTCCTCCCGGGCATTGGACCCTGCGGTGCTCGCCGGGGCTGACGCGGTGGTGAACCTCGCCGGGGCCGGTGTCGGCGATCACCGCTGGACCGACGCCTACAAGCGGACGCTGCGCGACAGTCGGGTGCACAGCGCCGCGACGCTGGCTACGACGACCGCGGCGCTGCCGGCGGATGCCCGCCCGGGAGTTTTCCTGGCCGGCTCGGCGATCGGCTTCTACGGCGACACCGGGGACACCCCCGTGGACGAGTCGTCGCCGGCTGGCGAAGGTTTCCTCGCCGACATCTGCCGGGAGTGGGAGGCCGCCGCCGCGCCGGTTGCCGGCGTGGGCGTTCGGCTGTGCCTGCTCCGGACCGGCCTGCCGCTGCACCGGGACGGCGGGCTGCTCAAGCCGCAGCTGCTGCCGTTCCGGCTCGGTCTCGGCGGCCGGTTCGGCAGCGGACGTCAGTGGGTGCCGTGGATCTCGCTGCGGGACTGGCTGGCGGCGGCGATGTTCCTGCTGGAATGCCCGGATCTCGCGGGTCCGGTGAATCTGGTCTCCCCGCGTCCGGTGACGAACGCCGAGTTCACCAAGGCGCTGGCCGCGCAGCTGGGGCGGCCGGCGATCTGGGCGATTCCGGGCGTCGCGCTGCGGATCGCGCTGGGTGAGTTCGCGGTCGAGACGCTGCGTAGCGCCCGGGTACAGCCGCAGGCGCTCGACGAGGCGGGTTTCCGTTTCGAACACCCGGATCTCGCGTCGGCGATGCGGGCGGCCTTTGACGACGACCGGCCGCCGCGCTGAGAGGTCGCGCGGCGGCCGGCTGACGCCCGCACGAGGAACAGGCGCCGATCGGCGGGTGGCTCAGCGGCGGACCGCGCTCGGCCCCGGTGGACGGCCGTGGCCGGGCCGGCGCAACCGGTCTACGCTGGCCGCGTGACCAGCGCTGTTCCCGTCTCCAGCACCAGCCCCGCCGGCGCGCCGTTGACCGTCCGCCGGCTCGGCCTCGTCGACTACGAGCCAGCCCTGGCCGAACAGCGGCGGCTGCACGCCGAGGTCGTCGCGGGCGAATCGCCGGACACGGTGCTGCTGCTGGAGCACCCCAGCGTCTACACCGCGGGGAAACGCACCAACACCTGGGACCGCCCCATCGACGGCACACCGGTCATCGACGTCGACCGCGGCGGCCGGATCACCTGGCATGGGCCAGGGCAGATCGTCGGCTACCCCATCGTCACGCTCCCGGAGACCAGGCAGGGCAAGCCTGCCGATGTCGTCGCCCACGTCCGTCGGGTCGAGCAGGTGATCATCAACGTCTGCGCCGGGCTGGGCGTGCCCGTCTACCGGGTGGACGGGCGCAGCGGCGTCTGGGTCCTCGCTGACGAGCGCGGGCCGGATCGCAAGGTGGCGGCGGTGGGTATCCGGGTGGCCCGGGGCGTGGGCCTGCACGGTTTTGCGCTCAACTGCGACAGTGACCTCACCCACTTCGACAAGATCGTCCCGTGCGGAATCGCCGACGCCGGTGTGACCTCGCTGAGCGTCGAGCTGGGCCGGCAGGTCACCGTCGCGGAGGTCCTGCCGTTGGTCGAACGCCAGCTGCCGCTGCTGCTGGGTTGAGCGCCGCGAAACCGGTTGCCGCCGGCTCTAGGCTGGCGCTGTGTTGGACGCGACGAGACTTCGTGACGAGTACGACCGCCAGATCCGCGCAGCCGAGGGCTCAGCCCTGGCGGAGGGAATGACCGTCGAGACCGACGGCCCGGTGGTCCGGGTGCTGTATCCGGGGCGCGGATTCGTCAGCGTCCCCCGGGCGTTGCGGCTCGACGACGCGGAGATGGACGCGCTCATCGCCCGTCAGCGGGACCGCTTCGCGGCGCTCGGCCAGCCTGTCGAGTGGAAGACCCGCAGCCACGACCTGCCGGCGGACCTCACCGACCGGCTGCGGGCGGCCGGCTTCGTTCCGGAGGACGAGGAGACCGTGCTGGTGGCCGCCACCGTTCACCTGGCGGCGCCGACTCCCCCGCCGACCGGGGTGACGCTGCGCGAAGTTGACACCGACGCCGACTTCCACCGGATCGCCGCCATGCACGAGCAGGTGTGGCACAACGGCCGCGACTGGCTCGCCGCCTCGCTGTCCCGCCGCAAGGCAGCCAGCCCCGACAACCTACGGATCCTGGTCGCCGAGGCCGACGGCGACGTGGTGTCGGCGGCGTGGCTGGAGTTCGCCGACGGCGTCGACTTCGCTGGGCTGTGGGGTGGGTCGACGCTGGCCGCTTGGCGCGGGCGCGGCATCTACCGGGCGCTCGTCGCGCGGCGCGCGCAGCTGGCCGCCGACCGGGGCGCCCCTTACCTTCAGGTGGACGCCTCGGCCGACAGCGCGCCGATCCTGCGCCGGCTCGGGTTCGTCGAGCTGACCAGGACGACCCCGTATGTCTGGACTCCCCCGGTCACTGCCTGAGCCGGTGCGGGTCGCGCGGGAAGGCGCTGGCCTGGCGCACGTGTGAGGAGCGTCGCCCAGCCGTGTGTCGCCGGTGGTCCACGGCGTAGCCTGGCCGGGTGACCGTAGCTCCCGAAGGCCGCCGCATGCTGCGCATCGAGGCCCGCAACGCCGAGACGCCGATCGAACGGAAGCCTCCGTGGATCAAGGTGAAGGCGAAGATGGGACCCGAGTTCACCGCGCTCCGCGGGTTGGTGAACCGGGAGGGTCTGCACACGGTGTGCCAGGAGGCCGGCTGTCCCAACATCTACGAGTGCTGGGAGGACCGGGAGGCCACGTTCCTCATCGGCGGCGACCAGTGCACCCGCCGCTGCGACTTCTGCAACATCGACACCGGCAAGCCAGCCGAGCTGGACGCCGACGAGCCCCGTCGGGTGGCTGAGTCGGTCGTCAGCATGGGGCTGCGATACGCCACGATCACCGGCGTCGCCCGCGACGACCTTCCCGACGGCGGCGCCTGGCTGTACGCGGAGACGGTGCGCCAGATCCATGCCGGTCAGCCCGGATGCGGCGTCGAGTTGCTCATTCCGGATTTCAACGCCGTTCCGGAGCAGCTCGCCGAGGTGTTCAGCTCCCGGCCCGAGGTGCTCGCGCACAACGTCGAAACCGTCCCGCGGATCTTCAAGCGGATCCGGCCGGGGTTCCGGTACGAACGGTCGCTGGAGGTCATCACGCAGGCCCGGGCGGCCGGGCTGGTGACCAAGTCGAATCTCATCCTGGGCATGGGCGAGGAGCGGTCCGAGATCTCCCAGGCGCTGCGGGACCTGCACGCCGCCGGCTGCGAGCTGATCACCATCACCCAGTACCTGCGGCCGTCCCCGCGGCATCATCCGGTCGATCGCTGGGTGAAGCCGGAGGAGTTCGTCGAGCTGTCCGCCGAGGCGTCCGAGGTCGGCTTCGCCGGAGTGATGAGCGGCCCGCTGGTGCGCTCGTCGTACCGAGCCGGCCGGCTCTACCAGCAGGCCGTCACGGCCCGTGCCGCGATCGGCTGAGACTTCCCGCTGCCCCGTTGAACTGTTGGCTGATCACCGTCCGTAGTTACCGATCGTGACGGTCTGGTTGGTGGACCTGCTGCCCGCCCTGGTCGCGGGTGGCATCGCCATGCTGTCGCTCTTTGTCGCGGGGCGCGGCCTGCGGGTGCTGCGCCAGGGCTGGTTGGCACGCCAACACACGGCACGGCTACTGAGCCGGGGCCGTTCCGTAGACGCCGTTGTCGTTGGCCGGGAGCCCGGGACCGTCGGCGCCCGGATGGCGGATCTCCGCCCGGTCGTGGCGTTCCTCGGCGACGACGGCAAGGTGGTGCGCGCGGTCGCCGACCACCCGCTCACCCGACGCTCGATCACGCAGCCGTTGCTCACCGGCCAGCGGGTGCTGGTGGCGTACGAGAAGACACCCCGGCTCGCGGTGGAGGTCATCACCGCGAACTCGGACGGTCCGGCACAGGGATTGATGACCATCGGTATGGCGCTGTTCTCCGGCGGGATCACGCTGCTGGTCTTCAGCGGCATGACCTATGTCGCGGCAAGCGTGCTATTCGCGTTCTGAATCGCCGCGCCACCCCAACGAGTCCGATTTAGACGTATATCGCGTGCGGACGGCCCGTAACCTCAACAAAAGCCGTGTCACAGCATCGGGTGATCGGCGCAAGAATGCCATCTTTGAGGCGATCCACAGAGGATTGGCGTCGGTAATATGGCCGACGTACCCCTTCACCCCCAATGGGAGTCCTCTGTGTTGATCCGTGTAGGCGCCGCCGTGGCCGGCGCCTCAGTGCTCGGCGTCTCTGCTGCCCTCGCCGTGGCCACCACCGCCGCGGCCGAACCGGCTACCGATGACGGCAGGGCCACCACCAGCTCGACCGCACAGCTCGTCCGCACCGGACAGCACGGCGACGGCAAGATCGACGCCAGTGGCCTGCCGACGACGGCGAAGAAAGCCCAGACCTCGACGGGCTGCTGCGCTCTCGGCGGCGGCCCTTACCGGGACCGCGACGTGTGGATCTTCTCGCTGTCAAAGGGCGCGAAACTGCTCAAGGTCACCGCGATGTTCGACGTCGATGGCGACGGCAGGTACAACCCGGACAAGGACCTTCGCGTCGTCGTCGAGAAGAACAGCGAGAACGGCGACATCGTGAAGGACGGCCAACGCTACATGGCGTGGCTGCGCGCCCCGAAGAAGCTGACCCTGCTCAGCGCCCAGGCCAAGATCGATGGCAAGGCCGAGAAGTTCTGGGTGAGCGACGCGTGCCCGGCCAAGCCCGGCGGCCCGAACCCGACCGACCCGCCCAAGCCGACCGACCCGCCCAAGCCAACTGACCCGCCCAAGCCGACCGACCCGCCCAAGCCGACTGACCCGCCGAAGCCGACCGAGTCACCGCGTCCGCCGGAGACCCCGGCCCCGACCACGCCGCCCGGCGGCGGTTCCGGTGGCGGTCTGCCGGTCACCGGCGTCGGCCTCACCAGCGCCATGGTCGCCGGCGCCGGCCTGCTCACGGCGGGCGCTGGCGCGATCGTCGTCGCGCGTCGTCGTCGACTGGGCGCGATCAGGGTCAGCAACGGCCCGACAGCCTGACCAACCCGACCGCGGGGACCGAAGGCCACCGGCCTGACGTAGGTCCCTGACAGGGCGGCGATCTCGAATTCGAGATCGCCGCCCTGTCAGTTTTTCTGTCCGCCAATCACCGGCGACAAAGCGGGAAGGCCAGGCGTGCGACAGCCCGGTCAGGCGATCCGTAACCGGCGTCGGCTCGCCGCCGCGATGCCTTTCGGCGTTGCCCGGGGTCAACAGTGAGCCTTTCCGGGCAATGGTTCGGTGACCGTGCGTTACGTGGTGCGGTCGGCTTCCAGGTGTAGGAGCACGAGGGCGGCGGCGGCGATCTGACCG
>NZ_BAAARY010000017.1:0-45924 GCF_039532605.1 Pilimelia columellifera subsp. columellifera
GGCGACGCCGACACCAACACCGAGCCCGAAAAGCCCACTACCGACGCCGCGAGACCGCCGAGTTGATCACGTAACCGAAAAGTACGGCTGTCGTACTAGGCTGGCACGAGTGTGACCTGGCCGCCGACGTGACCCCGATGCCGAATCCAGACGGCGACCAAGACGTGCCGTCTCGATACGCCGAGTTCCTGGCATCGACCCCGCCCCGGGAACGTGATCTCGGGGCGGGGCGGGTCGATGAGGCCGTCCGCCGGCTGGGGCAGGTAGGCAGCGTCGACCGGCACGAGCTGGTGGTCCGGCACGCGCTCGACGCCCCCTGGTGGAGGTGGCTCGGCCTGAACCAGGCCAATTGTGGCCTGACGATCGTCCAGTGGCGCGACAACGCCCCGCCGACATCGCTGTGTTTCAACGACACCGGCCACCTGCCCGCCGCGCTCCAGGGGTCACGGTAAGGTGAGCGCCCGCATTGGTCGCTGGGCGTTCGCGTAGAACTACGGGATGACCACCATCCTCATCACCGGCGCCGCGGGTCTTGTCGGCGGCATGCTGCGTTCCCGCCTGGCCAGGCAGGGCCGGACCCTTCGGCTGGTAGACGTGCGACCGATCACCCCGGTCGGGCCGGCGGAGGCGTGCTTCGTCCTCGACATATGCGGCGTCGACGCCCTCGCCGAGGTCTGCGACGGCGTCAACGCCGTCGTACACCTGGCCGGCATCGCCACCGAAGGGACGTGGGAGGACATCGCGCGGGTCAACATCGACGGAACCCGCGCCGCGTTGGAGGCCGCCCGCCGCGCCGCGGTGACCAGGGTGGCGCTCGCGTCGTCAAACCATGCGGTGGGTTTCCACACCCGACCCGCCGATGGCTCCGACCTGCCCGCCGGCTGTCCGCACCGCCCGGACACCTACTACGGGGTGTCCAAGGCGACCATGGAGGCGTTGGGCAGCCTGTACGCCGACCGGTACGGCATGGACGTGGCCGCGTTGCGCATCGGCAGCTGCTTCCCCGAACCGTCCGACGTGCGCGGGCTGGGGACCTGGCTGTCGCCGGACGACTGCGGTCGTCTCGTCGAGGCGGTCCTGGGCGCGCCAGCTGGGTTCGGTTACCGGCAGGTGTGGGGGGTGAGCGCGAACACCCGCCGCTGGTGGTCCCTGGCCGAGGGCCGGGCGTTGGGGTACGAGCCACACGACGACGCCGAACAGTTCGCCGCCGGCATCCCCGCCGACCTACCCGGGCCCGACTACGCGAATGACCCGGTGCTCAGCCGGGTCGGCGGGGCGTTCTGCGACTTTCCGCTGGGCGAGCCCGGATGACCAGCGGCGCAGTGGCCGCAGGTCAGTGGGGTCAGGCGGCGACGGGGGCTTTGGACAGGCACATCGTGGGAAACGCCTCGGCGGCCATGCCCCGCGCCCAGCACATACGCGGCACCGCAGTGTCGAGGTGGTCGAAGAACTCGGCCGCCGCCGCGGCCGCGCAGCCTTCACGCCCGTGCCGCAGCAGGGACCGCTTCACCGCCGCCCGTGCCGCCCCGACGCTGGGCCGCTCCGACGGCTGCAGGTCCGACAGGAACAACGCCTCGACAATCAGCTCACTCCACGTGCCGACCATGATCGCCTCCGAAGCTGTCCTACGAACCAAACCTGCCTGACCATCAGCAAACGCCTCCACGAGCGCATCCCCGTCGCACGCAGGTTGCAGAGCAGTAGCCGGCCACCCGGGCGCCCCGCCACGCCGAACGGCCCACACCCGAACCGACACCCACCGCACCACCGCCGACACCATAAGATTCAGGACATGGCTGACGTCGTCCCCATTACCTACCACCCCCCCGCCCTGCCCGCCGAAGCCACCGACATCGTCGACGCCTGGCTCGCCAACCGGCGACTGTCCGACAACACCCGGGCCGCCTACCGCAACGACCTCACCGGCTGGCTCGCCTGGTGCGCCAGCCACAACCTCAACCCGCTGCACGCCACCTTCCTGAACATCAACACCTACGCCCGCGACCTCGACAACACCACCGACCCCCGCACCGACAAACCCCTGTCCCCCACCACCGTCGCCCGGAAAATGTCCGCCCTATCCAGCTGGTACACGTTCCTCCACAGGCTTGGGGTCATCGCCAACAACCCCGTCGCCGCCGCCGACCGCCCCCGCCTCGACCGCGACCACTCCGCCACCATCGGCCTGTCCCCCGACGAAGTCGACGCCCTCATCCACGCCGCCCGCCACACCCCCGGAACCGCCAACGCCCGCAACCTCGCCGCCATCACCCTCCTGGCCGACCTCGGACTGCGCGTCGGCGAACTCGTCTCCCTCACCATCGAAGACCTCGGAACCGAACAAGGACACCGCAGCATCCGCTTCACCGGGAAAGGCGGCAAAGCCCGCCGCCGCGCCCTCACCCCACCCGCCGCCGCCGCTATCGACACCTACCTGGCGCAACGGGCGGCGCTCGCCGGTGTGGCCCCCAGCGACCTGCGCGGCCCGCTGCTGGCCACCAACACCGGCAAAGCCCTCGACCGGCACGCCATCTTCCGACTCGTACGCCAACTCGCCCACGCCGCCGGCATCCCCACCTGGCAGAAACTGTCCCCGCACTCCCTGCGGCACGCGTTCGCCACCACCGCCCGCGGCGAAGGCGTCCCGTTGGAAGACGTCCAGGACGCCATGGGCCACGCCGACCCGCGCACCACCCGCCGCTACGACCGCGACCGCCACAACCTCGACCGGGACCCCGCCTACGCCATCTGGGCAGCCAGAGCCCGCCGCGGCAAATAGCCGACCACCCCGACCGGCCGCTACAACACCCGGGGCGGGACGTTGCCCGCGGCCACGATCGCCCGCCGGATCGGCACCGCCAACAACAACACGAACCCCACCACGAAGAACACCAACAACGAAACGATCGCCACCCGGTACGAACCCGTCGTGTCGAACGCCAAACCGAACAACAACGGGCCCAACCAGCTCGTCCCCTTGTCGGAGATCTCATACAGGCCGAAGTACTCACCCTCCTTGCCTTTCGGGATGAGCTGCGAGAACAACGACCGGCTCAACGCCTGCGAACCGCCCAGCACAATCCCGATCGCCCCACCCAACGCGATGAACGGAACCGCCTGCCCCGCCGGCAGCCGGTACGCCACGATCACCACCACCGTCCACAACGCCAACGACAACAGAATCGTCTTCCACGCACCGATCCGCTTCGCCAACGCGCCCATCCCCAGCGCCCCGGCGAACGCCAGGAACTGCACCATGAGGATCGTCGGCACCAACACCTCATCAGAAAGACGCAATTCCTTCGTCCCGTAAACCGACGCCAACGCGATCACCGTCTGGATGCCGTCGTTGTACACCAGATAGGCGATGAGGAAGAACAACGTCAACGGGTACGCCTTCAAACTCCGCACCGTCGACCACAGCTGACGGAACCCGTCCACCAGCAGCGAACCCTGTGCCGGACCAGCCGCAGCCGGACGGTTCCGCAACAACACCATCGGCACGGTCGTGAACGCCGCCCACCACACACCCGCCGACACAATGCTGTACCGGGCCACCTCAGCGGTGTCCCACCCCAACGAATCCTTGAAGAACACCGCCGCCACGTTCACCGCCAGCAGCACCCCGCCACCCAGATAACCGAACGCCCACCCGACGCTCGACACCGAGTCCCGCTCATCCGGGCCGGCGATCTGCGGCAGGAACGAGTGGTACACCACCACACTCGCCCCGAACGCGATATTCGCCACCAGGAACAGTGACGCCCCCAACAGATACCGGTCCCCGGTCATGAACACCAGGGCCGCCGTCGCCCCCGCGCCCACATACGCGAACAACGCCATCAGCTTCTTCTTGTGCGCCGACCGGTCCGCCATCGCGCCGACCACCGGCAACACGAACACCGTCAGGAACACCGACAACGACGTCATGTAAGGAAACAACGCCCCCGGGGCGATCTGCGCCATGCCGAAAAAACTCACCCGGCCGACACACGCCACCTCACCCGAGCAACCCGCCGCCCGCTCCGCGACCGAAGTCAGATAGGGGCCCAGGAAAACCGTCACCACCGTCGTCGAGAACGCGGAGTTCGCGACGTCGTAGAAGTACCAACCCACCCGCTCCCGACGCGACGACACCGACGCCGACGCGGTCACCGAGCCCACACCCCACGACCCACCAGCACCGCCCCCAACACCTCAAACCCATCCGTCATGATCCCGACCACCGGAAACCGCCAAACCACACCCGGCCCGGCCAACAGTCGTAGAACGCTCTACGAGGCGACACGCAGGAAGTATGCCCGGCACGGCCACCCACCCGAGGGCAGTCAACGCCGGTGAACAGGCGCCTGACGCGAACGCTCACTGGTCACCGGGCGGGTCGGATCAACCCAACGAGGGCCCTGCGGCTCACCCGCGCGCAACGGAACCAGGCCAGCCGTCACCGCATCCATGATCCGCTCCGTGGCGCGGGCCGCGTCGCCGGTGACCGACAACGACAACCCAGACAGATCCACCGGCGGCCCGAACCACACCCGCGCCACCGGACGCCGCCACAACGCCCGCAGCAACGTACGAACCACCCGACGCGGCGCCCCGTACGGCAGCAACTCCTGCGCCCCCCACTGCGCCACCGGCACCACCGGAACACCCAACGTCAACGCCAACCGGGCCACACCCGTCTTGCCTCGCTCCGGCCACAGACCCGGATCCAACCCGATCCGACCCTCCGGATACACCAACAACACCGACCCGCCGCGCAACGCCACCGCCGCCGCGTCAACCGCCGCCGCGGCCGCGCCCGGCCGCCGATCCACCCGCACATGACCGCACGAACGCATGAACCAACCCAACACCGGCGCCCGAAACACACCCGCCGTAGCCATCACCCGCGGCGCCACCCCCAACCGACGCGCCGCCGCCGCCAACACCACCGGGTCGGCCAAACCCAGGTGGTTCGCCGCCAACAACAACGGCCCGCCGGACCAACCGGGCGGCAGACCACCCGACACCCGCAGCCGGGCGAACACCGCAACCACCACCCCCGCCAGCCACAACGACGCCCGCCACAACCGCGGCGGACGCCACCGCGACACCACCGTCACGACCCGGGCAACTCAGCCAGTCGGGCCTCCACCTCAGCCAACTCAGCCCGCAACTGCTCCGCCCGCTCCCGGGCCCGATCCCGCTCCACCACCACGATCTGCTCCACTGCCTCCTGCACCGCAGGAACCTCCAACAACCCCACCAACCGCAACGCCTCCGCCGGACGGATCACACACGGCTTCGCCAACACCCGCGAACCCTGCTGCGCCGACACCGACCACTCACCCTCCGCATACCCGACCGTGATCGTCAAACCAGCCGGCCCCTTCGCCCGCCCCGCTTTCGGAACCCGCCGCACACGACCAGACTCCTCCTGCGCCCGCTGCTGCGGAGCCACGACCGCCACCGGAGCCTCCACCACCGGCGGCAACAAACCAGGACCCGGAAGCGGCTCCTCGACAACAGCCACCGGCGGCTGGGCCTTCGGCCGACCAGCGCCACGCGGGGCGATCATCACGTCCGACAGACCGAACGGCAGCTCATCCCGGCCGAACCGCACCACCACCTCCGCGTCGTCATCGGCCACCGACACCACCTGCCCCACCTGCCCGGCCACCTGACCCGCCGCATCGGTGAACATCACCCTCGGCCGACGACCCGCCGCCAGCGAATCACGAATCGAACCCAGATCATCGGCAGTCAGACCAGACCCACGCGCGCCCATCAACAAACCCCTCGTAGCAGCGACAACAACCCCGGATTCCTACCACCGAGCTACGACACCCGCGCCACCGGCCGCGCCCCCACCACCGCCGCCAACAACAACCCCACCGCCGACGCCACCACCGGCGCGCCCGTCCAGTACTCCACCACCGACGGCAACCCGGCCGACACCACCGTCACACCCATCAACACCGACCACCACACCAACGGGACCGCCGCCCCGAACAACAACCACCCCCGCAGACCGCCAACCCCCGGACGTAGCCACCACACCAGACCCTCAACCAACACCCCACACACCAACACCGCCACCGTCCACACCCACGACCCGAACCCTGTCACCGCCCCCGACAACAACGCCGCCACCGCGAACAACAACAACGCCGCCCCCACCGGCACCCGCCCTCGCCGCGCCAACAGCAACAACGCCGACAACAACACCACCGTCGTCACCACCACGCCGGTCAGGAACCGCACCGCCCCATCATCAGCGCCCGGCGCCTCCGACGGATGCGACAACACCGCCACCACCGCCGCCGGCGACCACGCCAACGCGTTGCCGTACTGCAGGAACAACAACGCCAACAACGACGCGAACGCCCACGACAACAACAACGGCAGCTCCCGCCACCCACCCTCGGGCCGATCCCACCGCGACCGCACCGGACCCGTCACGATCACACCCATCGTGATCACCAACACCAGATGTGTAGGGCTGAACAGAATGCTCAACCCCTGCTCGATCCCGAACACCTCATGCCAGGCGAAGTCAGCGACCCCCGCCACCGCGAACGCCGGCGCCGCCACCAACGACGCCCCATAACCCACCGGGGCCACCGCCGCGCCCCGCTCCCCCGCCAACAACCGACCCAACGCCGGCCAACACAACCACCCCGCCGACGCCACGAAGCCCGAATAGAACACCGCATGCCACGGGGTGAAGAACGTCTCCAACTCCGGGATGTTGTTATGAGCCCAGGAATCCAGGAACAGACCCGCCGCGAACCACGCCGACAACAACGACGCCACAAGATCAAACCGGAACGACGCACACGGCCGCTGCCCCGCCATCGCCACCACCTTCGAGAACAGAACCAACAAGGAGCGAGAACATTAGCCCGACCGCAGACCTCGCCCACCCCGACCTAACCCTCGGGCTCGCCCTGCTCATCATCATCGCCGCCCTCGCCGCCGGCTGGATCGACGCCGTCGTCGGCGGCGGCGGACTCCTGCTCCTACCGGCCTACCTGCTCGCCGGACTCCCACCAGCCACCGCGCTCGGCACCAACAAAGCCACCGCCATCACCGGCACCACCGCCGCCGCCATCACCTACAGCCGCAAGACCACCATCGACTGGACCACCGCAGCGCCCACCGCCGCCCTCGCCGCCGTCTGCTCCGGCATCGGCGCGGCGCTCGCGGCCAACATCCCCGCCGACGCCTTCCGGCCGGTGGTCCTCGGTGCGTTGGCCGCGGTCGCCGCCTACGTCACGCTGCGACCCGTAGCCGGGGTGAACGTCACCCCGCATCCACGCACGACCGCGCGCACCGCCACGGCCGTGCTGCTCTGTGGAGGGCTCATCGCCACATACGACGGGCTGATGGGGCCCGGCACCGGTACTTTCCTCGTGCTGACGTTCACCGCGATCCTGGGAACCGACTTCGTCCGTAGCTCGGCCATGGCCAAGGTCGTCAACGCGGCCACGAATCTTGGCGCGCTGGTGGTGTTCGGGCTCGCCGGACAGGTGTGGTGGCAACTCGCCGCGACCGCGGCGGCGGCGAACGTCATCGGCGCTGTCATCGGCGCGCGGATGGCGCTACGGCACGGCGCCGGATTCGTGCGGGTGGCGCTGCTCGTGGTCGTCGTGGCGATGCTCGGACGGCTGGGCTACCTGGAACTGACCTCAAGCTGAGAGTCAACCAGGGTATCGATGAGCGCCCCTATAGTTCTCATTGGCCGTCGACCCCGGCGGTCCACAGTAACCGAACGGGGACCGTCATGATCACGCATCTTCTACCCACGCTACGTCGACTCACTACCGGGGCGGCCATCGGTGTTGCCGGAACACAGCGCTGACGGTGGCCAAGAGCCACTTCGTCGTGGAAGCGGGACGGCTGGTCGGACCCGGCGGTCCGCCGACCTGGCTACCGCTGGGCATGCGGACCTGTCGGGTCACTGCGACGGTCCAGAGCCCAGGCTGGACCGTCGCAGTGACGACGCCCACCACCGTCGGCTACGCCAACCTGGAGGCGGGCTCCACCGCCCGCTACCAGGGCGTGCTGCGCCTGACCGGCGCCGATGGCGTGGCCAGGGCGTCATGGCGGGGACGCGGGCCGTTCACGGGCGACTACCAAACCGCGGGCGAAATGTCCACCGGGTATGCCCCGTGCGGTGTCGAACCAGTGCTTACCGTCGTCGAGCGGGCCATGATCACGGCTGGTGAGTCGCCAGAGCGGGCCAGCATCCTGACAGCTGATGATCTCATCGCCGACTTGCGTCGTCGTTCAGCACTTCCCTTGTAGTCGATCAGCCGTTGGTAGTTGTACACATCCCCCGGCTGACTGGATTGCAGAACCGGTCAGCCCGGACGGCGGGGTCGGTGCGAAGCGCCTTAATTTGTTTGGGCTTGGTGTGCGGAGCACACCTTGTAAGGCGTCCTAGGAAGATAGGTTTATGTGTGGGGTTCGTAAACGGGCGGGACAGGGTCACCGGGGCGTGACGGCTAACTTGTAGCCCAGGTGGGAGTCGACGAAGCCCAGTCGGCGGTAGAAACGGTGGGCGTCCGCCCGGGAACGGTCGCTGGTGAGCTGGACCAGGGCGCAACCGCGGGCGCTCGCCTCGGCCACCGCCCAGCGCATCATGGCCGCGCCCAGTCCCCCGCCACGCTGGTCGGTGTGCACCCGGACCGACTCGATCTGGACCCGGGTGGCGCCGCCGCGACTCAGCCCGGGAATGAACGTCAGCTGGAACACCCCGACCAACGCCTGCGCCGGGCTGAACGCCACGACGAGCAGTTGGGACCGGTCAGCGTCGATGGCCGTGAACGCGGCACGGTACGGGGCCAGCCTGGACGGATCGTCGCGTGCGGCCCCGAGCGGATCGTCGGTCAGCAGCCCGATGATCGCGGGGAGATCAGCTTCGGTGGCCCGGCGGAGCGCGAAATCTCCAGAGGGGACGGTGAGCGTGGTCGGCAATGACATGGGGACCAGTGTGGCGGGTGACACCACCGTTAACGCGTCCTAGGAGGCTAGTTCTGTTGGTGGCGCGTATTCTGCCGGAATGCGGACTGCCCTCATCACCGGAGCCACCTCCGGCATCGGAATGGCCATCGCCCACGCCCTGAGCCGGCGGGGCGACCGGTTGATCGTCTGTGGGCGCGACGACGAGCGTCTGGGCCAGCTGATCAAACGGTTGCCTGGCGCGCGTGCCTTGATCGCGGACCTGTCAGCGCCGGCCACACTGCAGGACACGCTCGCCGGGGCGCTCCCCGAGCGGCTGGACGTCCTGGTTCACAGCGCCGGCGTCGCGCTGCTCGGACCACTCGCCGACGCCGGGCCGGCAGCCTGGCAACAGACCCTGACGGTGAACCTCGCCGGGCCGGCGGAGCTGACCAGACTCTGCCTGCCGGCGCTCCGCTCCGCCCGCGGCCACGTCGTAATGATCAACTCCGGAGCGGGGAAACAGGCCAACGCCGGCTGGGGCAGCTACGCGGCCAGCAAGTTCGGGTTGCGCGCCCTCGCCGACGTGCTGCGCGCCGAAGAAGCGCCCAACGGCGTCAAGGTCACCTCCGTGTATCCGGGGCGCACCGCGAGCGCTATGCAGGAGTCGGTGCACGCCCAGGAGGGCCGGACCTACCATCCCGCGCGGTGGATACAGCCCGACAGCGTGGCGCTGGCGGTCGCGGCCGCTCTCGACCTACCGGCAGACGCTGAGTTGACCGAGTTGGTAGTCCGTCCGCGGCCGCTTTGACCGCTGGGTCCCAGCGCGTATGCCCTCGGGTGGGGGCGGCTGCGGGGTGTGGGTGAGGATTGGCGCACGCGCCGGGCGCCGGCGGGTTCATGGGACGGTGATGGGTGAGTACGGTGGCCGGCGCGTTGGCGCGTGCGGAGTCGGAGTTGGCGGGGGCGCCGGCGGGGCTGGTGGAGCGGGTCCGTGACCAGGCGCCCGGGGCGGCGGCGGCGGTCCTGGCGCGGCTGTGGGGGGCGTTCGCCCGGGAGCGGTTGCCGCTGGTGGCGTCCCGCGGGCGGGCCGGTGGCGAGTTGGTGGTGCGGCTGTCGGACGGGCGGACGCTGCGAGGTCCGGCCGCGGCGGCGGCGCCGTTCGCGGTGGCCGGGCAGGGTCTGACGGTGTGGCTGGACGGAGAGGTTTTCGCTGATCCGGCAGCGTTGCTGACGGAGGTGTGTCACGGCGCCGGGTCGGTGGCGGCGGAGCTGGCCGGGAGCGTGGCGAATCTGGCGCTGGGCCGGGCGGGCGCGGCGGCCGCGCCGACCTGGGCGGAGTTGGCGGCGATGGCGCCGGCGGAGGCGTTGGTGGCCGCGGAGCAGTCGGTGGTGGACGGGCATCCGCTGCACCCGGGTTGCCGGTTCCGCGGGGCGATGAGCGCCGCCGACGTGCTGGCCTACGGGCCTGAGCACCGGCCGATGGTGGCGTTGGAGGTGTTGGAGGCGCCGCCGGGGCGGTGGTTGAGCACCGGGGCTGGGCTGCCGCCGCGGTTGTTGGCGCACCCGTGGCAGGTGGCGCGGGTGTTGGACCGGTACCCGGGGGTGCGTCGCGTCGGGCGGCAGGTGGTGGGGCGTCCACTGATGTCGTTACGGACGCTGTCGCTGGGCGCGGGTCGAGGGCATGTGAAGACGTCGGTGTCGGCGCAGATGACCAGCGCGGTGCGGATCGTGTCGCCGGCGGCGGTGCACAACGGTCCGGTGGTCAGCGCGCTGCTGGCGCGGTTGGCTGAGCGCACGCCGGGGTTCGCGCCGATGGCGGAGTCGGCGGCGGGCGCCGTGCTGGTGGACGGGGCGCCGTGCCGGGAGTTGGCGATGGTGCTGCGGGATGCCCCGACGCTGGCGCCGGGCGAGGTGGCGGCGCCGTGGGCGGCGTTGACGGCGCGGCGCCCGGCCGGCGCGGCGTCGTTGGCCGGGCAGTTGGCGGACGTCGGGTACGGCGGGAATGTCGTCGCGTTGGCCGCGGACCTGGCGACCACGATGCTGCGGCCGGTGGTGGCGTTGCTGCACGCCGGGGTGGCGTTGGAGGCGCACGGGCAGAACACGCTGGTGGTGGTGCGGGGCGGGCGTCCGACGCGGTTGCTGTACCGGGACACCGGCGGGGTGCGGATCAGCGCCCGCCGGCTGGCCGCTGCCGGGATCGCCGCCCCGCCGCTGCACGGCGATCTGGCCTGTGAGGACCCGCGGGAGTTGCGGACGAAGGTCGCGGCGGCGGTGGCGGTGCCGTTGGGCGAAATGGTGACGGTCCTCGCCGAGCACGGCCAGGTGGCGCCGGAGCGGTTGTGGGCGGCGGTGTCGGCGAGCGCCCGGGACGCGTTCGGGCGGGTGCCCGGGTCGCGGGACCGGGTGCTGTTGGACGGTCCGTTGCCGGTGAAGGCGACCACGGCGATGCGGTTGGCTGAGGATCCGCTGGCGGACCTGTGGGCGTGGCTGCCGTACGGGTGGGACGGGACGTGGTGAGCGGCGCCGTTGAGCAGGTGCGGCGGTGGGCGCCGGAGTTGGCGGAGGCGTTTGCGGCGCAGTTGCCGGTAGCCGCCGACGTGGTGGGTCGGCGGCTGCTGGCGGCGTTGCTGCGCGAGGGCCTGGCCGACGATCTGGGGGTGGGCGCCGGCGGCGGGGTGGGCGTCCGGCACGGGTTCGGTCGGGTGCAGGTGCGGCGGTTGCCGGCGGGCTGGTCCATGGCCGGCAGCCTGGCGGGCGCCGTGGGCGGCGCGGCGTTGTTGACCGAGTTGGCGGACGCGGTAATCAACCAGGCGATCGCTTCGGCGCGGGCTGGGCGGGTGGCGGGGCCGTGCGGCGGGGCGGACGCTGGCGCGGTCGCGGCGGAGCGTTGGGCGATCCAGGGGCACAATCTGCACCCGTGTGGCCGGACCCGGCTGGGTTGGTCGGTGCCGGACGTGTTGGCCCACGATGTGGAGGGTCCGGGGACGAGCGTCCGGTTCGTGGGGGTGCGGCGCGGGCTCAGCCGGGGCGACGACGTGGGGGCGGCGTTGGCGCGGCTGTACCCGCAGACGCCGGCGGCGCCGCCCGGGTATGTGACGCAACCGGTGCACGCCTGGCAGTTGGGCGCGTTGCTGCGGGGACAGCGGGAGGCGTTCGAGGAGGGTCTGCTGACGGTTCTGGACGGCGAGTTGCCGGCGTGGCCGGGGGCGGCGGTGCGTACCGTGCTGTTGCCGCCGGGCGCGGACGGGCGGGCCAGGTATCTCAAGCTGTCGTTGGATGTGCAGATCACCTCGACGCGCCGGACGATCTCGGTGGCGAGCGCGCGCAACGGCGCGCCGGTCGGCCAGACGTTGCGTAAGGCGTTGGGTGATGATCCGGACGGGCATCGGGTGCTGCTGCTCGACGAGGTGGCCGGGGCGGGGGCGCCGGCGGTCGGGGATGGTCGGCAGGTGTCGGCGATCCTGCGGGAGGGGTTGGACGGTCAGCTCGTCGCCGGGGAGCGTGCGGTGCCGGGGGTGGCGTTGGCCGCGGTCGGCCCGGATGGGCGGTCGGGGGTGGCGACAGTGGTGGACGAGTTCGCCGCGGCCAGGGGTTTGTGGGACGGGTCGGCGGCGGCGTTGGCGTTCGTTGGTGAGTACGGCCGGCTGTTGTTGGGGCCGGCGTTGCGGTTGGCGTCCCGGTGTGGCATCGGGGTGGAGGCGCATCTGCAGAACTGTCTGCCGACGTTCGTCGCCGGGGCGCCGTACCGGATGGTGTGGCGGGACTTCGCCGGGCTGCGGCTGTTCCCGCCGCGGCTGGCGGCGGCGGGTCTGGCGACGCCACTGTGGCCGGGGTCGGCGATCGTGGCCGAGTCGGTGGAGCAGGTGCGGGCGAAGGTGGGGTACACGGCGTTGCAGGCGCACCTTGGCGAGGTGGTGGTGCAGCTGGTGGGGTCGCACGGGCTGGACGAGCGGGCGGCGTGGCGGGTGGTGCGGCAGGTCGTCGACGAGGCGTTGGCGCCGTTGCGGGCGGATCCGGTCACCGCGGCGGCGGCGGATGCCGACCACGCGGCGTGGACGGCGCCGACGGTCCCGCACAAGGCGTTGGTGCGGATGCGGCTGGCCGGTGGCGGGGACCGGTACCGGCCGGCGCCGAACCCGTTGCGCCGGGGCACGTGGTGATGACGCTACCGGCGTCGGTGGTGGCGGCGGTGCGGACGGCGTCGACGCCGGTGTGCGCGTACGTGTACCAGCGGCAGGCGTTGGCGGCGGCCGTGGCCGCGGTGCGGGAGGCGTTGCCGGCGGGGGCGGGGCTGCTGTACGCGGTGAAGGCCAACGGGCATCCGGAGGTGGTGGCGCAGTTCGCCGGTCGTTGCGACGGGCTTGAGGTGGCCTCGGGTGGGGAGTTGGCGCTGGCGGTGGCGGCCGGCGCCCGGCGGGTGGCGTTCGGCGGGCCCGGAAAGACCGACGACGAGCTGGCGGCGGCGGTGCGCGCCGGGGCGGTGTTGCATGTGGAGAGCGTCGGTGAGCTGCGCCGGTTGGCTTGGACGCTCGGTCAGGGGGCGCGGTGGCCCGGTGGCGGGCGGGTCCCGGTGGCGGTGCGGGTGAACCGGGCCGGGGGCGCGCTGACCGGCTCGCACCAGATGACTGGGGCGGCGACGCCGTTCGGGGTGGACGAGGCGCAGCTGGGCGAGTTCGTGACAGCGGCCGGGCTGGCGCCGGGGGTGCGGCTGGTGGGTTTCCACCTGCATGCGGTTTCCAACAGCCTGGACGCGAAGGCGTATGCGGCGTTCGTCCGGGAGGCGGTGGCGTGGGCGGGCGCGGCGGCCGGCCAGCATGGTGTGGATCTGCGGATGGTGAACGTCGGCGGCGGGCTGGGTGTCGACTACGCGGGGGGCGAGCGGTTCGACCTGGGCGCGTTGCGGGTCGGGTTGGCCGGTCTGGAGCTGCCGCCGGGGGTGGAGCTGGTGTTCGAGCCGGGACGGTTCCTGGCGGCCGATGCCGGCTGGTACGCCGCGCAGGTGCTGGACCTCAAGCGCACCCACGGGCGGTGGTTCGCGGTGCTGCGCGGGGGCACACATCATTTCCGGCTGCCCGCCGCCTGGGGGTATTCGCACCCGTTCACGGTGCTGCCGGTGGACCGGTGGCCGTACCCGTTCGCGCGGCCGCAGGTCGTCGGCGTCGAGGTGGACGCCGTCGGGGAGCTGTGCACGCCGCGCGACGTGCTGACCCGGGGGCAGCGGGTGGACCGCCTCCGGGTCGGTGACGTGCTGGTGTTCGGCCGGGCCGGGGCGTACGGGTGGGACATCTCGCACCACGAGTTTCTGCGACATCCGAAACCCGCGCTCATCGTGGTGTGAGCTGGCGGTCAGCGGTAGCGGGCGCCGGCGAGCTGCCGTACCGCGGCGATCACCTTGTCGATCTCCTCTGGTGTGTTGATGCAGGCGGTCCCCACCCGGGCGTACTGGGCTGAGTAGGTGGCGTGCGAGGCCATCAGGCCCCGTTGCTGCAGCCCGTTGACGATGCTGCTGTTGGACATCCCGTCGATCTCGAAGCAGGTGATCCCCGCCGACATGGCCGGGTCCCGGGGGGTGCGCAGCCGCATGCCCCGGATCTCGGAGAGCCCGTCCTTGAGCCGGGTGGACAGCTCGGTGATCCGGGCGGCGATGTTCCGGCGTCCGATGTTGTCGTGCCACGCGATGGTTGTCGGCAGCGCGAGGCGCGCTTCGGAGGCGTGGAACCCGCCGGGGTTGTGGGCGCCGCCGGCGTAGGAGTGGTGCTGGGGGTAGAAGTTCTGCCCGACGCCGGACTTGTACCAGACGATGCCGGTGCCGCGCGGGCCGAACAGCCACTTGTGGAGGCCGGACAGGAACACGTCCACGCCGCTGGCGGCCGGGCTCTCGTCGACGGCGCCGAGGGCGTGCACGCCGTCGACGATGAGCAGGCAGCGGTCGGCCTCGGCGCGGCCGCGGTTGGCTTCGGCGACGACCTTGGCCATCACCGCCAGGGGCATCCGGACGCCGCAGCTGGAGTGGCCCCAGGTCGTGCCGACGGCCCGGGTGTTGGGTTTGATCTCGGCCTTGAGGCGGCTGGCGATCTCGTCCGCGGTGGCCTTGGCCGGGTCGGCGAAGAGGCTGATGACCCGTTTGCGGGCGCCGCTGCGGTTGCAGCACAGGTCGACCGAGCCGTGGTGGACGAAGTGGTCGAAGTTGGTGAGCAGGATCTCCTGGCTCGGTTTGATCTTCAAACTGCCCCACACCAGGCCGTGCGCGGTGGTGGTGTTCCAGCACAGCGCCGACTCGCCGCCGCTGCCGCCCAGGTACCGCACGACCGAGGACTGGGCGTCGTCGTCGCCCTGGTAGGCGAGCATCGGGTCGGCGTCGTACTGCTCGGCGACCCTGGCCATCCGGTCCCGGATCGGCGTGGGGTTCGACGAGAGCAGGAACAGCGACAGGTGCACCTTCCGTGGGTCGAGCCGGAACTGGGCGCGGACCGCCGCCCAGTCGACCGCGCCGGTGCGGGCGTCGACGACGTCGGGCCCGGGGTCGATCCGACCGAGGCCGTCCGTGGCAGCGGCCCGGCGCGGCTCAGGGGCGGGCTGGCCAAGCGCCGCCGATCCGGTCAATGCCCCGCCGGCGAGCGCCCCAACTCCGGCGAGGAAGCCGCGTCGGCCCAGACCATCGGTGCGGTTCATTGCATGCCTCCAGACGGGTCCGCGTGTCGCGGCCCCACAAGTATTGATCAACACCAATGTGATGGACGTCTCCCCCGGACACAACCCCTGGTCGCAATGTGGCGCCACGCAGGCTGGAATACCGCTAAGCGCGACGGGACGATCGCTTCAGGTAGCCACAACGGTCGCCATGGGGTCACTCCCTGCAGCGTCCTGTGTGACGATCAGCCCCACGGAACCGGCAGCGACGACCGGGATTTCCGGCCGGCACGACGAAGGGTGATCATGGGGCTGAGATTCTGTCCGGACACGGCCGCCGCGGACTGGCTCGTCCGGACCGACACGCCGGTCTGGCAATTGATCGAGTTCGGCCCTCAGGGCTTCGAGGCGTTTGTCCGACTCCGCTTCATTCCCGACCCCAGCCAGCCGGGCCAGAGCGAGGCGGACGTCCACCTGCCCGAGGATCACCCCTCGGACATCGCCCAGGCGCGACGCGCGGTGCGTCTGCTCGCCGGGTTCACCACCACCCCGGACGACTGCTACTTCTGCCTCTGGGAGGGCTACTCCAACATCCCGCTGCCGGCGCTGGCCCAGCGTGGACCGTTCGTCGATACGCCCCACCGCCGCTACGTCCTGCTCCGCGGCGCGGCGCACGACATCGACGCCTGGGAGACCGACCTGGGCGACGGGAGTCCGATCGCGCCGCCGGCGTTCGTCTGGCCGGCGGACCGCCGCTGGTGTTTCGCCAGCGACGTTGACCCGCACTGGGCCGGCATCGGCGCCGAGCGGGCCGCGGTCGACGCGCTCGTGCGCGACGCCGGCCTGGATGTCGTCGCGGCCGACCCGACGCAGGACCAGCCCCTGTACTACTAGCGACTACTAGCGCCGGCCAGGGCCTCAGCCGGCGGCGAGCGCCGCCATGATCGGGGCGGCCTTGGCGGCGGCCTCGGCGACCTCGGCGGCCGGCTCGCTGTCCCAGGTGATGCCGCCGCCGGCCCACAGGTGCAGGTGGGTGGCGTCGACGGCGACGGTGCGGATGGACAGGCCGAGATCGAGCTGGCCGGGGCTGATCCAGCCGATGGCGCCCATGCTGGCGCCACGCCCGACCGGTTCGAGGGCGGCGATCTGCGCCAGCGCCGCCCGTTTGGGGGCGCCGGTCACCGAGCCGCCGGGGGCGAGCGCCCGCAGCAGCTCGGCCAGGCCGACGCCGTCGGCGAGGGCCGCGGTGACGACGGACTCGGCCTGCCACAGGTCGCACCAGCGACGGACGGTGAAGAGCTCGTCGACGACGACGCTGCCGGTGCGGGCGACGGCGGCGAGGTCGTTGCGCTCCAAATCGACGATCATGATGTGTTCGGCGCGTTCCTTGGCCGAGGCGAGCAGCTCGGCGCGGCCGGCGGCGGTGGCGGGCCTGGTGCCTTTGATGGGCCGGGTGCTGGCCCGGCCGGCGGCGACCGCGACAAGGGTTTCCGGGGACGCCGTGGCGATGGCCCAGCCGGGTCCGGCGAGCGCGCCGCCGTAGCGGGCGCCGGCGAGGCCGGCGACGGCGTTGAGGGCGCTGTCGGGTTCGCCGTGGTACGGGGCGCGACTGTGGCCGACGACGTTGGCCTGGTAGACGTCGCCGCGGGCGATGGCGGCGCGGACGGCGTCGACGGCGTCGGCGTGCTGCCCGCTGGTCCAGCTGGGTGTCCAGTGGCCGACCCGCCATTCACTCTTTCGGGTGAACGTGCCGGTGGGGGTGGGGACGGACCGCCGGGTGCGGTCGTAGGCGATGGCCACGATGTCGGGGACCGCGGGCGCGGGGGTGGCCCGTCCGGGCGGGGCGCCGATGGCGCAGGCGGACGCGGCGGCAGAGACGAACACAGCGGCCCCGAAGGCGGCGCCGGGTCGGGCGGCGCCGCCGGGCCGGGCCAGGTCGTCGACCGGTATCCCCTGGTCCGCCAGGAATAGACATAGATCACTTAACGGATCGCCGGGGTCTCCGAGACGCCACTGCCAGCGGGCGCGTTCCCGCAGTCCGTGGCTGTCGAGTTCCGGGGCTGCCGGGGGCGGCGCCAGATACATTTCGGTTGATGTCACGACGAGCGTACCGACCTGTCTCATCCGTTTGGCGTTTCTCTGTGGGGCGAACGCCTACCCGCTGCGAAACCAGTTGCGTCCAGTGTTAATGTGACGCACAGTCATGTGACATACGCCACAACTCCCCTGGTGGCGGTATCGCAGTTATCGACACAGGTACGACCCGTAAGACCGAACGACGACCAGCCTGGTTCCCCAACCCGCGCAACAATTCCGCCCCCGGAGCCCTCGATGTGCGAACACCAGCCCCCGTGCCCGTCAGCCCAAGCCCCTGACCGCGAAGCCGCCCGCTGCCTCGTCGCACACCCCGAGCAGGGGTGGAGCCTGCTGTGCAACGGGGTGATCCTCTTCGAGGACACCGGCGAGCTGCTACCCGACGGCAGCGCCATCGCCCCGCACCGCGGTCCGACCCGGCCGCCGCTTATCGCCGCCTGAACCGCGTGCCCTGCCGCGCCGCAGGCAGCGTGCCGAACCGATCTGTCCAGCCCGCGCGGTGCGGACGGCTGACGTTGCCGCCGACCGCCCGCACCGCGCCGCGCGTCACGCTCAGTCCTCGTACGCCGTTGGCGGCGGGCACGAGCAGACCAGGTTACGGTCCCCGTAGGCCCCGTCGATCCGACGCACCGGCGGCCAGTACTTGCCCTGGCTGACCACCCCGCCCGGGTAGACCCCGACCTGACGCGGGTACGCGTGCTCCCAGACCTCCGCCGTCGCCATCGCCGCCGTGTGCGGCGCGTTGGCCAGCGGGTTGTCGCCGGCCGGCCACCGCCCCTGCGCCACCGCCTCGATCTCGCCCCGGATGGCGATCATCGCGTCGCAGAACCGGTCCAACTCGTCAAGATCCTCGCTCTCGGTGGGCTCGACCATGAGCGTGCCGGCGACCGGGAACGACATCGTCGGGGCGTGGAAGCTGTAGTCGATGAGGCGCTTGGCGACGTCGTCGACCGAGACGCCGGTCTGTTTGGTGATCGTGCGCAGGTCGAGAATGCACTCGTGGGCGACCAGGCCCTTGTTGCCGCTGTAGAGCACCGGGTAGTGCTCGCGCAGCCGGGCCGCCACGTAGTTGGCCGCCAGCACCGCGACCGCGGTGGCGTTCGACAGACCGTCCGGGCCCATCATCCGCAGGTACGCCCAGGAGATCGGCAGAATCCCGGCCGACCCGAGCGGCGCCGCCGAGACGGCGTGGTTGGTTTCCGATGTGCCGGCGGCGATGTGCAGCGGGTTGCCCGGCAGGTACCTGGCAAGGTGGGCGCGGACCGCCACCGGGCCGACGCCCGGGCCGCCGCCGCCGTGCGGAATGCAGAACGTCTTGTGCAGGTTCAGGTGCGAGACGTCCGCGCCGAACCTGCCGGGCTTGGCGAAACCGAGCAGGGCGTTGAGATTCGCCCCGTCGACGTAGACCTGACCGCCAGCGGCGTGGACCTTCTCGCACAACTCGGCGATGCCGGTCTCGTACACGCCGTGCGTCGACGGGTAGGTGACCATGATCGCGGCGAGCGCGTCCCGGTTTGCCGCGATCTTACGGTCGAGGTCGATCATGTCGACGTTGCCGTCGTCGTCGCAGGCCACGACGACCACCCGCATCCCGGCCATGACGGCGCTGGCGGCGTTCGTGCCGTGGGCGCTGGACGGGATGAGGCAGACGTCGCGCTCGGCCTGGCCGTTGTCGCGGTGGTAGCCGCGGATCGCCAGCAGGCCGGCCAGCTCGCCCTGGGAACCGGCGTTGGGCTGGACGCTGACGGCGTCGTAACCGGTGACCTCGGCGAGCCAGGTTTCGAGCTGGGCGACCAGACGCTCGTAGCCGCCGGTCTGGTCGGCCGGGGCGTAGGGGTGCATGTTGGCGAACTCGGGCCAGGTCACCGGGATCATCTCGGTGGTGGCGTTGAGCTTCATCGTGCACGAGCCCAACGGGATCATGCCCCGGTCCAGGGCGTAGTCGGCGTCGGCGAGGCGGCGCAGGTAGCGCAGCATGCCGGTCTCGGAGTGGTGGGTGCGGAAGATCGGGTGGGTGAGGAAATCCGACGTACGGCGCAGGCCCTGCGGCAGGGCGTCGGCGACGGCGCCGGTCGGGGCGGCGACGCCGAACGCGGCGAAGACGGCGTCCAGGTGCTCAGGCGTGGTGGTCTCGTCGCAGGCGACGCTGACGTGGTCGGCGTCGACCAGGCGCAGGTTCACCCCGCGCTCGGCGGCCGCGGCCACGACAGCCTCGGCCCGGCCAGGAACGACGGCGGTGACGGTGTCGAAGAACGCCACGGCGGTCAGCTCCACCCCGCCAGCGCGCAGGCCGGCGGCGAGGCGGGTCGCCGCGTCGTGGGCGTGCCGGGCGATCTCCTTGAGGCCCTCCGGGCCGTGGTAGACGGCATACATGGAGGCCATGACCGCCAACAGCACCTGCGCGGTGCAGATGTTGCTGGTGGCCCGCTCACGGCGGATGTGCTGCTCGCGGGTCTGTAGCGCCAGCCGGTACGCCGGGGCGCCCTCGACATCCCTGGAGACCCCGACCAGCCGGCCGGGCAGCGAACGCTCCAGGCCGGCGCGGACCGCCAGGTAGCCGGCGTGCGGGCCGCCGAAGCCCATCGGGACGCCGAACCGCTGGGTGGTGCCGGCGGCGATGTCGGCGCCGATCTCGCCGGGAGCGCGCAGCAGGGTCAAGGCCAGCAGGTCCGCGGCGACGGTGACCAGGGCGCCGACGCCGTGGGCGGCCTCGACGAGCGCGGCGTGGTCCCGCACCGCGCCGGAGGCGCCCGGGTACTGCAGGTGCAGGCCGAAGAACTCGTCCGGCAGGCCCGCGGCCAGGTCGCGGATCTGGACGTCGATGCCCAGCGGCTCGGCACGGGTGAGGATCACCGAGATCGTCTGCGGCAGCGTGTCGGCGTCGACGACGTAGATGTTGCTCCTGCTCTTGGACGAGCGGCGGGCCAGCGTCATCGCCTCGGCCGAGGCGGTGCCCTCGTCGAGCATCGAGGCGTTGGCGGTGGCGAGGCCGGTGAGGTCGGTGACCATGGTCTGGAAGTTGAGCAGGGCTTCGAGCCGGCCCTGGCTGATCTCCGGCTGGTACGGGGTGTACGCGGTGTACCAGGCCGGGTTCTCCAGCACGTTACGCCCGATCACCGCCGGGGTGTGGGCGCCGTAGTACCCGAGGCCGATCATCGAGGTGGCGACGGTGTTGGCGCCGGCCAGCTCCCGTAGCTCGGCCAGGGCCTGCGCCTCGGTGGCGGCGGCGGGCAGGTCGAGGTCGCCGGTGAACCGGATGGCCTCGGGGATCGCGGCGTCCATCAGCTCGTCGACGCTGCTGTAGCCGATGGCCTCCAGCATCCGCTGCTGCTCGGCGACGTCCGGGCCGATGTGGCGGCGGGCGAAGGCGTCACGGTTGGACGGGGTCTCGTGTGCGGTCATCTGGGCACTCCAACGACGGGGGGCGACTACGGGCCCTCCCCGTCTGTTGTGCCCGCTGACGGCGCGCGCTCCAGAGCCGACGAGCCGGACGCGGTCCTGGTGCCTGAGAGGTTCCGGGGAGGAGTTGCCCCTTCGGCGCCGGCCGGGGCTCGCCGCCCCGACGCGGGCTCTCCCGCGCAGGAGAAATCGGCGTGCGCAACGCTACCAGCGTCGTGATCAACGCCGTAGGGCCACCTGGTCGGGGTGGAACGCGATGGCACGGTCAGGCGATGTAACAAAAACGGCAAATAGTGCGTGTCGTGGTGTTTCGCACCGCGTGTCGACCCTACAGTCGTCGGTCATGGGCTGGAAACAGACCGTGAGCGTCCGCCTCGCGAGACACACCCCACTACAGCTGGGCAGAGGCCGCGACGGCCGCCCCCGACTGGTCCGCCGGCCCGGCCGCCTGCTACACGCGCCGGTGTTCCTGTTCAGCTCGGTGCGCTCCGGCTCGACGCTGCTCCGGATGATCCTCAACAGCCACCCGGCCGTCTACGCGCCGCACGAGCTGCACCTCACCCAGCTGACCGCCAAGCTCGACAACCAGTACGTCACCGACGCCATGCACGAGCTGGGCTTCAGCGCCGAGGAACTCACCCACCTGCTCTGGGACCGGGTCCTGGAACGGGCGCTGACCCGCAGCGGTAAGAAGATCCTGGTCGAGAAGACCCCGCACCACACGTTCATGTGGAGCCGCATCGCCCGCTGCTGGCCCGACGCCCGCTACCTGTTCCTGCTGCGCGACCCCGCCGCCATCGCCGCCTCCTGGGCACGGGCCCGACCGCAGTTGAGCCCCGACGAGGTGCATGCCCAGGTCGACCGCTACGCCACCGCCGTGGACGAGGCCCGCCGGGCCCTGCCCGGCCACACAGTCCGGTACGAGGACCTGGCCCGCGACGCCCACCCGGTCATCCGGGGCGTCTGCGAGTTCCTCGGCATCGAATTCGACCCGACGATGCTCGAATACGGCCGACAACCCCACGGAACGATCAAAGCCGGTCTGGGCGACTGGACCGACCGGATCCGCAGCGGACGCATCCAGACGCCCCGCCAGATCACGTCACGGGAGAGCCTGCCCGAAGACCTACGGGCGTTGGCCGTCCGGTGGGGCTACGAGCGTTGAGATCAGCCCGCCCGACGGCGGGCCCGCCGCGCGGCCAGCTCATCAGCGTGCGCTGCCGCCGGGCTCCGCTCGGTGACCGCCACACCGACCACCGGCTCAGCCGGCAGGTGGGACAGACTGCCCTGGATCTCCTTGAAGGCGCCGCCGATCGCGATCCCGAACACGCCCTGACCGCCCTGGAGCAGATCGACGACCTCCTCGGCGGAGCGGCACTCGTACACCGTCGCGCCATCGGAGATCAGCGTGATACCGGCCAGATCGCCCACGCCACGCGAACGCAACGCCTCGATCGCCCGACGGATGTTCTGCAACGACACCCCGGCGTCGAGCAGGCGCTTGACGACCTTGAGAACCACCAGGTCACGGAACGAGTACAGCCGCTGGGTGCCCGAGCCCGACGCGTCACGCACGCTCGGCACGACCAGACAGGTACGGGCCCAGTAGTCGAGCTGCCGGTAGCTGATCCCGACGGCGTGGCAGGCCGTCACGCCGCGGTAGCCGACATCGCCGTCCTCGATTCCAGGCGGCGGGCTCGGCGCGTCAGCGACCGCGTCAGGAGCGGGCTGGCTGGCGTGCGCGTCAGTACGGTGCGGGTCGTCCATTCCGACTAACCTCCCCGGGGGTGCGCCGTCGACCTGCTCACCCTATAGCCGACCGGACCCGGCGACAGGCAGGCTTCATGGCGACACGCCGCGAGGGACTGACCGTGCCCGTTGAGGCAATCGGACGCCCGCCGCAGCCGTCAACTGGCGAAGTCGTCCGGGTTGACCTGGTCAAGGAACTCCCGGAACTTCTCGACCTCGTCCTCCTGCTCGTCCGGGATGACGATGCCGGCCTCGGCGAGCACCTCCTCAGCGCACCGGATCGGCGCGCCGGCCCGCAACGCCAAGGCGATCGAGTCGCTCGGCCGTGCCGAGACCCGGACGTTATCGCCCAGGATCAGGTCGGCGTAGAAGACGTTGTCCTTCAGCTCCATGATCTCGACAGCCTTGAGCGGCGTCTTGACCGCGGCCAGGACATCGCGCATGAGGTCGTGGGTCAACGGCCGGGCCGGCTTGACGCCCTGCTGCTCATAGGCGATCGCCGTCGCCTCGACCGCCCCGATCCAGATGGGCAGGTAACGGTCCCCGTCGACCTCCCGAAGCAGGACGATCGGCTGGTTGCTGGGCAGTTCGACCCGCACCCCGACCACGCTCAGCTCGCGCACCGCCGCCTCCGTGTCGTCCCAGTCTTGACTGAACCGTACATGCCAAGGGTCGGCCCCGACCGCCACAGCGGCCGACCGTCCGTGGACCTCACTGCCCCACCGTGTCCCGCAGACCGGCCCGGATCAGCGCCCCGTGCAGCCGCTGCGACAGCGTGACCAGCTCGCGGGCCACCTCGCCGGCGCGGTCCCGGGCCCCCGGATCGCTCTGCCGCGCCAAAGGCGCCAGCAGCTGGGCATACAGGCCCACCTCACGGTCAGCGGCCGCCCGGCAGGCCCGCAGATGCCGCGGCTCGATACCGAACCGGCCCAACTCGGCGGCGACCTCGGCGACCGTGACCGCGTCCAGGTCATAGCGCCCCGTGGACGTCGACGTGATGAGGCCGTCGCGCTCCAGCTGCCGCAGAGCGCCGTCGTCCAGACCGGTACGGCGCAACAGCTCCGGACGGTCGAGCAGGCCGGTGCTCTCGACCGGCAGGCCCGTGGACCGGCCGTCCACCGACGCCAACGACGGCCGCGGGCGACCGACCGGCGCGAGCGCGCCGGCGTCCATCGCGGCCAGATGCTCCCGGATGACCCGCAGGGGCAGGTAATGGTCGCGCTGCGCCGTCAGGACGTAACGGAGCCGCTCGACGTCGGCAGCGCTGTACTTGCGGTAGCCGGCCGCGCTGCGCTGCGGCTCGACCAGACCCTCGCCCTCAAGGAAGCGCAGCTTCGAGATCGTGGCGTCGGGAAAGTCGACCCGCAGCAGACCGAGCACCTCGCCGATGCTCATCGACGCGGGGGCGCGCGGATCGGGGCGCGCCGCCGCGGCCCCGGGCGAAGTCACTGCCGGCCGACTCCCTGGTCCGGGCGCGGACCGGCGATGAAGACGAGACGGAACTTGCCGATCTGGACCTCGTCCCCGCTGCTGAGCGTCGCGGCCTCGACCCGCTCCCGGTTGACGTAGGTGCCGTTGAGGCTGCCGACATCACGAACGGTGAACGCGCCGCCCTCGCGATGGAACTCGGCATGTCGGCGCGACACCGTCACGTCGTCGAGAAAGATGTCGCTGTCGGGATGCCGGCCACTCGCCGTCACGTCGTGGTCGAGCAGGAACCGCGCGCCGGCATTAGGGCCACGCCGCACCACCAACAGGGCCATCCCGGGCGGCAACGAGCCGGACATCCGGCCGGGCACCACGTCGGAGTCGGGCCCGTCGAGCACCTCGTCAAGAGATCCAAGGTTGAGCGTGGACGTGACGTCGAGCGGGGGGAACTCGTCGTCTGGGCGCGTCATCTAGACCACCTCGCGGGTTGGGAGTCACTAATCAGCGTCGGCCGGACGCCCGCGGAACACCAGCGCCGCGCGGGTCCGCGCGGCAGGGGCACACCTCGGGGCGACCACCTACGCGCGATCACCGAATTCGGATACTAAGCGTCAATCGACTGTGCGAGCCTAGTCATCGCCCAAATATGGGGTCAACCAGGCGCGCGGGCAGACCCACGCGCAACCGGGCCCGCGGGCCTCAGCCCGCAATGAGCTTGCGGTAGGCCTCAGCGTCGAGGAGGCCCGCCAGCGCGTCCGGCTCGACCTGGATCTCGATGAGCCAACCCTCGCCGTACGGATCCGCGTTGATGAGATCCGGCGCGTCCGCGAGCTTGTCGTTGCTGGCGGTGATGGCGCCGGCGAGCGGGGCGTAGATCTCGGAGACGCTCTTGGTGGACTCGACCTCGCCGAGCGGCTCGCCGGCGCCGAATGACGCGCCGACCTCGGGAAGCTGGACGTAGACGATGTCGCCGAGAGCGTCCTGGGCGAAATGGGTGATGCCCACCCGCACCGCCCCGCCGGCCGCCGGGGCGACCCACTCGTGCTCAGCCGTGTACCGCAGCTCGTCAGGGACCACGCCAATCGATCCTTTGCCCTCGCGACTACCGCCGGTCTCCCGGCGCTGGCGCCCACCGACCGGCTTGACGCCCGGGCGGCCGACGGAGATCTCACGCCGAGCGGCTACGACGCCGGCCGGGCGAATTTCAAGGTTGTCGGCGAATAGCGGGCCGTCACCTCAACGATCGAAAGATCGTCCATGGTCACATTACCGCCGCGCTCACGGACCTTGGGGACCACCCCGCCCGGAATCGTGAGCGAGGAACGAAGATTCGACGGATCGCCGATAACCTCGATGGTGTACGGGCGGCTGAGCAGCCGTCCGTCGACTTTGAGCTGACCATTCTGGTCGACGAAGTAACTGCTGGCCACGATCCGCACCGGCTCCTCGTGGGCGCCGCGGATCTGCATCGCCTCCGCGGCGGCGTTGCGCAGGCTCTGCACCGCGTCCAGAACGGTGCCGGCGCTCAGCGCCTCGCTGTCGCCCTCAAGACGCAGCCGCATCCCGCGACCCTCGGCCGGCAGCGCGCCAGCCAGAAGTCCCAGCTCGTCAGCCCGACGGGCGGCGTCCGCCAGCGCCGCCTCACGGCGCTGGGCGCCCGAGTTCAGCTGACGCTGGCTGTCCTCCAACCGCCGGATGTCCACGTTCAGCCGGGTTTCGCGGGCCTCCAGATCCGACAGGATGCTGACCAGGTCGTCCTCGCGGGCGCTGGAGAGCTGGGAGTCGGCGGCGACGTGGCGCAGCTGCACCACCATCGCGAAGCCGAGCAGCGCCAACAGGACGGCGATCATGGCGCTGGCGCTGTTGGAGCGCCGTCCTGGGCCAGGCTCCGAGATGGTGGAGGGCTCGGCGGCGTCCGGCGGGGAAGGGGCCGGGTCGGGGGTGACGCCGCCGGGCCAGCCGACCCCGGTCGGCTGGCGACCCGAGCGCCGCGAAGCCTCGCCGTCATCGGTGCTCATGACGAACCACCCTACGCCCGGAAGAGGTGTCGCCGGATCGCGGCGACGTTGCCGAAGATGCGGACGCCGAGGACGACGACCACGCCGGTGGAGAGCTGACCGCCGACGCCGAGCTGGTCGCCGAGGTAGACGATGAGCGCCGCGACCAGGACGTTCGAGATGAACGACACGACGAACTGCTTGTCGTCGAAGATGCGGTCCAGCTTGGCCCTGATGCCGCCGAAGACCGCGTCGAGGGCGGCGACCACCGCGATCGGCAGATACGGCTGGAGGACCGTCGGCACCTCAGGGTTGATCAACAACCCGAGGACGACTCCAGCGATGAGGGCGAGAAAAGCGAGCATCAGCCGTCTCCGGACGCTTCGGTGGCAGGGGTGGGGGCATTCGGCCGGCGGCTGGCCTGCGGTGAGGCGGTGGGGCGCGGCAACAGGCGGCGAGCCTCCCGCAGCGCCTGGTCCGGCGCGGCCGACAGGACGAGATCATCGACCTCCCGCACCCGGAAGCCCATGCCATGCAGTTTCACCAGGGTCCGCATCAGGCCCGCCGACGTGGTACGCGCGAAGTCGTCGGCCAGATCCGACGGGCCGATCGAGGTGATCACATAGGGGCTGCCGACCGGCTTGGCGTCGACCTGGATGGCCTCCCCCGAGGCGCGGATCGTCGACATCGCGGTGAGCCGCTGACCGTTGACCTCGATCGCCACCGCGCCGACCGTCCACAGATCGTTGACCAGGATGTGCAGGTCGTCGACCCGGACCCGGTTGCCCGAGCGACGGTTGCCGGTGACCGGGTCGACGGCGTCGGGGCCGTCGCTCAGCTCGATCCGGACGCCGTCGCCCTGAACCCGGGTGAGGCCCGCCGTCATCTCCAACGCCCGCAGCTCGCTGGCGGCGCTCCCGCTGAGCTGGGCGTCACGCAGCCGGCTCACCTGCTCGCGGAGGCGAGCGGCCTGCGCCTGCTGCTCGTCGGTCTGCGCCCGCAGGCGCTGGATGGAGTCGACCAGCGCAGCCCGGGCACGGGCGCGCTCGGGCTGGTCCTCGATGGTCTTCCGGTAGGCCACCGCCAACAGGACACCGATCGCCAGCGTGGTGAGGACCGCGGTCACCCGTAACGCCAGCCGGACGCCGGGGCGCCGCGGACCGCGCTCGTCGCGCGCGGCTGCGGCGTCGGCGTACCCGGGATCCAACGGGAACCGGAACAGCGACGTGAGGAAGTCAGGTCCGAAGTTGTGCGGCGCCGGCGGACTCATCGACGACCGTCCGTGGCGGCCGTCGAACGCAGCGCCGCCGCGGCCTGCGCCGCGTACATGCCGCCGGCGATCCAGTACAGGCCGAGACCCCACCAGGCCAACGCCCACCCGGTCACGCCGGCGACCATGGCCACGGCTGGGACGGCGGCCGCCGCGAGCAGCAGCGGGAAGGCCGCCAGCAGCACGAACGTGGCCGCCTTGCCCAGATAGTGCACCGGTGGCGGGGCGTAGCCGCGGCGGCGCAGCGCGAGCAGAACCACGCCCATGAGCACATCCCGGGCGACCAGGGCCGCGGTGAGCTGCCAGGGAACAATGCCACGCACGGTGAACGCCACCAGGGTGGCGGCGATGTAGAGCCGGTCGGCCAGCGGGTCGAGGATCTCCCCGAGGCGACTGACCTGCCGGAGCCGGCGAGCCGCGTAGCCGTCGATCCAGTCGCTGGTGCCGCCGACCGCCAGAACGACCGCGGCGGCCACGTCGGCGCGCGCCACGAGGAGCAGGTAGAGAAAGACCGGAACGCCGAGCAGCCGGACGAAACTGATGACGTTGGGGACGGTGAGGACGCGCCGGGTCGGTTGGCTCACCGCAGGCCCCCTCCCGTCCGCGCGCCGCCAGCGCCGGTGAACGGCGTCGGCTGGGCGTGTCTCGCGCGGGAGCCACTATAACCAACGTCAGGGGCGGCGCAGGCCGCTCAGGTGGGCGCGGCGGACAGGCTCAGGAGCGTCCGGTCAGAGCTGTACGCCGTGCTTCTTCAGCCACGGCCGCGGGTTGACCGCCTTGCCGTCCACCTGCACCTCGAAGTGCAGGTGCGGGCCGGTCGAGTCGCCGGTGCTGCCCACCCGCGCGATCGTCTGACCGGCCTGGACCCGGTCGCCGGGCTTGACGTCGAGCTTGGAGTTGTGACCGTAGAGCGTCCTGACCCCGTCGCCGTGATCGATGATGACGGCCTTGCCGTAGCCGCCGTACCAACTGGCCTTCTTGACGACGCCGTCCTTGGCCGCGCGCACCGCCGTGCCGGAGCGGGCGGCGAAGTCGATGCCTTCGTGCTCGGTGCCCCAGCGGGGACCGAACTCGCTGGAGACGCTGCCGCTCACCGGCAGCGTCCAACGGTCGTTAGCGGCGACGCGGTTGGTCAGGCTGGGCGGACGCAACGTCGCGCCGAGCATCGCCTGGCCGTTGGACACGCCGGTGACGCTGGCGCTCTTGTCCGCGCCGGCGGTCTGCGACATGGCGGTCTTGAGCTGGGCGGCGAACTCGCCGTTGGCGCCGGCGGCGCCGGTTGCGGTCTGCCGTACGGCGGCCACCATCGACTCGATCTGGGTGATGCGGGCCTGCACCTCGCCAATCGACAAACCACGGCTCCCTTCGCTCGCGCAGCGGCAACGAATCCCCCATCGGCACGGACCCGACGGACCTGCGGACTTGTCCCCAGAACGGCTCGCCGCTCCCAAGTTGAGGAAATCGGACTCACCGCAACCATTCGGCAACCTTCCGTGACCGGAACCGGCACCTCACGACAGCGAATCTTCCTCAGGTCGGCACGCAGGCCGCCGCCCCCGAGGGAGACCACGATGACGATGACCGCCGAGAACACCGTGACCGCCGAGGTGGAGGCGCTTGTCCGCGAGCACATGACCCTCGTCAGCCACCTGGTCCGGGAGATCCTCGGCCGCGTGCCGGCACACGTCAACCGCGACGACCTCACCTCCGCCGGGCTGGCCGCCCTGGTCACCGCCGCCCAGTCCTTCGACGCCGAGCGGGGCGCCTCATTCGGCCGCTTCGCCGCCACCCGCATCCGCGGCGCGCTCATCGACGAGCTGCGCAGCCTCGACTGGGCGTCCCGGTCGGTGCGCCACCGGGCCCGTCAGGCCGACGGCATTCGCCAGGAGCTCACCGCGGCCCTGGGCCGTACCCCCACCGCGCAGGAGCTGGCCGACCGGATGGGCGTGGCCGTGGACGACCTCACCGCGGTCGAGGGCGACGTCCAACGGGCGATGATCCTGAGCCTGCACGGCTTCCCGTACGGCGCCGCCGACGACCTGGTCCGCGAACGCGGCGCCGGCCCCGAGGAGATGCTGCTGCACCGCGAGCGCATCGGCTACCTGCACGACGCGATCAACGCGCTGCCGGACCGGTTGCGGACGGTGGTCACCGGTTACTTCCTGCTGGAGCGTCCAATGTCGGCGATCGCCGAGGAGCTGGGGGTCAGCGAGTCCCGGGTGTCGCAGCTACGCGGCGAGGCGCTGACGCTGCTGCGCGACGGCATGAACGCCCAGCTCGACCCGGACCTGGTGGACGAGGTCGACGGTTGCGTGGCGCGCCGACGCCTGGCCTACTACCGGCAGGTCGCGGCGGCCGGGACGCTGCGCACCCGGCTGTCGGTGACCACGGCCCAGGGCGTGCCGGTCGCGGCGTGATCATCGCAGCCGGGGCGATGGCGGTTCCTGCCGGCCAACCAGCTCACCGATCCGTCCGGTCGGGCCTGTGCAGCGTCCCAGGCGGCGGTCGTGACGCCGGCCGCCGTTCGGGTACGCTACGGCCAGTCTCGCTGCGGTGGCGCCCCCCGGCGCCGGGCGGGACCGCCGCCGTGGCTCGTCCAGGCTGACGTCCTGCCTGGCGCCAGCGCCGGCGGACGATGGAAGGACCGCGTGGCTGGTGCTCACTGTGCTTGTTCGCCGTCTCATGGCGACGGTGGTGTCGATGACCGTCGTGCTCGCGGCCGCGTCGCCCGCCCCCGCGCAGGCCGACCCCGACGACACCGGCGGCGAGGGCGAGACTCCACTGGTGCGCGACGTCCTTGAGGACGCCAGCCGCGGGTATCTGGAGGCCAAGGTCAAGCTGACCGCCTCCCAGAAGCGTCAGGAGAAGCTCACCGGGGAACTCGGCGGGCTGGAGCGGCGCCGCGACATCATCAACGCGGAAGTGAGCCGCATCGCCGCCGCCGGCTACCGGGCCGGTCGGCTCAACGCGGCGTCGGCGCTGTTGCGCAGCGCTGGTCCGGACGCCTTCCTCGACCGGGCGGCCGCATTGGAACGGATGACCTCGCGCGAGGACCAGCGGCTGCGCGAGCTCAACCAGGCCCAGGAGGACGTCGCGCGGGCGAAGGCGGCGATCGACTCCGAGGTGGCCCAGCAACGGCACCAGTTCGCGGTGATGACGAAGAAGAAGGACGCCGCTGTCCGGCTGTTGTCGATCACCGGCGGGAAGGCCACCGGCGGTCTGGTCTCGGCGAATCTGCCGACCGCCCGACAGGCGCCACGGGGCCGCGACGGCTCCTGGCCAGGGCAGAGCTGCACCGCCGACGACCCGACCACCAGCGGCTGCATCACTCCGCGGACGCTGCACGCGGTGCGGGAGTCCAAGCGGCTGGGCTACACCCGGTTCGTGTCGTGCTTCCGGACCGGCGGGCCGTTCGAGCACCCCAAGGGCCGGGCCTGCGACTACTCGGTGCAGAAGGGCAAGGGCTTCGGCGGACACGCCACCGGCGCCGACCGCCGGTACGGCAACGACCTCGCCGCTTTCCTGGTAAAGAACGCCGACCGGCTCGGCGTCATGTATGTGATCTGGTACCGGCAGGTGTGGCTGCCGTCGGTGGGTTGGACGAACTACACCCGGGCCTTCGGCGACCCGTCGAGCGACCACACCAACCACGTCCACCTGTCGATGCTCTGATCTGACGCCGGCCGCTTCCGGGACCATCGGCTGACCTGATGGGCGTGGTCGCGGCCTTCGGGCCGATCTGGATCCTGACCGCCGCTGGCTACCTCGCCCGCCGGCTGGGGCTGGTCGGGCAGCAGGCGACCGCGGCGCTCGGCCGGTTGGTGTTCCACTTGGCGATGCCGGCCGCGCTGTTTCTGACCCTGTCGAAGACGCCGGTGACCGATCTCGGCGCCGGGCGGGCATTGATCGCGTTCGGCGCCAGCATGGCGATCGTCATCGTTGTCGGCTGGGTGCTCGCTGAACGGTGGCACGGTCGGCGCGACGGCGAGCCGGTTATCTGGGGGATGGCCGCCGGCTACGTCAACTCCGCGAATCTGGGATTGCCGGTGGCGCTGCACGTGCTCGGCGACGCGTCGTTCATGGCACAGGCGCTGCTGCTACAGGTGCTGGTGGTGACGCCGCTGATCCTCATCGCGCTCGAACGGCGCCGCGGCGGTGGTCGGATGCGCCTGCGCCGCGTCGCCGGCCTGCCGCTGCGGAACCCGATCATTCTCGGCTCGGCGCTCGGTGTGGCCGTGTCGGTGAGCGACGTGCCTCTGCCTGTGGTGGCGCAGACGTCCTTGGCGCTGCTGGCTGCCGCGGCAGTGCCGCTGGCGCTGCTGACGTTGGGCGCCTCCCTACACCGCGACCAGCCAGCCAGCCGAGTGCCACTCACGGAGGTGGCGGCGGTGACATCGCTGAAGGTGCTCGGGCAGCCTCTGGTGGCGTACGGGATCGGGCTGGCGCTCCAGCTAACGCCGGCGCAGCTGCTGGCGGTGGTTGTGTGCGCCGCGCTGCCGACGGCGCAGAACACGTTCATCTTCGCCCAGGAGCACCAGGCCGGCGAGGAGTTCGCCAGCCGGGTGGTCCTGCTGACCACGATGCTGTCGCTGGGAATCCTCGCGGCCGCGCCGGCGTTGCTCAGCTGACGTTGCCCGGCGGCCGGTCAGTTGGCGGCGATCAGAACGGCGGGCATTCCTCCCACACGACCTGCAGCGTCTGGCGGGGCGCGGTCACGGTGGCGTCGGCGCCGCTGGCCGGGTCGACGGCGAGCTTCAGTTCGGTGGTGACGGTGAAGTCGGGGATGGCCACATCACAGCCGCGCGCCACGTTGTCGCCGCGGGTCGCGACGGTGTTCAGTCGCGACTCCGGCCCGGTTCGGACGAGGGATCCAGTCCACGGCGCCTCGTCGACGTGTCCGAACGCGACGTTGAGGGTCCCGGTGGCGCGGGCGGGCAGGTCGACCTCAAGATCGGCCAGGGCGCCGGTGATCCGGTAGCCGTAACCGTCGGCGGGCTTGAGTCGCAACGTCAACGCGCAGCCGGATACCTGCTCCCCGATGGCGCCGGCGGCGGCGCGGAGCGCCAACGCTGCGTAACCGATGAGGATCCGCTGGTCGTCCTCGGGAGTGAGGACGACCGAGTCGGGCGGGCATCCGGCGCCGGCCGCGGTCACCAGCTCGACGCGGTTGATCTCGTCGGTGGTCGCCGACGCTGACGCCGCCAGCGGGACAGCGGCGGCGATCAGCGCCGCCGTGACCACGCCGGTGGCGGAGAATGTGCTGGTGCGGGGCATGGCGTGCTCCCTTGCGCGTTGCGGACAGGCAGGTCGTCGCGTTGAGGACGCTTCAACCAGGACGCCAGACCCAATACATTGATGGGCCTGATTCCGCAAGCTAACAGAAGGCTCGACGGCTCGCGATCTGGAGCACACGTTTTGGCGGATCGCGAGCCTCCGGTCAGCTCAGCGGGCGCCGCCGTTAACGTAGAGTGTCTGCCCGCTGACGTACGATGCCTCGTCGCTGGCCAGGAACGCGATGACGGACGCGACCTCGTCCGGTTGGCCGACCCGACCCAGCGGGGTGCGCTCGGCCACCATCTTCTGGTGGTCCTCGGGGCTGGCTCCGACCCGCTGGGCGGTGGCGGCGGTCATCGCCGTGGCGATGTAACCCGGGGCGACGGCGTTGACGTTGATGTTGAACGCGCCCAGCTCGATCGCCAGGGTCGCGGTGAGGCCCTGCACACCCGCCTTGGCCGCCGCGTAGTTGACCTGCCCCCGGTTACCCAACGCCGACCGGCTCGACAGGTTGACGATCTTGCCGTAGCGGGCCGGGACCATCACCTTCTGAGCTGCCTGACAGCACAGGAAGATGCTCGTCAGGTTCGTCGACAGGACCGAGTCCCAGTCCGAGCGCGGCATCTTGAACAGCAGATTGTCGCGGGTGATTCCGGCGTTGTTGACCAGGACGTCGAGCCGGCCGAACCGCTCGACCGCCCGCTCCACCATGGACGTCACGGCGGCCTCGTCGGTGACATCGACGTCGACAGCGAGCGCCTGCCCGCCCGTGGCGACGATCTCATCGGCGACGGACGTGGCCTGCGGCTCGGCCAGGTCGGCCACGACCACAGCGGCGCCCTGCGCGGCCAGCAGGCGGGCGGTCGCGGCGCCGATGCCCTGCGCGGCGCCGGTCACGATGGCCACCCGGTCGACGAATCTGGTCACGTTCTCTCCTGTCGATGCGAGGGAATAGTCAGTCACGGGCCACCAGCACCGCGGCGCCCTGGCCGACGCCGACGCACATGGACGCCAGGCCGCGGGACGCCCCGGTGCGGGACATCCGGTGCAGCAGGGTGGTGAGGATCCGTGCCCCCGAGCAGCCAAGCGGGTGCCCGAGCGCGATCGCGCCGCCGTCGGGGTTCACCCGCGGCGGGTCGATGCCGAGTTGGTCGACCACGGCCAGCGCCTGCGCCGCGAACGCCTCGTTCAGCTCGGCGGTGTCGAGGTCGTCGACCTTCCAGCCGACCCGGTCCAGGGCCTTGTTGGTGGCCGGGACCGGGCCGATGCCCATGATGTCGGGGTCGACGCCGACGCTGGCGCCGGCGACGTAGCGGCCCAGCGGGGTCAGGCCAAGCTCGTTGAGGACAGCTTCGGAGACCAGCAGCAGACCGGCGGCGCCGTCGTTCATGGGCGAGGAGTTGCCGGCGGTGACGGTGCCGCCGGCGCGGAACACCGGGCGCAGGCGGGCGAGCTTGTCGGCGCTGGTGTCGGCGCGGATGCTCTCGTCGGCGATCAGTTCGCCGCCGGCCGGCAACGGCACCGGGAGCAGCTCGTCGGCGAAGTGGCCGGCGTCGCGGGCGGCGGCGGCCAGCTGGTGGCTACGCAGCGCGAAGGCGTCCTGACGTTCCCGGCTGATGGCGAAGCGGGCGGCGACCTCCTCGGCGGTCTCCCCCATGCTCAGGACGCCGTGCAGGTCCTTCATTCGCGGGTTCGTCAGGCGCCAGCCCAGCCGGGTGTCGGCCATGGTCATGGTGTGTGGGAGGGCGTCCTCGGGGCGGGCCAGCACGAACGGCGCCCGGCTCATCGACTCCGAGCCGCCGGCCAGCACCACTTCGGCCTCGCCGGCGCCGATGGCGCGGGCGGCGGTCGTCACGGCTTCCAGACCCGAGGCGCAGAGCCGGTTCACCGACGCGCCCGGCACGTTGTGCGGGAGCCCGGCCAGGATCGCGGCCATCCGGGCGACGTTGCGGTTGTCCTCCCCGGCCTGGTTCGCCGCGCCCCAGTAGATGTCGTCGACGCGGGCCGGGTCGAGCGTGGGCACGGCGGCGAGGACACCGGCGACGACCCCGGCGGCCAGGTCGTCCGGGCGGACGGTCGACAGGGCGCCGCGCAGCCGGCCGATCGGGGTGCGCCGGGCGGCGACGAAGTAGACCGGACGCATGTGTGCTCCTCGTCAGGCGTCGGGGGTGGATGCCGCGACCGAGCCTAGTGCCCCGGGCCGGCCGGCCCGCCTTCGCCCGGCGCCGGCGGCGTGGCCAGGGCGCCGGCGGCTCAGGCCGGGACGAGGTCGGCGATGACGACGGTGATGTTGTCCGGGCCGCCGCCGGCCAGCGCCAGGTCGACCAGGCGCTGGGCGCACCGCATCGGGCCTGGCTCGTCGGCGAGGGCCGCAGCGAGGTCGGCGTCGGCGACCACGTCGGAGAGGCCGTCGGAGCACAGCAGCAGCCGGTCGCGGGGCAGCAGGTCGAGGTCGGCGACGTACGGGGCCACCGACCCGCCTTGGAGCGCCTGGGTGACCAGGGCCTTCTGCGGGTGCTCCCGGGCCTGCTCGGGGCTGAGCACGCCCTGCTCGACCAACGCCTGGACGTAGGTGTGGTCCGGGGTGAGCTGGGTGAGCCGTCCGCCACGCCACAGGTAGCCGCGGGAGTCGCCGATGTGCAGCAGCGCCCCGCAGGCGCCGTCGACGAGCAGGGTCGTCAGGGTGGTGCCCATGCCCTGACGCAGGGGATCGGCGGCCACGGCCTGCCGGATGCGGGCGTTGGCCCGTTCGACCCGGGAACGCAACGCCTCGACGAGGTCGACGCCTGGGTCGACGCCGTCGTCGAGGTCCCGCAGGGAGTCGATCGCTATCTCGCTGGCCAGCTCGCCGGCGGGAAGGCCGCCCATGCCGTCGGCGACGGCGAGCAGCCGGCGCCCGGCGAACGCCGCGTCCTCGTTGTTGGCCCGGCGGGCGCCGATGTCGGACAGCACGACCGCCCGTAGGTTCAGCGTCATGATGTGCCGGCCGCCACGAGAAGCCCCCCGCTGTCAGGACGTTAGGTCGCCGGACCCGGGTCCAGCCGTCAGGCGACCATCGTAGGCCCCGGCGGCCAGCCGCGGCAGAGGGCACGCCGACCGGCGGCGCCCAGGGCCGACCGGTGGGCGGGCCCGTTCAGGCGCGGCGGGCGGCGCAGGGTCGCAGGATCCCGGCGCTGCGAGGTCGGCCGAGCGGCCGGACCGCCATGGCCGAGCGGAGCCAGCGGCCCACGCCCGGGCAGAGTCGGCGCGGGGACCGCCTCACGCCGCCGCCTCGCCACGGTCGCCGGACCAGCGGGTGTGGAAGCTGCCGGGCCGGTCGACCCGACGGTAGGTGTGCGCGCCGAAGTGGTCGCGCAGACCCTGGATGAGCGCGGCGGGGAGCCGGTCCCGGCGGAGGCCGTCGAAGTACGCCAGCGAGGACGAGAAGGCCGGCGTCGGAACCCCAGCCCAGACGGCTTCGGACACCACCCGACGCCAGCTGGGCGCCCCGTCGGCGACAGCGGTCGCGAAGTAGGGGTCGACCAGCAGCGTCGGCAGTTGCGGGTCGGCGGTGTACGCGGCGGCGATGTGGTCCAGGAACCGGGCGCGGATGATGCAGCCGCCCCGCCACAGCCGGGCCACCTGCCCACGGTCGATCTTCCAGCCGTACCGCTGGCTGCCGGCGTCGATCTGGTCGAACCCCTGCGCGTAGGCCACCACTTTGGAGGCGTAGAGCGCCCGCCGCACGTCCTCGACGAACAGGTCGGCGTCGCTGACCGTCAGCGCGTGGCCGCCGCCGGCGTGGGCGAAGGCGTCCGCGGCGGCGCGGCGCTGGTCGACGCTGCCGGACAGGGCGCGGGCGAAGGTCGCCTCGGCGATTCCGGTGATCGGCACGTTGAGGTCCAGGGCGCTCTGGACAGTCCAGCGTCCGGTGCCCTTCTGCGCGGCGATGTCGGCGACGATGTCGACGAACGGCCGGCCGGTGGCGGCGTCGGTGTGTTCCAGGACGTCGGCGGCGATCTCGACGAGGAACGAGTTCAGCTCGCCGGTGTTCCACTGGCGGAAGATCTGCGCGATCTGCTTCGGTGAGGCCCACAGGCCCTCCCGCAGCAGGTCGTAGGCCTCGGCGATGAGCTGCATGTCGGCGTACTCGATGCCGTTGTGCACCATCTTGACGAAGTGGCCGGCGCCGTCGGATCCGACGTGGGCCACGCACGGCTGGCCGTCGACCCGGGCGGCGATCTTCTCGAGGATCGGGCCGAGGGTGGCGTACGCCTCGGCGGCGCCGCCGGGCATGATCGAGGGTCCGGTGAGCGCCCCTTCCTCGCCGCCGGAGACCCCGCAGCCGACGAAGCGTAGGCCCAGGCCCCGCAGCGTCTCCTCCCGGCGACGGGTGTCGGCGTAGTGGGCGTTTCCGCAGTCGATGATGATGTCGTCGGCGTCCAGCAGCGGCGTGAGCTGGTCGATGACGGCGTCGGTGGCCGCGCCCGCCTGGACCATGACGATGATCGCGCGGGGGCGCTGGAGCGAGGCGACGAAGTCCGTCAGCGCCTCAGCCGGCACGAAGGCGCCCTCGTGGCCGTGGTCGGCGAGGAGTTGTCGGGCGCGCTGCGGAGACCGGTTGTGAACGGCGACGGTGAAACCCTTGCGGGCCAGGTTCCTCGCCAGGTTGGCGCCCATGACGGCCAGGCCGGTGACGCCGATCTGAGCGACGGGGACTGCGGACTGCGGGCTGCTCATGCGGCAGTGGCTCCTCACATGCGGGGGTGGGGACGCCATGCAGTACGGGCCGGACGACGAATCGGTTGAACAGCGACGAAAATCCGGCCCCGCCCAGTGTGGGCGAGGCCGGATTCTGTTGTTCGGTCAGACGAGCTCGGCCCGGCGGCGACGCATCGCCATCCACAGGGCGAACGAGCCGAGCAGCACCAACGCTCCGCCCGCGAGCAGGGCGTTACGCAGCCAGGCGCTGGTCCGACCGCCGGTGACGGCCAACGCCTCGTCGCCGGCCGCGCCAGCGGCCACGATGACCGTCTGGCTGACCGTGACACCGGAGGTGAGGCCGGTGGCGGTGATCGTGGCGGTGCCGGTCTGGGAGAGCACGACGCCGGTGCTGATGCTGCCGGAGCCGTCCGCGATGACGTTCTGGGCCTTGCCGGCGGCGGCTACTGAAGTGGCCGACAGCCTGGTGGACGCAGCGCCAGCCTGGTAGCTGACCGGGATCATCGCCACGGCGCGGGCCGGCATCGCCGTGCCGCTGTAGCTGACGGTGATGGAGACCGTCTCCCCGGGAATGAAGCCGGTCGCGTAGAACGTCACCTCGCCGCCCGGCGCGACGACGGCAGTGGATACGGTCGCCGCCGGCGCCTCCGCCGGATATGGCTCAGCGGACACTGGGGCAGCCAACAGCGCCAGCGCGGTCAGCGCGGCGCCCACGGCAGCCATGATCCTGGTCGAGCGCACATTACCCCCCGTGATGTTTCATGGTCAATGAGTGATATTCACCTGTCAGCCCGAACCTACGTGGCGGGAGTGCACGATTCAGCCGAACGATGCAAAACCTTCCACGGAGTCGCCATCGGCGTCGTCCACAGTCGCGGCGCCCCGGTCGCGCCCGGGCCGGACACCACCGCGATCTGCGCCACCCTCGCGCCGCCGGCCGGCACGTCGAGGGTGAGGACCGCCGCCGGGCGCCCGCTCTCCCGCCCGGCGCCCAGCGGCGTCGGGCGACCGTCCACCGTCGCCGACACGACCCCGCCCCTGGCGGGCGCGACCAGCACGAGCAGCGTGCGGGCGGTGGTGGGATCGCCTGCCAGCGCCAGCCCGGTCACCGCACGCGGCAGTCCCGAGCGTGGGGCCACCGAGCTGAGCTGGACGCGCACCGTCAGCTCCCGCCGCCCGTCGGCCCAACAGCGTCCGGCGGTGACCGTCGCCGCCGGACGCAGGTAGTAGCCGAGCTTGGCGCCGCTTCCGTCATTGAGGTAGAGGCCCAGCAACGGTCGCGGACCATCGACGACCGGCAACTGTCCGGCCAGGTCAGTGGTGGCCAGCTCCCGCTGTTCGGCCGGACGGGCGCTCCAGACGAGCAGCCGACGCTCGCGGGTGGCGCGCGCCAACCCGTCGACCAGCGCCCTGGGCTGCGGACGCCGCTGGGTGAGCGCCTGGAAGACGGCCCTGGTGGCGGCGGCGAAGTATCGGTCCTGCTCCTGCGTCGAGCCGATCGTCAGGTAGACCCGGGACAGCAGGGTGCGCACGACATCACCGGCGGTCAGGGTCGGGCCGCCGGCGACCGGCACCGGGCCCAGCGCCGGCAGCAGGTACGACAGAGCCACCGGGTCGGTCGCGAGCACGCCGTCGACCGTGCGCCCGCTGCGACGCCGGTACATCTCAGCGAACAGCCGCGCGGCGGTCGGGAAGTCCGGCGTGAGGTTCACGTCGGCCGGGAAGGCGCCCAGTCGGTCGGAGTACAGGGCGCGTCGAGCGGGATCCAGGGCCAGCACCGGGCTCGGGAATGGTCGCAACCCAGCGGCCGAACCCTGGTCGATGACCCGGACCCGGCCGCGGTCGGCCCGGACGACAGCGAACGCCCCAGGCATGCCGCCGGTGGCCCGGACCTCGGCCAGGTTCTGGAACATCAGCAGGTAGACGCGCGGACCGTCGGCGCCGAGCATCGCCGGGATGAGCCGGCCAGCGCGAGCGACCGTCGCCGTCTGGCTGGCGGCGGCGGCAAGCTCGGCCCGCAGCTTCACGACCGCCGCCGCGACCGGCGCCGTCAGCCCGTCGAGCGGGATCGCCGCCACCCGGGTGCTGGCCCGCGCGAAGGAACGTTCAGCGGCGTCCAGGGTTGGCGCGGCCTCGCCGATGACGCCGACCGGCAGGACGCCGGCGCGGGGGGCGAGATCGGTCAGGTTGACGCCCTCGGCGGCGCGCGCCAACGCCGGCAGACCCTCGGCGGCCAGCTCGACGAGCACCGCGACCACGGTGTTCACCGCGGCGATGTCGTCCCCGACGCCCGGCAGGGCGGTCCCGGCCCGCCAGAGCGGATCGGCGGCGGAGTCCTGTGCCAGATCGGTCTCAGCGCGCAACCTGGTCAAAGTGGCGGCAGCGGCGGCGGGTTCGCCGGCGGCGACCTGCTGGCGCAATGTCTGGGCGAGCCGGGCGGCGGCCACGAGGTGTGTCTGTACCGAGCGTCCCCGCATCCCGGCCCAGACCGCGCACGGGGCCAGCAACGCGACGGTCAGGCCCGCGCCGATGAGGGCGCGGCGGCGGACCAGTCGCCACCGGCGGCGCCGGCTCATCGGCCGGCCGCCGTCATGAGGACCTCGTGGAAGCGCTCGAACAGTCGGCCGCGGTTGAACCTGCGGGCGGCCAGACCGGCCGCCGCCGCCCGGGCTTCGGCTCGGCCCCGCGGATCATCAAGTAGATGGTTGATCATCTTGGCCGCCTGCGCCGGGTCGTCGGGCGGCAACCAGACGCCGGCGCCGGTCTCCACCAGCAGGTCGGTCAGCCAGCCGCCGTAGTTGACGGCCACCGGTTTGCTGGCGGCGAGCGCGTCGAAGACCAGGGCCGGGGCGACGCCCCGCAGCTGTGGCCGATCGGCCAGCGTGGACATGGCGAGGTCGCAGGCCCCGAACCAGGCGACGACGTCAGGTCGGGCAGCGGCGTTCAGGACGAAGAAGGTGCGGTCGAGCGTGCCGAGACCGGCAGCAAGGGACTGGACGACGCCAGCACGGGGGCCGTCGCCGACGACGACCGTGCGGACGTCAGGGTCCAGCTCCGCCAGCGCCGCTGAGGCGCGGGCCAGGTGCTCGACGCCGTTCGCCGGGCCCAGCGGTCCGGCGTAGAGCAGCAGGGGACGGTCACCGAGCCACGGGGTACGGGCGCGCAGCGCGGCGCCGGCGCGGTCCGCGCCGACGAACGGGTCGAAGTCGCAGCCGTGCGGGATCATCTCGACCGGGAGGCCGGGAAACCGGCGTCGGATGCGGTCGGCGACCCGCGGGGTCAGCGCGACGACGGCGGCTGAGCGGCGGTAGACGAGGGTTTCCAGGCCGCGGGCGATGGCGCGACCGGCCGGACCGCTGACATCGCGGGCGCCCGTCCGCTCCGGGCCCAGGTCCGGGGCCTCGACGACCAGGGGCGTGCGGGATCGGTAGCCAGCCAGGGCGCCGCGGACGGTGGCGGCGCGTAGCGGACCCGTGGCAACGACAAGGTCAGCAGGTTGGCGAGCGGCCGCCGGCGCGGCGTCGGCGACGAGGCGGACCTGGTGGCCGCGTTGGACCAGACGGCGGGCGAATTCCTGTGCGCGGTCCCCGCCACCCGTCGTGGCGTCACGGAAATACGGCACAATATAGGTAATTCGCATAGTTGAACGCTACCGCGCCGGTACCGCACGACCAGGGAAAACAACGGCTAAAACAGTCCATACATCCCTGACTGGCCAGGAGGTCAACGGGCCGTCTGCGCACCGGACCGGTCCCCGGCGCCGACGAACTCCGGCATCGTCGCCGCGCCAGGGGCCGTGACGCCGCGGCGGCTCAGGAGCACGCCGATCGTCGCCGCCAGGATCCACAGATCGCCGCGCAGGCTGCGCCCCTCGACGTAACGGACGTCCCACTCCAGGCGCTCGTCCCACGGCACGGCGTTTCGACCCTGGACCTGCGCCAGGCCGGTCAGGCCCGGCAGCACCTCATGCCGGCGGGCCTGCCGGGCGGTGTACCGGTCCAGATATGACATGAGCAGCGGGCGAGGTCCGACGAAGCTCATCTGGCCGCGGGCGATGTTCCACAGCGACGGCAACTCGTCCAGACTCGACGCCCGCAGCCGCCGTCCGGCCGGCGTCAGCCGCTGCTCGTCCGCGACCAGCGCTCCGGCTGGGTCCACCGGCCGCATGGTCCGGAACTTGACCAGCGGGAAGCCGACGCCGTGGCGGCCGGGCCGGTGCTGGACGAAGAGCACCGGACGGCCGATCGTGGCCGCGACCACGATCGCGGTGACCGCGACCAGCAGGACGGCGACCGGCGCTACCAGCAGCAGCAGCGCCAGATCCATCGCCCGTTTGGCCCGCCGCTGGGCGGGGGTCACCGGTCCTGCCCCGCGCTCACCGGTTCGGGACGCGCCCCGAACCGGTCGGCGGGCCCGGCGCCGGATCGGTGGTGGCCCTTCCGCCGATCCGGCGCGCCGGCGTCATAGCCGTAGTACTGGTACGGGTCGCCATCACCGGGCGTGACCATGTTGAGCACACAGCCCAGCAGCCGGGCGTCGACCGAGCGGACCGCGGCGGCCGCGGCGGCCACCTGGGCCGCGGTGGTCCTACGGGCCCGGGTGACCAGCAGCGCGCCGTCGGCGCGGGCCGCCGCGATCGCGCCGTCGGTGACCGGCAACAGCGGCGGACAGTCCACGATGACCATGTCGAACTGGTCCCGGAAGTGACGCAGCAGGTCGGACATGTGCTCCGAGCCGAGGAGCTCGCTGGGGTTGGGCGGCAGGAACCCGCTGGGCAGCACCCACAGACCGGCCCCCCACGGTTGGAGGACGTCGCCCAGCTCAGCCTGCCCGGCCAGGACGGTGGTGAGGCCGACGGCGCCCTCGATGCCCAGGTATTCGGCGATCCGAGGCCGGCGCAGGTCCGCGTCGATGAGCAGCACCCGTTTGCCGGCCTCGGTGAACAGGATCGCCAGGTTGCAGGCGGTGGAGGACTTGCCCTCGCCGGAGACGGCGCTGGTGACCGCCAGCGTCCGGACCGGACGGTCGATGTCGACGAACTGCAGGTTGGTGCGCAGCTGCCGGAGCGCCTCGGCCCGGGGCGAGTGTCCGGCGTGGGTGACCAGTCGTTGCGGGGTGTCCCGGGCGGCCTGGTCGAACGGCACGCTGGCCAGCACCGGGGCCCCGACGAGGTCCCGCAGGCCGTCGCTGGTCTTGATGGTGGTGTCGAGGATCTCCCGGAGCGCCGCGCAGCCGGCCCCGATGAGGACGCCGAGCAGCGCGGCGAGGGCCAGATTGCGGACCCGCCGGGGCGCGACCGGCGTCGGGTCCAGGGCCGGCCCGACGACCAGCTCGACCTTGACGGCCGAGCGGCTCTGCCCCGGCGGTGTCTCCAGCTCCTCGACCAGGGTGCTGAAGTGGCGGGCCAACGAGGTAGCCAGGGCCAGCGATCGTTGCCTGGACTCGTCGACGACGACGGCGTCGAGCAGCACGGTCTCGGGCTTGGCGGTGGCGGTGATCCGCTGGCGGACCCGCTCGGCGTCCAGGCCCGCGCCGGCTGTCCCGGCGACGAGACGGGCGAGCCGGTCGCTGGCGAGGAGGCTGGCGTAGGACTTCACCCGCTGCTGGGTGAACAGCCCGCCCTCGTACGCCGCGCCGACGCCGCTGTTGGGAGTGCTGACGAAGAAGGTGAGCGAGGTGGCATAGCGGGGGGTGGTGTTCACCGTGACGACGGCGGCCAGGGACAGCGTCGCCGATAGCGCGCCCAGAACCCACCACCAGCGTTTACGGACGGCTCGTAGCAGGTCCGGCAGCTCCACAGCTCAGCCCCCAAATCCCCCATAGAACGACAGAACAACTATATGGCTGGAGAGACCGCGAAGCAGGTGAAAGCAGTTTCCTACCTATTCTCCGAAAAGATCGATTTAGTCTCGGGAAGGCGCCGCGTCGCGCTTCGGGCGCGTGACCGGCCAGGTCCCGACTCACTAACGCGCAGAGCGCGATATAGCGTATTGGCGGATAAACAGGATGAAGCAGGGCAAGACGCGATACTGGTCCTGGTGGGCGCTCGTCGATCTGGCCGCCTGGGCGGCCGGGCTCAGCGCCGCCGTCATCGCACGCTACGAACTGTCGCTCACCAGCGCCCATCTCAGCCCGCTGGCGTTCGCCGCGCCCGCCGCCGGCCTGCTGCACGTCGGCGCCGGCCACGCGCTGTGCCTGTACCGCGGTCGGCACCGACCGGCCAGCTTCGCCGAGGCGAGGACGATCACCCTGGCCGTCCTTCTCACCGCCGCCGCTCTTACCGTCGCGACCGCGACAGTGGAGCCCCGCCCGGTCCCGATCAGCACCCCGGCCCTCGGCGGCGCCTGCGCCCTGGTCCTCATGTGCGCGGCCCGCAGCGCCTGGCGGGCCCGACGGGAACAACGCGACCACGCCCGGCTCACCGCCGCCGATCCGATCCTGCTCTACGGCGCCGGCCGGGTCGGCCAGGCCACCCTCAACGCGATGCTCGACGACCCGCAGGCCCGGTACCGGCCGGTGGGCCTGCTCGACGACGACCCAGAAAAGCGCCGGCTCCGGATCCGTGGCGTGCCGGTCATCGGAGGTCGCGACCAGATCGGGGCCGCCGTGGCCGCCACCGGCGCCCGGGCCATCGCGGTCACCGCCGAGGCGCTCGACCCGATGCTGCTCGCCGACGTCCGGGCCCACGCCCGTGCCGCCGGGGCCGCCCTCACCACCGTGCCGTCGATCCACGATCTGCTCGACCGACGCGGCCGCATCCGCGACGTCACCGACATCGACCTCGACGAGGTGCTCGGCCGGCGGCGGATCGAGACCGACCTGGCGGCCGCCCACCGCCACCTCACCGGCAAGCGCATCCTCGTGCTCGGCGCCGGCGGCTCCATCGGCGCCGAGCTGTGCCGCCAGCTGCACGCGTTGCGGCCAGCCGAGTTGATGCTGCTCGACCGGGATGAGTCGGCGCTGCACGCCGTCCAGCTCGCGCTGCATGGCCGGGCCATGCTCGACTCCCCCGACACGATCCTGGCCGACATCCGGGACGTGGCCCGGATCCGCGCGATCGTCGCCGACCGGCGCCCCCAGGTGGTATTCCACGCCGCCGCGCTCAAGCACCTGCCGATGCTCCAGCGCTCGCCCGGCGAAGCGGTCAAGACCAACGTCTGGGGCACGCTGGCAGTCCTGGACGCGTGCGCCGGCGTCGAGCGATTCGTCAACATCTCCACCGACAAGGCGGCCAACCCGGTCAACGTGCTCGGCTACAGCAAACGGATCACCGAGCGGCTGACCGCCCACGCGGGGCTGGTCAATCCCGGCCAGTTCCTCAACGTGCGGTTCGGCAACGTGCTCGGCAGCCGCGGCTCGGTGCTCACCGCATTCGCCGCGCAGGTCGCCGCCGGTGGGCCGATCACGGTCACCCATCCGGACATCACCCGCTACTTCATGACCGTTCAGGAGGCCGTGCAGCTGGTGATCCAGGCGAGCCTGGTGGGCCGCGACGGGCAGGCCCTGGTGCTGGACATGGGCGCCCCGGTGCGGATCGCCGACGTGGCGCGCCGGCTCGCCGCCACCGCCGAGCGACCGGTGGAGATCGCGTTCACCGGCCTCCGGCCCGGCGAGAAGCTGCACGAGGACCTGTTCGGCGTCGACGAGGTCGACGAGCGCCCGGCGCACCCGCTCATCTCGCAGGTCGCGGTGCCCGCGCTCGACCCCGCGGAGGCACACACCCTCGATCCCGACGGGCCGACCGAGGATCTCATCGCCGCGCTGGCCAAGCTGGCCGCGGCCCCGGCGCCGGTCTGGCAACGGGCGTCGGCCAGGGACAGGACGCCGCTCCCGGACCGCCAGGTCACCGCGTTCCGGGAGCAGTTCGTGACGCGGTAGGGGACGTCGAGCCCGGTCCGGGGCGGGCTCGCCTCGCGCGTCCGTCCGTTTGTACTCATGGTGATAGCGGCCAGCAGCCTGGTTCTTCTCGCCGGGACGGCAGTGGCCAACGCCGGGGACCGGGATGATGACCGCGACGACCGGCGGTCTACCGTCACCGGGCAGCGGGGCGGAGCGTCGTTCGAGCTGGAGATCGATCCAGAACTCGATGCCGAGTTCGGTCCACGGCGGTCAACGCCGCGCAGGCCACGGCGATCGTGGCCGACGCCTTTCCCTGCGCCAGGGTGACCGAGGCCGAACTCGACGAACGTGGCGACGGGCCGATCTGGGAGATGAAGTTCGATCTCGGCGGACGCGAACGGGAAGTCGATGTCGACGCCGACAACGGCGCTGTCCTCGGCTCGGACTGACCCGGAGCCAGCCGGTGGTCGGCGGATTTACGATCACCAGGAGGTGGTGGCGTAGACGCCCTTTGACCAGGCGCCCCAGCCGCCGGAGTTCTTGGCGCGGACTTTGAATTGGTAGCGGGTGCCGGATCGTAGTCTGTTGACGTCGGTCTGGGTGGTCCAGGAG
>NZ_BAAARY010000018.1:0-68427 GCF_039532605.1 Pilimelia columellifera subsp. columellifera
CCACCTTCACCTCGGTACCCGACCTGACCGCCGCGATCCGCGCGTTCATCGACGGCTACAACCAGCGATGCGAACCGTTCCACTGGACCAAAACCGCCGACCAGATCCTCACCAAAGCCAACCGTCAAAAGACCTCAGACACGCGACAGTAGGGCAGGTCACTCGATGTCCGGCGCAATGCGTGATGCTGCCGATGATTCTGCGGCTATCGGAGCTCACGCTGCTTCCCGCTGGGTATCGTCACGGCGGGGTGTCCCAGAGCCGAGAGGGCCCGCCGTGCGCACCGGCGGGCGGTGATGAACTCGCGGCGCCGGGCAGGCACGGCTTGGGCGATCTGGGCTCCCTCGCCCGGGAATGGCTTTTCACCTGGGTCATCGGCGACCTCTTCGTGAGCCCCGAGGCAGGGCGGCACGAGCGCGGCGATCACCGCGCTGGCCCGAGGATCCGCCGGACCGGTTCAGCTCAGCGCCGCGCCGGCTCCATTCTCGCGGATAGCCCAGCGAGACCTCCTCAAAGCGAACGCCGTCGTAGACGGTGCTGCGAGGGATATGTAGGTGGCCGTAGACGGCGGCCACCGCGCGGTAGCGTTGGTGCCAGTCCCCGGTAGCCGTCGTGCCGCACCACTGTGCGAATTCTGGGTACCACAACACGTCGGTCGGCCGGCGGTCCAAAGGCCAGTGACTAACCAGCACGGTCGGCATCGCCGGGGCAAGGGCGTCAAGTCGGCGAGTCGTCCGGGCGATGCGCTCGGCGCACCAGGCCTCGCGGGTGGGGTACGGATCGGGGTGCAGAAGCTGTTCGTCGATGCACACGACGCCCGTTTCGTACGCGCCCCGCAGTGACTCCTCCTTGCTGTCCGCGCCCGGCATCCGCCAGGTGTAGTCGTACAGCTGGAAGATCGGCACGACGGCGACCGGGCCCGCCGGACCCGCGAACACCGGGTACTCGTCCTCGGGCGTGACGATGCCATAGTCGCGGCACATGTTGACCAGAGCGGCATATCGAGCCTCGCCACGCAGGGTCACCACGTCGCTGGGATGGGTCCACAACTCGTGGTTGCCGGGCGTCCAGATCACTTGGCCGAAGCGGGTTCTCAGAACCTTGAGGGCGCCCTCGATGTCGGCGAACCGCTCCCCGACGTCGCCCGCCACGATCAGCCAGTCCTCGTCCGAGGTGGGACGCAGGCGGTCGAGGACGGCCCGGTTCTCGGCGTACGCGACGTGCAGGTCGCTTATGGCCAGAAGTGATCCGCCGGCTGGATCGAAGCTCATGGCTGAAGCTCACGGGCGCCATATTGTCGTCGGCGACCGGACATGGCGCAAGAGCAACCGGTGTCCCGCTTTCGGCGCACTATTACCTGATCAGCTCTCTCCATGGTCTCTACTTCGGCACTCATTGCTTCCTGAGTGTGGTAGGGCCATACGCGTTCGACGGCATCGTGGAGAACCGCCCTCAAGAGAGCATGGCCATGAATTGAGTCCCAAATGCAGCTCGGTAGCCCGGTAGTGTTCGAGGTTCCGATCGTTCTCTGTTCGTCCCCGTCGACGCCGACCGGCTTGAATCGGACCCAAGGACCCTCATGGACGCAGGGTGCGGCATCATCGGAGCGGTCCGCGTCTGGAACCTCTTCGCTCCCGAGCAGCGCGACCGGATCATGGAGGCTCTGACCGAACGCCGATGGCGGCGGTGGCGGTGGCGGTGGCGGTGGCGGTGGGCGAGTTTGCCGCAGGCGTAGCGGCGGAGCATCTGGTTGATAGCGGCCCAGCGGATGATCTCCTCCGAAGTGTGGGGCGCGCGTGCGTAGTCGCGGGCCAGCCGACGGCGGGCGGTGAGCCAGGCCAGGTCCGTTCTTACTACCCCAACGCTTGCAGTGGCCTTGGAAGCCGCATCTTCCGGCGGGTGAGCGGATGATCATCCATGATGGCGTGCAGCGTGGTGCGGGTCCAGTCGACACGTCTGTCGGCGAAGCCTTGATCCGCAAGAAGTGTCTGGTTGTCGGGGTGGTCAGACCGCCTAGAGCACGGTCTCGTTTCCCACCGTCGCGGTCCTGCCAGGACGAGGACAAGACCGCCAAGGTGATCAGGAGGTCGAGGGCGTCGGTGACGATGAGCCATTTATGACCATTGACCTTCTTGCCCGCGTCGTAGCCTCGGTTGCCAGCCGATACGGTGTCGGCGCCCCGCACCGACTGAGAGTTGATTCCCCCTGCTGTCGGTTGCGCGTCGCGACCAGCGGCCAGACGTAACTCCTCCCTAAGCGCGGTCATGATCCGCTCGGTGACCTGACGGATTTGCCACTGCTGGAGGTGCCCGTAGTCGGTTCGCCAGCACGGGAAATCCGCTAGTAGCTGCCGCCACGAACAACCTGTGCGGACCCCGTACAAAGTCACCGGCACGATGTTCCGGCGTCGCCGCTTTGGTACCCGCCTCGGCTCCTTCACCAGCGGCGCCGGCTCGATCACCGCCCACTGCTCATCAGACAGATCCGATGGACACCTTGACGCCCTCCCCCATGTCCCTACCAGCCGGAGCAACCCCACCGCCGCAGGACACGCCGTACAACCGGTCGGCACCGAGGCCTACATGGCACACGTGCGGTCGCTGACCATGGAACCAAGCTAACAGTGCCCGCGACGACGGAACAACGGGTACGCGGCGGAGTTACCAGAGCTGGGGATGGCGGGCAGCTTGAACTTTTGTAGCCTCGATCTGCCCAGGTGACGTCCGTGGGACCGAGGAAAGGTTTCGACATGTCCGAGCCGATCACGTACCTGGAACACTGGGACCGCACGGACGCGTTCGACCCGCCGGCGGTGCTGCGCAAGCTGAGCGCTGAGCAGCCGTTGTCCAGGATGGTCTATCCAGACGGGCACGTTGGCTGGCTGGCGACGGGGATCGATGTGGTCAAGCAGGTGCTAAGCAATCCGGCGTTCAGCCACAACTTTCACTCGGCACATTTCCCTTTGACGAAGAAGGGCCAGCCCTTTCCAACGATGCCGATCATCCCAGGCTTGTTCATCCACATGGATCCGCCCGGGCACACGCGCTACCGGGCGGTGCTGACTGGCGAATTCACCACGAACCGGGTGGCGGTGCTCGGCGAGCGGATCGAGGTAGCGGCCGTGGAGCAGCTGACCGCGCTGCGTGGGCTGGGGTCGCCCGCCGACCTCGTGGCTGGGTATGTGCAGCCGTTGTGCCGCCGGGTCCTGAACGACCTGCTCGGCGTGCCGGACGAAGGCGGGGCGATCCTGGCCCGGCTGTCCGAGACCGCCAACGACGACGCCGTACCGGTCGAGGATGAGTTCGCAGCGTCTAGCGATGCGTTCCTCTACCTGCGTGATCGCGTCGAGAAGGAGCGGGCCGACCCGGGCGACTCGATGATCGGCCGGCTGACGGCCGTACCGGGGCTCACCGACCAGGAAATCACCAACATGCTCCTGGTGGTGTTCGCGGCCGGGCTCACCACCTGCGAGGGTGCCCTGGCGGCCACCAGCCTGGCGCTCCTGCACCACCGGGAACAGTTGGAGGCGTTCCGGGCGGCCTGCGCGAACGGGGCCGGTGTAGACAATGCCGTCGAGGAGCTGCTGCGGTACACCACGGTCAATCAGTACCTAATCTTCCGGACCGCGCTCACGGACGTCGAACTCGGCGGCCACTCGATTCGCGCCGGGGACACCGTCACCATCTCCCTGCCGGCCGCCAACCGCGACGGGAGCCGTTTCGCTCACGCCGAGCTGCTGGACCTGAGCCGGGATCCCTCCGGGCATCTCGCCTTTGGTTACGGTGTGCACATCTGCCTCGCTCAGCGCCTTGCCCGGAGGCTGCTGACGGTAGCGCTGCGGACCCTGGTAACCGGCCTGCCGGGGCTGGCGCTGGTTGTACCGATCGGCGAGGTACGGCTGCGCGCGCGTACGTCGGTCTTTAGCATCCACGACCTACCCGTACGGTGGTGAGCGGCCCGCAGGGCGAGGTCGACGTCGCCATCGTAGGCCTCGGCCCGATCGGCGCCACCCTGGCTATCTTGCTCGCCCAGCGTGGCTGGCGGGTCGCCGTCGTCGAGTGCCGGCCCCAGCCGTATCCGCTTCCGCGCGCCACCAGCTTCGACGGCCAGGCGGCGCGGCTGCTCGCCGGTGCAGGCATCGGCGCTGACCTGGCGGGTCTGTCCCAGCCCGCCACCGGCTACCAGTGGCTGGACGCCCGGGGCCGAGTGCTGCTGGACATCGTTTTCGCGAGCGTCGGCCGTTACGGCTGGCCCGACGCGAGCACGATGCACCAGCCCGCGCTGGAAGCCCTTCTTACCCGCCGCCTAGCCACCTTTCCTAACGTCCGAATCTGGCGCGGGCACGAGGTCGTCGACCTACGAGAGGACGGCGACCGTGTGGTGGTCGGCACCAAGGGCGGGGACGGCGCGGCGCACACTGTCGCCGCGCGGTGGGTGATCGGCTGCGACGGGGCCAACAGCTTCGTCCGCGAGCGGCTCGGCGTCGGCGTCACCGACCTCGGCTTCTCCTACGACTGGCTGCTGTGCGACGTGGAGCTGGCTGTCGAGCGTGCGTTCCTGCCGACCAACCAGCAGTGGTGCGATCCGGCTCGGCCGACCACGGTGGTCGGCAGCGGCCCCGGCCGTCGGCGTTGGGAGTTCATGCGGCTGCCCGGCGAGGGTCTCGACGAGCTGCGGACGAGCGACGCGGCGTGGCGGTTGCTCGAGCCGCACGGCGTACGGCCGGACAACGCGCGCCTGTTGCGCAGCGCCACCTACACGTTCCGGGCGATGTGGGCCGATCAGTGGCGGGACGGGCGGGTCCTGCTCGCAGGGGACGCCGCGCACCTGATGCCGCCGTTCGCCGGCCAGGGCATGTGCTCAGGCCTGCGGGACGCCGCGAACCTCGCCTGGAAACTCGACCTCGTGCTGCGCGGAGCATCCGCGGAGCTGCTCGACACGTACACGATCGAGCGACGGGCGCAGGTTCGCCAAGCCATCCGGGAATCGGTGAAACTGGGGCGGGTCATCTGTGTGTCGGACCCGGATGCCGCCGCCGACCGCGACGCCGCGATCCTCGCCAACTCGCGGTGCGGACCTAACCGGCCGGAGCCCGCCAAGCCCCTGGCGGAGGGCCTGCTCAGCCGGCTGCCGGAGGGCGTGGCGGCGGCCCGCGGGGACGTAGTCCCGCAGGGCCGGGTATGCGTCGGCGGGCACGCAGGCCTCTTCGACGACCGGGTGGGGCGCGGCTTTGTGCTGCTCACTAGGGATGGGGTGGACGCCGTGCCGGTCGTACCCGGCGTCGATCTGATCGTCGCGCGGCTGGCGCCCGGCGCGGTTACCGATGTGGATGAAGTCTATTCGTCCTATCTGGCCGGATTCGGCGCTGTTGCGATCTTAGTGCGGCCCGACCACCACGTCTTCGGCGCGGTGGCGGACCTCGCGCTGGTCCCCGCTCTGCTGGAGGACCTGAAGAGGCAGTTGAACGCGCTGTGACGGCCCACGGTACGGTGGATCGTCACAGCCGTCCCGTTGATCCATGTGCATGGAAATCGGGCTCGTCAGCCTCGCAGGCCTCACCTCCGACCCGCGTTCGGACACGCGGTGGCGGCCGACGAGCGGATCCGCCGGATCGTCTGCCTCGGGCCGCTCATCAAGCAGGGCGGCCTCGATGCCTTTGTGGTCGGAGAACTTCCACCCAGCTACGCAGTATCATCGCCCGCCGTGGTGGTCGCCGTCGCGCAGGCCACCGAGCGCATCCGCCTCGCCAGCACCACCACGCTGATCGGCGTCTCGACCCGGTGCGCGTCTACGAGGACTTCGTCACGCTCGGCGTGCTGTCCGGCGGCCACGCCGAGATCACCCTCGGGCGGGGCGCGTTCGACGAGCCGTTCGGCCTGTTCGGGTACGACATGGACGACTATGACACGGTGTTTACCGAGCACCTCGACCTGCTCCTGCAAATCACCCGGCCCTCCTCGGTCAGCTTGCGCGGCGGGCACTGTGCACCGCTGCTCGGCTCTTGGGCCGGCCTCCGCTTGGTGCAGCAGCGCTGCCGGTCTGAGTCGACATCGGGCGGCAACCGCGGCAGCCTGATGCGGGCCGACAAGCTCCGGCTGCCGGTGGCGACGGCGATGACTCCGGGGTCCACAGCGCGGCTGGCCGAGAACCTCAAGCCGTACGGGGAGTAGGCGGCCTCGCACAGTGACGACCCGGCCGCGTTGCGAGTGGCGACAACGAGCCAGGTGTAGGTTATTCCAGGCGCCGGGCAGGCTGCGGCGTTCTACCCGTACGTCGCCGCATACCTCGACCTGCACTCGCGCGGGCGGATCGTGCCCGCCCGGGAAGGCTTCGAGCGGCACGTCCCCGGTGTAGAGGCTTTGCTGGTCGGCGACCCTGCGCAGGTCGTCGCGAAGATTTCGGAACACCGGGCGCTGGCCCGGACCTGGTGCTGCTACAGGTCGACCGGGGTAGGCTGCCCTTTCCCGATGTCGCCCGCACCGTCGAACTGCTCGGCTGCGACGTCGAGCCGGCGGTCCGCACTGCTCTGACCACCACCGACATCGTGCCGGGAGGCCCGTGATGACCACCCCGGACCCCACCGAGGCCGTCGTCCTGCGGCTGCGCGCCGCCGGTTGCGTGTTCGCCGAGGACGAGGCTCGCCTGCTCGTCGGCGCCGCCCGCACGCCGCAGGAACTCATCGTGATGACCCGGCGGCGGGTGGACGGCGAACCGCTCGAGGTGATCCTCGGCTGGGCCGAGTTTTGTGGCCTGCGCATCGCCGTCGACCCCGGGGTGTTCGTGCCCCGTCAGCGCACCGCCTACCTGGTTGAGGAGGCCATCGCCGTCACATCCGAGGGCGCGGTCGTGGTGGACCTGTGCTGCGGCACGGGAGCGATCGGCGCGGCGGTTGCGGCCCGTGCGCCCGGCATCCGGCTGCACGCCGCCGACATCGAGCCCGCCTCTGTGCGGTGCGCGCGTCGCAATCTGGAACCGATCGGCGGGCAGGTCCACGAGGGCGACCTCTTCGACGCGCTACCGGCCGAGCTGCGCGGCACCGTCGATGTCCTGCTCGTCAACGCACCGTACGTGCCCACCGGTGAGATCGCGATGATGCCGCCGGAGGCACGCGACCACGAACCACGGGTGGCGCTCGACGGGGGTACCGACGGCGTGGACGTGCACCGCCGGGTCGCCGAGTCCGCCGCGCGGTGGCTCGCGCCCGGCGGACACCTGTTCATTGAGTCCGGTGAGAGTCAGGCCGCACTGACGGCCGCGGCGATGTCGGCCCACGGGCTGCAGGCGTACACCTTGACGTCCGACGAATGGTGCAGCACCGTCGCGATCGGTCGCCGCCCGCACGACTGTCAACTCGAGGGATAGGGCCGGACGCTCATCGCCGATATTTTCTGAGTGGACGGCCAGGGCATCGGTATTGGAGGCGCACCGTGCCACATCCCGAACACTACCTACGCCAAGTCCTCGCCGAGCTGTACGAGGACCTCGGCAACACGGCGCTCATCTCGCGCAGTGAGCCCGTGCGCGTCGGAGACCTCGCCACCGCGGTGGAGACGGCGGCGTCGGCGATGCACCGGCGCGGCATCGGGTCGGGCAGCCTCGTCGCGGTGCTGACAGATCCCAACACTGTGGCCACGCTGCGCTGGCCGGTTAACCTGCCCAGCATCACGGTGGTCCACATCCGCGGCGTCAATGTGGTCAACCTCGACGAGGAGTTGCCGCTCGCCGCGCAGCGGCCCAAGCGGCGCACGGTCAGAAGGTCACTCTGCGGATCACCGCGCCCGTGACGCACTCCGGTGGATCGTCGGCCGACGACAACCACTCCAGCATCCGGCATGGGATGAGTTCGCTCCCAGTGCAGCTACACCCCGAGAGCACGCCGCTGTCCTAGGAGGAACCAGATGCCGCACGCGTTCGACGACGGGGGCACCAGTTTCCTCGTCCTTTTCAACCGGACGGGGCAGTACTCGCTGTGGCCCGCGTTCGCCGTTCGGCCGCCCCCGAGGACGGTCGTCAACGGCCGGTCCTCGCGGGCTACCTGCCTCGCCTACGTCGAACACCACTGGATCGATCTGCGCCCGGAAGGATTAGGTACACTTCGATGAGCAGCTCGCTCAGGGGATCGCTCCCCATCGTTCCCCAGGACAGCACGGACCCGCGTGAGTTGTACGCCACCTCGCTGGCACGGGCGGCGGCCCTGCCGGCCGTCATCGACGAGGTGCTGCGCGAGATGGAGGATGTCGCCCGCGAGGAGCAGATTCCCGTCGTCGGGCGGCTCGAGGGCGTAATGCTCCAGACGCTCGCGTCGCTGCCCGGCCCGTCCACCCGCCGGATCCTCGACATCGGCACGGCCATCGGCTATTCCGCGATCTGGCTGGCCCGCGCGCTGGCGCCGGGCGGGCGGGTCACCAGCATCGAGATCGATCCCGTACGGGCGGCGCGTGCCGCCCGCTTCATCGAGCGCGCCGGGTACGCCGACCGGGTCGACGTGCTGGTCGGCGACGCCTTCGACATCGTGCCGGGCCTCGGCGAGTTCGACGTCATCTTCCAGGACGTCATGAAGCACCGCTACTTCGGCGACGACCCGTCGAAGGCCGCCGCCCTGCTCAAGCTCTCGAAGTCGCACCTGGACCCGCAGGGCGTGCTGATGATCGACAACGCGTTCTGCGGCAACCACGTCCTCGACGGGACCGCCACGGACTCAATCGAGGCCCGCGGGGTGCAGACGATGAACGAACTGCTCTCCCAGGACACCGATTTCGTCAGCGTCATCCTGCCGGTGAGGGACGGGCTGTGGGTCGCCCACCGCTCGTAGCCCTGGCGCCGGTGGGCGACCTGGAGGCCGAGGACGTCGTACGCTTCGTCCTCGCCCCCGGGGCGGTCGACGATCCGTTCGCGTACTACCGGCGGCTGCGGGACATCGCACCGGTGTACCGGAGCGAGAAGCTGGACATGACGCTGCTCTCGCGCCACGCCGACTGTCTCCGGGTGCTCACCGACGCCCGTACGTTCCCGGTGGTCGACGCCGCCTGGATACGGGCGAGGCAGCCGCACCGCGCGCCGTCGTCGTCGCAGGAACAGTTCATGTCGTCGCTGTTCTTCCAGAACCCGCCGGCGCACACCCGGCTGCGGCGGCTGCTGGCGCGCGGGTTCAGCACGCGGCAGCTGCTGGCCCTGCGGGAGCCGGTACGCGAGGAGGTCACGCGCGTGCTGGACCGGCTCGCCGAGGCCGGCAGCGGGGGACGGGCCGCGGACTTCCAGGAACTGGTGGCGGTGCCGCTGGCCCTGCGGGTGCTCGGCGGCCTGCTCGGGGTGCCCGTCGAGGACCAGGCCCGCATCTGGGAGCTGCTCCTGCGGGCCATTCCGGCTCCGCCGGCGCCGGGCACCGATCCGGTGGTGATCGCGGAGACCATGCGCCGGGCCGACGTCGCGTCCGCCGAGCTGGTGGACTATTTCTCGCAGCTGGGCACCGCCCGGCGCAAGGACCCGCAGGGCGACCTGATCAGCGCCTGTACGGCCGACCACGCCGACGATCTGGACCGGCTCACCGACCGGGAGCTGGGGCTCGCAATGCTCCCCATCTTCGGATCCGGCATCACCACCCTCAGCGACACACTCGGCAACGCGGCGCACGCCTTCGCCACCAACCCGGGGCAACTGGCCCGTGTCGCTGGCGATCCGGCCGCCGCCACCGCGGCCGCCGCCGAGGTGCTGCGGTTCGGTGGTACTTATCACATCGCCCGCCGGTACGCGTCGCAGGCCGTGCGATTCGACGACGTCGAGGTGCCCGAGGGTTCCGTGGTGGTGATGCTGCTCAGCTCGGCGAACCGGGACGCCACCCGCTACGCCGACGGGGACACCTTCACCGTGGATCGCCCCGAGGTGGCCACGCTCGCGCTCGGTGCGGGCATCCACCACTGCCTGGGCGCGGCGCTGGCCCGGCTCGTGGTGGAGGAGTTCTGCGCCGCCCTGCACCGGCTTCCGGCCCTGCGCCTGGCCGGCAACCCGGTGTGGCGGCCGTCCCTGCTCTTCTTCGGCCCGGTGGCCCTGCCGGTGTCGACCTCGCTACCAGCCTGAGGGATGCCGCCGCCGCGGCGCGATACCTAGCGTCGGTCCCGAGGCACACCGCCGCGCCGGCGGGGACCCTTGCAGCTCTGGAGGACGAACGTGGCTATGCCGGAAAACGACCTCATCAAGGCGCTCCGGGAATCGGTCAAGGAAAACGTGCGACTGCGGCAGCGCAACAGCGAACTGGTCGCCGCGGCCGGCGAACCGATTGCCATCGTCTCGATGGGATGTCGTTTCGCCGGCGGCATCGCGGGCCCGGAGGATTTCTGGTCCGTGGTGTCGCAGGGGACCGACGTCTACACCCCGTTCCCGAACGACCGGGGTTGGGACCTCGAGGGCCTGTACGACCCCGATCCGGACACGCCCGGGACGACGTACGTCAAGCAGGGCGCCTTCCTGCACGACGCGGCTCAGTTCGACGCGCGGTTCTTCGGCATCTCCCCGCAGGAGGCGCTGGCGATGGACCCGCAGCAGCGGCAACTGCTCGAGGTGTGCTGGGAGACGATCGAACGCGCCGGGATCGACCCGCGGAGCCTGCGCGGCTCGGACACCGGCGTGTTCGCGGGCGTCGTCCACCAGGACTACGCCCCCGACCTCGCCGGGGCCGAGCACTACCTCAGCCTCGAACGCGCGCTCGGCAGCGCGGGCGGCGTCGCCTCCGGCCGGATCGCCTACTGCCTGGGGCTGGAGGGCCCGGCCGTCACGGTGGACACCATGTGCTCATCGTCGCTGGTGGCGATCCACCTGGCGAGCCAGGCGCTGCGGCGGGGCGAGTGCGCGATGGCCCTCGCCGGTGGCGCCACGGTGATGGCGACCCCCGGCGGGTTCGTCGGCTTCGCCCGGCAGCGGGGGCTCGCCTTCGACGGGCGCTGCAAGTCGTTCGCGGCCGGTGCGGACGGCAGCAGCTGGGCCGAGGGCGCCGGGGTGGTGTTGCTCGAGCGGCTCAGCGACGCTCAGCAGCACGGCCACCAGGTCCTCGCCGTCATCCGGGGCTCGGCGGTGAACCAGGACGGCGCCTCCAACGGCCTGACGGCCCCCAACGGTCCCGCGCAGCAGCGGGTGATCCGCCGGGCGTTGCAGACGGCGGGCCTGACCCCGGCCGATATCGACGCGGTCGAGGCGCACGGCACCGGTACGTCGCTCGGCGACCCGATCGAGGCGCAGGCACTGTTCGCCACGTACGGGCAGGACCGCGACCCGCGGCGGCCGCTGCTGCTCGGCTCGGTCAAGTCGGTCATCGGTCACACCCAGGCGGCGTCCGGCGTGGCCGGGATCATCAAGACGGTGCTCGCGCTCCGGCACGGCCACCTGCCCGCCACCCGGCACGTCGACGCACCCACCCCGCAGGTCGACTGGTCGCCCGGCACGGTCGAACTGCTGCTCGAAGGGCGTGACTGGCCAGCTGGCGACCGGCCCCGGCGCGCCGGCGTCTCATCGTTCGGCGCCAGCGGCACCAATGTCCACATGATCGTGGAGGAGGCTACGGCCGCACCCGAGGCCGAGGCCCCCCCGTGCCCGGACGGTGTAATGCCTTTCGTCATCTCCGCGCAGACGCCCACCGCCCTGACCGCGCAGGCCCGTCGCCTCGCCGCGGTGGTGGATGACGTGCCGTTCGGCGGCCTCGCCGCCACCCTGGCCACCGGTCGCGCCCGCCTGAGCCGCCGTGCCGTGGTCGTCGCGCGCGATACCGGTGAGCTGCGGGAGGGCCTGGAGCTGCTGGCCGACGGCCGCACCGGGGGCGGTGCCGTGGCGGGGGCCGGACCGGCCGGTGACCCGGGACAGATCGTCTTCGTCTTCCCGGGCCAGGGCACCCAGTGGGCCGGCATGGGCCGGGATCTGCTGGACAGCTCGCCGATCTTCGCCGCCCGGATCGCCGAGTGTCAGGAGACGTTCGACCCGTGGCTGGACTGGTCGGTCGCCGACGTCCTGCGCGGCGACGGCCCGGACCTCGGTCGCATCGACGTCGTTCAGCCGGCCTGCTTCGCGGTGATGCTCGGCCTGGCGGCGGTGTGGACCTCGGCCGGGGTCACGCCCGACGCGGTGATCGGCCACTCCCAGGGCGAGATCGCGGCGGCCTGCGTGGCCGGGGCACTGACCCTCGCCGACGCCGCCCGCGTCGTCATCCTGCGCAGCCAGGCCATCGCCGACAAGCTGCCCCGCGGCGGCGGCATGGCCTCCGTCGAGCTGTCCGTCGAAGAGGCCGGCGCGCTGATCGAGCCGTGGGGATCACGGCTGGAGATCGCGGCGCTCAACGGGCCGGCCGCCGTGGTCGTCGCGGGGGAGGCGGCCGCGCTCGACGAGCTCGCCGCCCAGGTGGCCGGCCGCGACTTCCGGTTCAAGCGGATCGCGGTCGACTACGCCTCGCACAGCCACTACGTCGAGGCGCTCGAATCGGCCCTGCGCAACGATCTGGCCGGGCTCGCCCCGGCCGCGCCGCGCATCCCGTTCTACTCCACCACCGACGTCCGCTGGCTCGGCGACGACGACCGCCTCGACGCCGGGTACTGGTACCGCAACCTACGCGGTACCGTCCGCTTCGAGCCCGCCGTCCGCGACCTGATCGCCCACGACCACCGCGTGTTCATCGAGCTCGGCGCCCACCCGACGCTGCTCGCCGCGATCACCGCGACGGCCGACGCCGTGGCGGGCGACGTCACCGCCACCGGCTCGATCCGCCGCGACGACGGCGGCCGGGACCGGCTGCTGCGGTCGATGGCCGAGCTGTTCGTCCGCGGGGTGCCGATCGAGTGGGAGTCCCTGATTCCGGGCCGTACGGCCGAACCGGTCCCGCTGCCGACATACCCGTTCGATCATCAGCGCTACTGGATCACCATGCCCGGGACGCGGACGAGCCCCGAGGCGCTGGGCCAGAAGTCCAGCGACCACCCCCTGCTCGGCGCCGTGGTCGACCTGCCCCAGACCGACGGCTTGGTCCTCACCTCCAGGCTGTCGCTGACCACGCACCCTTGGCTGGCCGGCCACCGCATCCAGGACATCGTGCTCGTGCCCGGCACCGTCTACGTCGACCTCGCCGTACGCGCCGGGGACGAACTCGGCTGCGGCACCCTCGACGAGCTCGTCATCGAGGCGCCCCTGCCCCTGCCCCCGAGCGGCAGCGTCCGGATTCAGGTCGCCGTCGGCGGCACGGACGCCACCGGGCGCCGCCCGATCGAGGTTTACAGCAGCGGCGAGCACGCGACCAGCTGGATCCGGCATGCCACCGGCCTGCTTTCCGCCAACCCACTGGCAGGCGGCACCTTCGACTTCACCCACTGGCCGCCGACCGGTGCCCGGCGCGAGGACATTGACGGCTTCTACCCCGCCCTGGTCGCCCGCGGCTACGACTACGGCCCCGCGTTCGCCGGCCTCACCGCGGTATGGCGGCGCGGTGACGAGATCTTCGCCGAGGCGGCCCTGCCGGCCGGGCACGGCGAGGACGCCGGTCGGTTCGGCATCCACCCCGCCCTGCTCGACGCCGCGCTGCACGCCAACGCGTTCCACCGCCGCGACGACGAGCGTAACGTCCTGCCGTTCGCCTGGAACGGGCTTCAGCTGTCCGCCACCGGGGCGCGTTCGCTGCGCGTACGGGTCGCCCCGTACGGCACCGACGCGCTGTCCTTCGAGGCCGCCGACGAGCACGGCACCCCGGTCCTGAGCATGGAATCCCTGGTGTCGCTGCCGGTCGCCGACCTCACCGCCGGACCGGCGTCCGACTCGCTGTGGCAGCTGGACTGGACGCCCCTGCCCCCGGTGACGACGGCCGGGCCGGGCCGCTGGGCGCAGGTCACCGGCACCGGCGAGGTGGCTCGGATCGCGCTGGCCGGGGAGCTCGGCGACGAGGCGCCGGAAGTCGTCGTCCTCGACCTCACCGGCGGCGGGCCGGACACCGAGCCGCTGCCCCTGCTGCACCGGGTGCTCGCCGTCGTGCAGGCCTGGCTGACCGAACCCGTTCCGGACGAGGTACCGCTGGTCGTCGTCACCAGCGGCGCGGTCGGCCCCACCGGCCCGGTCACCGACCCGTCGGGTGCCGCGGTGTGGGGGCTGGTGCGTGCCGCGCAGGCCGAGAATCCCGGCCGTTTCGTGCTCACCGACATCGAGCCGGGCGCTGACCGCAACCGGGCCGTCGCGCGCGCGCTGGCCGGGGGCGAACCCCAATCGGCCGTACGCTCGGACACCGTCCACGTTCCCCGGCTCGCCCCGGCTCGCCTCGTCGAGCGGGAGACGCCGGAGTCCGCGCTCGCCGACGGCACCGTGCTGATCACCGGTGGGACCGGCGTGCTCGGCCGGCTGCTGGCTCGCCACCTGGTCGCGCGGCACGGCGTGCGCCACCTCGTGCTCGCCAGCCGCCGTGGCCCGGCCGCCGAGGGCGTGGCCGAGCTGGTCGAGAAACTGGGCGAGCGGGGGGCCGCCGTCCGCGTCGTAGCGTGCGACCTCACCGACCGCGCCGCCCTCACCGCCCTGCTCGACAGCGTCCCCGCCGAGCACCCGCTCACCGGGCTGGTGCACGCGGCCGGGGTGCTCGACGACAGCACGATCGTAGGCCTCGACCCGCGCCGTCTGGACGCCGTCTTCCAGCCCAAGGCCGGGGTGCTGCGCACGCTCGACGAGCTGACCCGGAGCCGGCCACCGGGCGTCTTCGCCGCCTTCTCCTCCGCCGTGAGCGTTCTCGGCTCGGCCGGCCAGGGCAACTACGCGGCGGCCAACGCCTGCACGGACGCGTTCATGGCGGTGCGCCGGGCGGCCGGACTGCCCGCCGTGTCGCTGGCCTGGGGCCTGTGGGAGCCCGAGACGTCGATGACGGGCACCCTCGCCGAGGTCGACCGCGCCCGGATGAGCCGCGGCGGGGTGCGCCCGCTGCCCGCCGACGATGCCCTGCGCATCTTCGACGCCGCCATCGAGGCCGGCAATGACGTGCTGATCCCGATCAGCCTCGACCTCGGCGCGCTGCGCGCCGACGCGGCCGCCTCGGGGTCCGTGCCGCCGATCTACCGGGGGCTCGTACGACCGCCGCGCCGGGTCGTTGAGGCTGCGGCGGCCGGCCCGGAGGGCGACCTGGGCCGCCGCCTCGCCGGCCTGGGCCCGCAGGAGCGCACCGAGTCGCTGTTGGCCCTCATCCGGGAGGAGGTGGCGACCGTCCTCGGCCTCGGGCAGCCCGATCCCACCCTCGACGCGCACCGTTTCGGCGACATCGGCTTCGACTCGCTGACCGGCGTCGAGCTGCGCAACCGGCTGTCGACGGCCACCGCCGTCAAGCTGCCCGCCACCCTCGTCTTCGACTACCCGACCCCGGAGGCCCTCGCCCGTTATCTGCTGGAACGACTGGGTGAGCACCTCGGCGCGGTTCCCGAGCCGGCACCCTCCGCGGTTGCCGCCACCGGCGACGACCCGGTGGTCATCGTCGGCATGGCGTGCCGCCTGCCCGGGGGCGTCGCCGGACCCGACGACCTGTGGCGGATGGTCGCCGAGGGCCGGGACGGCATGTCGGAGTTCCCGCAGGACCGGGGCTGGGACCTCGACGCCCTGTTCGACCCCGACCCCGACCACGCGGGCACCTCGTACACCCGGCGCGGTGGTTTCCTGCACGACGCCGGGAACTTCGATGCCGCCCTGTTCGGGATCTCCCCGCGCGAGGCGCTGGCGATGGACCCGCAGCAGCGGCTGATGCTGGAGAGCACCTGGGAGGTGCTGGAGTCGGCCGGCATCGATCCGTCGTCCCTGCGCGGTGAACGCGTCGGCGTCTACACCGGTATGTCCATTCACGACTATCTGGGCTCGTTGACCGACCTACCGGCCGAGTTGGAGGGCTACACCACGACGGCCACGGCGGGCAGCGTCGCGTCAGGCCGGGTGTCGTACGCGTTCGGCCTCGAAGGACCTGCGATGACGGTGGACACCGCCTGCTCGTCGTCGCTGGTGGCGATTCACCTGGCGGCCCAAGCGCTGCTCGGCGGCGAATGCCGGCTGGCGCTCGCCGGGGGCGTGGCGGTGATGGGCTCCCCGGTCGGGGTCATGGGCTTCTCCCGCGCGCGGGGCCTGGCCGCCGACGGCCGCTGCAAGCCGTTCTCTGCCGACGCGGACGGCACGGTGCTCTCCGAGGGCGTCGGCGTGGTGCTGCTCGAACGGCTCTCGGACGCGCGCCGCGAGGGTCACCGGGTGCTCGCCGTCATCCGCGGCTCGGCCATCAACCAGGACGGCGCCTCGAACGGGCTCACCGCCCCGAACGGCCCGGCCCAGCAGCGCGTGATCCGGGCCGCCCTCGCCGCCGCCGGGGTCTCCGCCGGCGACATCGACGCCGTGGAGGCGCACGGCACGGGCACCACGCTCGGCGACCCCATCGAGGCGCAGGCCGTCGTCGCGACGTACGGCCGTGGCCGGTCGCCCGACAACCCACTCTGGCTGGGTTCGGTGAAGTCGAACCTGGGCCACACCCAGGCCGCGGCCGGGGTCGTCTCGGTCATCAAGATCGTGCAGGCGATGCGGCACGAGACGCTCCCGCCGACCCTCTACGCCGCCGAGGCCACCCCGCACGTCGACTGGACCGACGGCACGGTGGCCCTGCTGAGCGACAGCCGCCCGTGGCCCGCCGGGGAGCGGCCCCGCCGGGCCGGCGTCTCCGCGTTCGGCATCAGCGGCACCAACGCTCACCTGATTCTCGAACAGGCGCCACCGGCTGCCCCCGAGGCCGGAGAACCCGCGACCGGGGTCCTGCCGTTCGTCCTCTCCGCGAACAGCCCGGCCGCCCTGGCCGGACAGGCCCGGCGTCTGCATACCGCGGTCGCCGCCGGGGCGGCACCGGCCGCCACCGCCCTTACCCTGCTCGAGGCCCGGGCCTTGCTCGGCCACCGGGCCGTCATCGCCGCGGCCGGCGCCGGCGCGTTGCTGACCGGCCTCGACGCGCTCGCCGCGGGGGAGACTGCACCGGGCGTCGCCGTCGGGGAGGTCACCCCGGCCGCGGCCGCCTCGGTGGTGTTCGTTTTCCCCGGCCAGGGAGCCCAGCGCCCCGGCATGGGCCACGAGCTGTACGACGCCTTCCCCGCCTACGCCGCGGCCTTCGACGACGTGTGTACCCGCCTCGACCGCCACATGACCGGCACCGTTGCGCTGCGCGACGTCGTGTTCGCCGAGCCCGGTAGCCCCGAGGCGGCGCTGCTCGACCAGACCGCGTACACCCAGGCCGCCCTCTTCGCGACCGAGGTGGCCCTGTTCCGGCTGACCGAGTCGTGGGGTGTGCGCCCCGCCCAGCTCGTCGGCCACTCGATCGGCGAGATCAGCGCGGCGTACGTCGCCGGGATGCTCTCGCTCGACGACGCGGCGCTCGTCGTGGCCGCCCGGGGACGTCTCATGCAGGACCTTCCCACCGGTGGTGCGATGGTCGCGGTCGCGGCGACCGAGGAGGAGGCGCGCCCGCTACTCGGCGCCGGTGCGGACCTCGCCGCGGTCAACCACCCGTCGTCCGTCGTGCTCTCGGGCACCGCCGAGGCGGTGGAGGCCTGCGCCGGGCGGCTGCACGCCGAGGGCCGCAAGGTCACCGCGCTGCGGGTGTCCCACGCCTTCCACTCGGGGCTGATGGACCCGATGCTTGACCACTTCCGGGCGGTTCTTTCCGGCGTCAGCTGGCAGCCCGCCCGCATCCCGGTCGTCCACCTGCAGGACGGCGACCCGGTCGACGCCGACTACTGGGTCGAGCACGTACGCCGTACCGTACGTTTCGCCGACGGCACCCGGACCGCGCTCGACCGCGGCGGACGCCTGTTCGTCGAGATGGGACCGGGGGCGGGGCTGTCCGCGGCGATGGCACACACCAGCGCCGATGCGGGGGTCGCCGCGATCTTCACCCCGACCCTGCGCGACGGCCGCGACGAGGTACGCGACACCGTCGCCGCGATGGGTGAACTGTTCGTGCGAGGCGTGCCGGTCGACCTGTCGGCGCCGGTGCCCACCGGTGGTCCCCGGGCCGACCTGCCAACGTACGCGTTCGACCACAAACACTACTGGCTGCGTACCTCCGGGTCCCGCGCGAGTGGGGCGGGGCTCGGCCTCACCCCGGTCGACCACCCCCTGCTGTCAGCCGTCGTCCCGCTGCCGGACACCGGCGGCCTGATCGGCACCGCCCGGCTGACGGCGGCGTCCTGCCCGTGGCTGCCGGACGGTGGCGCGCTGCTGCCCGCGGCCTTCGTCGAGCTGGCTCTGCGAACCGGTGACGAGGTCGGCTGCACCGTGCTCGACAGCCTGACCGTCGACGCGCCGCTGGTTCTCGATCCGTCCGCCGCCGTACGCCTGGAAGTTGTCGTGGGCGCGGCCGACGACGCCGGCCGGCGGCCCTTGACCATCCACAGTGCACCGGACGGCTCCGGAGCCTGGGCGCGGCACGCCACCGCCGTGCTGTCCTCGGCCACCCCGGCCACCCCGGCCGCTCCCGAGCCCGATCACGGTTCCTGGCCTCCGGCCGCGGCGGAGCCCGCCGAGACCGGCGGGGACCATGCGGAACTGGTGGCGGTGTGGTGGCACGGCGACGAGGTGCTCGCCGAGGCGGCTCTCGACGACGACACGGAATCGGACGGCTTCCACCTCGACCCGCGCCTGCTCGACGCGGTGCTCGCCGGGATCGGATTCGCGGGCCGCTGGGACGCCGTGGCCTTGCACGCGACCGGTACCCGCGTCCTGCGGGCCCGGCTCACCCCCTCGGGCGACGACGCCTGGACGCTGCGGGCCACCGACGGGACCGGCGCTCCGGTGCTGACCGCGACCCTACGGACCACCGCGCCGGCAATCGCCCCGGTCGCCGCCACGGACGCCATCTTCCAGGTGCGTTGGCAGGAGATCCCGCCGCCGGACCCGGCGCCCGAGCCCGTTGCCACGACCCGGATCACCGGCCCCGCCGACGTGCCCGCCACCGATGCCGTGCTCGCGGTCGAGCCGGGGGAGGACCTCCTGGCCGCCGTGCTCGCCGTGCTCCAGTCCTGGCTGCGCGACGCCCCGGCCGAGGCGCGCCTGGTGGTCCTGACCCGCGACGCCATACCCGCGGGCTCGACGATCGTCACCGATCCCGACACCGGCGCGGTGTGGGGTCTCGTCCGGGCCGCCCAGGCCGAGAATCCGGGGCGGATCGTGCTGCTCGACGCCGAAACCGGTGCGGACACCGGGGCTGCCGTCACGCTCGCCCTGACCCTCGGTGAACCCCAGATTGCCGTACGCGGCGCCGCGGTCCTCGTTCCCCGCCTGGCCCCAGCCGACCGGCTCGACCACCGGCCGGTACCCCTCGACCCCACCGGCACGGTCCTGGTCACCGGCGGCACCGGGTCCCTCGGCGCCATGGTGGCCCGGCACCTGGCGTTCACCCGCAACGTCCGCCACCTGTTGCTGGTCAGCCGTAGCGGCCCGGCCGCGCCCGGCGCCGAGGCGCTCGTCACCGAATTGTCCGCCCTCGGCACGACGGCGACCGTGGCCGCCTGCGACGTCGCCGACCGGGACGCCGTGGCGGAACTGCTGGCCGGCATCCCGGACGATCACCCACTGACCGCCGTCGTGCACATCGCCGGCGTTCTCGACGATGGCCTGCTCGACGCGATGACCCCGGAACGGCTCGCCACCGTCCTCGCCCCCAAGGCCGGGGCGGCGCGGCACTTGCACGAGCTGACCCGGGACGCCGGCCTGGCTGCGTTCGTCGCGTTCTCCTCGGCGGCCGGGCTGCTCGGCTCGGCCGGGCAGGCCAACTACGCGGCCGCCAATGCCTACCTCGACAGCCTCATGGCCGCCCGTCATGCCGCCGGCCTGCCCGGCATCTCGCTGGCGTGGGGCTTGTGGGCGCAGGACGGCGGCATCACTGGGCACCTCGGCGCCACCGACCGCGCACGGATGAGCCGGGGCGGCGTACTCGCCCTGGAACCCGCCGAGGCCCTGGCACTGTTCGACGCGGCACTGGACAGCGACCGCGATCACCTCGTACCGATGAAGCTCGACCTCGCCGCCGCGCGGGCCGACGCCGCAGCTGGGGGACCGGTGCAGCCGCTGCTCAGCTCGCTCGTGCGGGTACGCCGCCGGGCGTCCGCCACGGCAGCCGGCAGCGACCTGGCCGGGTCGCTAGTAGGTCGCGCCCCCGCCGAGCAGGAGTCCACCCTGCTCGGCCTGGTGCGCTCGCGCGTGGCCCGGATCATGGGTTACGGGTCCGCCGCGGAGATCGGCCCCGACCTGCCGTTCCAAGCGGCTGGCCTCGACTCGCTGACCGCTGTCGAGCTGCGCAACCGGCTCGGCGCCGCCACCGGGCTTACGCTGCCCTCGACCCTCATCTTCGACCACCCCACGCCCCGAGAACTCGCCCGCTACCTGCGGAACCTGCTCGCCGGCGGCGACCAGCCACTCGCGGTGGCGCCCGTGCTGCCGGCCGGCCCGCGGGACGACATCGCCGTCGTTGGGGTGGGCTGTCGACTGCCGGGTGACATCGACGGGCCGGATGATTTCTGGGAACTGCTGGCCAGCGGCAGGCACGCGCAATCGCCGTTCCCGACCGACCGGGGCTGGGATCTGAGCCGGATTCCGGTACGCGCCGGAGGCTTCCTGCACGACGCCGGGGGCTTCGACGCCGGGTTCTTTGGCATCTCCCCGCGCGAGGCGGTGGCGATGGACCCGCAGCAGCGCATCCTGCTCGAAGTCGTCTGGGAGGCGCTCGAGAACGCCGGCATTGACCCGTTGGCCCTGCGCGGCACCGACGTCGGCGTCTTCGTGGGCGTAATGGGCCAGGGCTACGGGATGTTCGGCGGCGACGCCGAGTCCGATGGCCTGCGCGGCACCGGCGGCGCCGTCTCGGTGGTCTCCGGTCGCGTATCCTATGTGTACGGCTTCACTGGCCCTGCCGTCTCGATCGATACCGCCTGCTCGTCGTCGATGGTCGCTATGCACCTGGCCCGGCAGGCGCTGCGCGACGGGGAATGCTCGCTAGCGGTCGTCGGTGGCGTCACCGTGATGACCACGCCTGGCTCGTTCGTGGAGTTCGCCCAGAACGGCGGGCTCGCCGCGGATGGGCGTTGCAAAGCGTTCGCGGCGTCGGCCGACGGCACCGGCAATGCCGAGGGGGTCGCGGTCGTACTGCTGGAGCGCCTCGCTGACGCCCGCGCCAACGGGCACACCGTGCGAGCGCTGGTACGCGGATCGGCCGTCAGCCAGGACGGCGCGTCCAACGGGCTCACCGCCCCCAACGGCCCCGCCCAGCAACGGGTCATCCGCCGCGCGCTCGCGGTGGCCGGCCTCACCCCCTCCGAGGTCGACGCCGTAGAGGCGCACGGTACGGGCACCCGTCTCGGGGATCCGATCGAGGCGCGGGCGCTGCTCGCCACGTACGGCGAGCGGGACAGCGCCGATCCGCTGTGGCTCGGCTCGGTCAAGTCCAACGTCGGGCACACCCAGGCCACCGCCGGTTTGACCAGCGTGATCAAGATGGTGCTGGCGTTGGAGCACGAGACGCTTCCGGCGACGCTGCACGTGGACACCCCGACCTCGGAGGTCGACTGGTCGGCCGGGACGGTACGGCTGCTCACCGAAGCGCGGCCGTGGCCGTCACGCCCTGACCATCCCCGCCGTGCCGGCGTGTCGGCCTTCGGTCTCAGCGGCACCAACGTGCATCTCATCCTCGAGGAGCCGCCCACCGTGGCCGAGGCTCCCCCGGAACCGTGCGAGGAAGTGCTGCCCTTCGTGCTCTCGGCCCGTGACGAGACCCAGCTGGCGAAGCTCGCCTCGCGTCTCGCGGACACCGTCGAGCGGGATGAGATCCCGCTGCGTGATCTGGGTGCGGCCCTCGCGTACGGCCGCACCCACCATCGCGTACGAACGACGGTCTTCGCCTCGGGCACTGCTGAGCTGGTCGTGAGCCTGAGGGAGCTGGCTGCGGGCCGCCCCGGGGACAACGTCGTGAGCGGAACGGTCCGCTCCGGCACCGAGGTGGTGTTCGTCTTCCCGGGGCAGGGCGCCCAGTGGATCGGCATGGGACGCGAGCTCCTGGCCATCTCGCCCGACTTCCGCGCCTGGGTGCGTCGCTGCGACGACGTCCTCGCCGGGTACGGCGTCGACTGGACGGTGGAACAGGCCATCGGCGACGACGGGGACCTGTCCCGGGTGGAGGTCGTGCAGCCCGCCACGTTCGTCATGATGACCGGCCTCGCCCAGATCTGGGCCGCGGCCGGGGTGGTGCCGGACGTCGTGCTCGGATCGTCGCAGGGCGAGATCGCCGCGGCCTGCGTGGCCGGGCTGCTGTCGCTGGAGGACGCCCTGCACATCGTGGTGCTCCGCTCCCGGCTCGCGGCGAGCCTGCCCGCCGGTGGTGGCACGCTCGTGCTGGGCGCCGGGCGCGAACGTGCCGAGGAGCTGATCACCGGCTGCGGCGACCCGGTCGAGGTCGGTGCGGTCAACGGGCCGTCGGCCGTGGTGCTGACCGGTGCGCACGGCGGCATCGATGCCATCGCCGCCACGGCCGCCGAGCAGGGCATCTGGCATCGCCGCTTGGCCGCCGACTACGCGTCACACTCGTTCCTCGTCGAGGAGCTGCGCGAGCCGATGCTGCGCGGGCTCGACGGTGTCGGGGAGCGCCCCGGGCACGGCCTCGTGCCCCGCTGTCGATTCTTCTCCACGGTGGACGTGCGCTGGGTCGAGGAACACGAACGGCTCGACGCCGAGTACTGGTTCCGCAACCTGCGCCAGCCGGTGTTGCTCGACCCCGCCATCCGTACGGCCGCGGCCGACGCGCGGGCCATCGTCGAGATCTCCACCCATCCCGGGCTCGCCACCTCGCTGCTGGACGTCGTGGCTGACACCGGCCGGGCCACGGCGGTGCTCGGCACCCTGCGGCGCGGCGAGGGCGGCCGGGAGCGCCTGCTGACCGCGCTGGCCGCCGCGTTCGCCGCCGGACTGGCGGTGGACTGGACGGCCACCGTACCGGTCGATGCGGGCTCGTGGCGGCGGCTTTGCGGGGCACTGCCCTCCTATCCGTTCGAACATCGCCACTACTGGCTGCGGGGACAGACCAACGCCGGGCGTACGGGCGGGTCAGGGCATCCGCTGGTGGTCGCGGCGGCCGGGTGGCCCGACGGGGCCCTCGTGGTGGCGCGCCTGAACCAGGCCTGGATCGCCGAGGCGGATCCCTCGGCCGTCCTGGTCGAGCTCGCCATTCGCGCGGGGGACGAGGTGGACTGCCCGGTCCTGGAGAACCTGGAGCTGACCAGCCCACTGCCGCCCGGATCCGATGTCGAGCTGCGGGTGCGGGTGGGTGCCGAGAACTCGGCGGGCCGCCGGCCGGTCGTCGTCGAATCGGTCGCGGGTGCGGTGCACGCCGAAGGGGTTCTCGCCCCGGTCGGAGAGGCCCGGCCGCGAGGTGACGACACACATACGTACGTCGAGGTGGTGCTGCCCGGCGCCGAACGGGATGCGGCCCAACACTACGGGCTGCACCCGCTGCTTCTGAGCGCCGCCACGGGGGTGAAGGCGACTCGGTGGGAGAGGGTGACCCTGCACGCTTCGGGTGCCTCGGCCCTGCGCGTATGCCTGACGACCGTGGACGGCGGCGTTGCGCTGGACGCCATCGACGAGGCGGGGCTGCCGGTCCTCACCGTGGCCCGGATCGTTGCCGCGCCCGGCTCGCAAGCCCGCTCCGGCGCGTCGGACGCGGACTTGACCCTGCGGTGGTTCGAACTTCCGCTCGATCGCGCGGCCGCACCGGTCGCCGTGGCCGTCCTCGGCGACCCCGACGGGTTGCCGGAGTTGGGCGGGGCGGACGCGGCCCTGTTCGACGTCCCGGCCGGGCAGCCGGCGGAGGCTTGCGCGACGGTGCTCGGCCTGGCCCAGCTGTGGCTCGACGAACCGGACCTGGAGGGCCACCGCCTGATCATCCGCACCCGTCAGGCGGTCGCCGTGGCAGCGGCCGACACCGTGGCACCCGCCGCCGCCGCGGTGTGGGACATGGTCGCCGCTGTTCAGGTCGGCTATCCGGGTCGGTTCCTGCTGGTCGACACCGACACCGACACCGACACCGACGGGCTGGAGGTGCTCGCCGCGACCAGCGCCGAGCAGGTCGCACTTCGCGGGGGCCGCGCCCTGCGCCCGCGACTGCTCCCGATCGATGCCGAACCGATGGGCGCTCGCTCGGATGGCACGGTCCTGGTGATCGGCGATCCCGCTGTCGCCCTCGATCTGGCCGGCGTGCACGGCCTGCGCCGCGTCGTGCTCGCGTGGCCGGATGCGGGCGGCGACGCACCGGATCTCCCCGGCGTGACGGTCGTGGCCTGCGACGTGAGTGACCCCGCCGCGGTGCGGGAGCTGCTGGACGTCCTGCACCCGCTCACCGCCGTCGTGCATGCGCTAACCCGCTGGGAGGCGACCTCGCTCGCGGAGCTGGACGCCGACCGGCTGGCCGCGGAGCTCGACGCCCGGGTGGCGGCCCTCGACCCGCTGGTGGAACTGACCGCTGGGCTGCCGCTCGTCGCCTTCCTGGTCGTCACCTCCACCGCCGCGCTGGCCGGGCCCGCCGACCGGGTGGCCACCGCGGCCGCCGACGGAGCGGCTCGTGCCCTCGCGGCCCGGCACCCCGCCGGCCGGGTCGTGGCCCTCGCTCCGGGCTCCACCGCGGCGCTTGCCGCCGCGCTGGGCTCGGACGAACCGCTGCGGGTGCAGGGGCGGCCCGGCACCTGGGCCGCCCCTGCACCCGGACGTCCCGTCCCGTTCCTGCTGCGCGGGCTGGTGCGTCCCCGCCGGCGGCGGGCCGTGGCGGCGGCACCGGCCGGGCCGGGCCGGGCCGGTTGGGTGCAGCGGCTGGCCGGGGCGGCCGGCGAGCAGCGGGAACAGATCGTGCTCGGCCTGATCCGGGACCAGCTCGTCGAGGTGCTGCGGCTGGAGCCGGGCCGGCCGGTGGACACCCGCAGCGGTTTCTTCGAGCTCGGCCTGGACTCGCTGATGGCGATGGACCTGTCCCGCCGGCTCAGCGACCGGACCGGCATCGCGCTCAGCCCGTCGGGGATCTTCAGTCACCCGACGCTGTCCGGGCTCACCAAGCACGTCCTGGAAAGCCTCGACGCCGCCGCTTAGCCGGTGTCACCGACAACCGGGAGGCCACCCGTGTACGACACCGACACCTACCTGCGGTGTCTTGGACTCGACAGTGCATCGGTCCACCGCGTCGGGCCGAGCCTCGACGCGCTGGTGATGCTGCACAAGCGGCACATGCGGGCGCTGCCGTTCAGCAGTACCGGATCGTTCGCGGTGCCCCGCCGGGACGGTGCCGTGGTCGAGGTCGTCGACTTGGACCTGGACGCCGCGTTCAGCCCGGTCGTCGTGGCCGGCGGCGGTGGCGCTTGCGTACAGCTGAACCGGCTCTTCCTGCGGTTGCTGCGCGACCTCGGGTTCGAGGCGGGGCTGCTCGCCGGCACGACCGCCGAGGGTGCCGAGGCCTACGGCGTCGAGATCGAGCACATGCTGCTGTTCGTCCGGGCCGGTGGGCACACGTGGCTCGCCGACGTCGGGTACGCCGGCCCCTCGTTTCTCGAGCCCTTGCTGCTCGACGAGACCGGCGAACAGGTCCAGTACGGTTGCCGGTACCGCCTCGAACCGGACGACGACGGCCTGATCCTGCGGCGTCGCCCCAGGCTCGGACGCTGGAGCACTGTCTACCGCGTCAGCCCCGAGCCGAGGGAGCTGCCGGAGTGGCGGCCGTTCGAGAGGGCGGCGAACGCGCTGCTGGCCGGGCCGCCCAATCGGGACGCCCTGGGGCTGTGGAGCCGCGCCACGGACGACGGCCAGATCGTCCTGAAGGGACTGCGGCTGCTTATCGTACGCGGTGGCATAGAGAAGGCCCGCACCCTGACCGACCAGGAGTGGCCCGCCGTACGCGACCGCATCCTCGCTCCAGGCCCGCCTCCGTCGACAGAACAGGAACGTTATGCGCCGTGAACTGTCCCGCTCGGAACTGATGTATACCGGTGAGATCAGGGCCCAAATCCTGATCATCTGCACAGTGCGCGGCGGCGTCGATCCCGTCCTGCTGGACCGCGCGCTGAGCGCCGCTCTGGCCGGTCAGCCCTCGCTGCGCAGCCGTCTCACGCGCGACGGCGAGCGCTGGTTCCTGACCCTTCTGGAACCTGAGAAACTGCCTCGGCTGACCGTGCGGCCAAATGGTCCCGACGCGCAGGTTCGCGAGTACAACACCCCGCTACCCGTCGGCGGACCGCTGGTTCGCGCGGTGTTGCTCGCCGGCGCTGACGAGGACACCCTGGTGCTCGGCGTCGACCATGCGATCTGCGACGGGCGCAGCGCCAACGAGCTGTGCTACCGCCTCTGGCGCATTTACGCTGAGATCGAGACCGGTACATACGAACCCCCAGTCGCCCCGCGCGAGAGCTGGCCGGCACCGATCGACGACCTTCTGCCGCCGCGTGCCGAGGAGGAGCTCGAGGCCCACGTGCGGATCCGGCTCGAACGCGCGGCGGGGGCGCCGGTGGCGCTCCTGCCGTTCCTCGCTGTCCGGGAAGACGCGGAGCCGCCGGAGGGCATGATGACCTCCTGCCGTCTCCTACTCACCCGCGTCGAGACGAACCGGGTGCTGGCCGGGGCCAAGGACGCCGGGGTGCCGCTCAACGGTTACGTCGCCGCAGCCCTTCTAGCGGCCCTGCGCGACCAGCTGCCCCCGGAGTACGACGACCACCGCCTCGGCTGCTTCAACGCCGTCGACCTGCGGGACCGTGTCGCGACGCCGTTCGGGCGAGAGGAGATGGTTCCGACCGCCGCGTGGCACCAGACGCTGGCCGAGGTGCCGCGCGGCGCCGATTTGGTGTCGCTGGGCAACCAGCTGAACGCGGACCTGCGGGAGGCGGTCGAGCGCGGCGGCCCCGCCCTGGAACTGCAGGCCATCGACCGGCTGCTGGCCCATCCGACGGTGTGGGCGTTGAGCCTGATGCTGTCCAACGTAGGGCGGATCGATGGCCCGGCGTCGCCGCCCGGGCTGAAGATCGTCGACATGCGCCAGTTCGCCGTGAACAGCAAGTGGAACCCGGAGCGAGGGCGGGGTCCGGTGCTCGCGGAGCCGATGACCGTCCGCGGTCGGCTGAGCATCGAGATGCCATACAGCACCCAGTGCTTCACCAGTGCGCAGATGACAGCGATCCACGATCATGTGCGCAAAGCCCTCGGCCGCCTGGCGGATCGCGTGCCCGCACTGGGGTGACCGGCCCGCATCTTCAGTGCTGGTAGTACCGCGCCACGGCCGTTGTGCGGCGCGGAGGCCGCTTCTATCGTCACCGGCGTGAAGGCAATCATCTATACCTCAGTCGGTGCCAGCGACGTCCTCGAACTGGCCGAGCGACCCACGCCAGCGCCCGGTCCCGGCGAGGTACGGGTGCGAGTCGCGATCTCCGGCGTCAACGCCACCGATTGGAAGTGCCGGCAGTTCGGCCACGTCCAGGGCAGGCTGTTGTATCCGATGGTCATTCCCCACCATGACGGCAGCGGCGTGATCGACGCCGTCGGCGAGGGCGTCGACCGGGAGCGGCTGGGGCGGCGCGTCTGGCTATGGGACGCGGCCTGGCGCCGCCCGGGTGGCACCGCCGCCGAGTACGTCGTCGTCCCCCAGCGCCAAGCGGTCGAGCTGCCGCCGGACGTGTCGTACGAGACCGGCGCCGGGATCGGTTTGCCGGCCGTGGCGGCGCACTCCTGCCTCCTCGCCATGGGGGGCGCCCCCACCCGCCTCGGCCCGGGCGCGCTGGCTGGGCGCCGGGTGCTCGTGGTGGGCGGCACCGGCACGCTCGGCCACGCGGCGATACAGCTCGCGGCCTGGAGCGGTGCCGAGGTCATCGCCACGGCTAGCCACCCGGAGCAGGCCGGACGGGCACGGGCCGCCGGGGCCCGGCAAACCGTCGACTACCGCGCAGACACGGCAGCGGTGGACGTACGCGCGGCCGCCCCAGACGGCGTCGACCTGATAGTGCAGGTGGCGCCCTCGGCGTACGCCGAAGTGGACCAGGAGGTGCTCGCCCCGGCCGGTACCGTCGCTGCCTATGCGACCGAGGGTCGTGGCCGGGTCACCCTGCCCATCGCGGTCCTTATGGGACGCAATGTGCGCTATCAGTTCGTCCTCGGCGCGACGTTGCCGGCCGCCGCCAAAGACATCGCGGTTGCGGACGTCGCCGCCGCGGTGGCGACGGGGGCGCTGACCGTCGGGGCGGACTCGGGCCTTCCGGTGCTACGCTTCCCGCTGGCACGTACGGCGGACGCACACGACGCGGTGCAGGCGGGCTCGGCCGGTAAGGTTTTGGTGGATGTCGCAACGCTCTGAGTCGATCATCGGACGCAATATTCGAATGGCATCGCGGCCGGAAGTGTGCTAAAATTCTTGGGGTCTTTCCGGCTTGCACCATTTACCCTGGTTCCTGCATGGTCAATGTAGATGTGAGACTCCGCTCCAGGAAGAGAGCCACTCCGTTGCGAATACTCGCGCTGTCCGGATCGCTGCGCCAGGAATCCTTCAATACCCAGCTCCTACGAGCCCTGCCGAGTGTCGCGCCTTGCCACATGAAGTTCGACATCTTCGACGGTCTTGCCGGCCTCCCGCACTACAATCAGGACCTCGACGTCGAGGACCCGCCCGAGCCGGTGCGCCGCTGGCGGACGGCCATCGAAGAGGCGGACGGTCTCCTGATCGCCACGCCCGAGTACAACAACTCGTTTCCCGGCGTGGTCAAGAACGCCATCGACTGGGCGTCCCGTCCGGTGCCCAGCGCGGCCCTACTCGGCAAGAGCGTTTGCGTCATGGTCGCGACGCCGGGCCGCAACCTGGGCCGCAACTGCATGGCGGACCTCAGCCGCGTGCTGCACGACTGCCACGCCCATGTCATCTCGGGGCCGAATCTCATCGTCAACGAGGCCAACAACCGGCTGCAGGAAGTCAAGGACGAGACGACCGGTGAAAACACCACGACTATCGTCGACCCGTTCGTCCAGCGGATCGCCACGGCTCAGCTCCACGCGCTCGCCGAGGCGGTCGAGCACGACGCGGGACGGCACGCCGCCACCGCGCTTCGGGCGTTTCTGACCCCGCCCCGTTGACCGCCGCTCCCGGACCGGCGGTTGCCGATCACGGCTAGCCTAGTACTGCAACGGCATTTGGTCCCGTCACGTTGAGTGTGGTGGGCCGTTCGTTGTGGTGTGGCCTACGTTGATGTGGTGTCGTGGCAGGACGAACTGGATCACCTTCTGGGTCGGGTGGGTGGGCGTTTCGGCAGGTCAGAGCCGCGGCAGCGGGCGCGCCGGTATGTGGGTGGGCTCGTGGCGGGGTTGGAGCGTAAGAACGGCTGGACCCTGGCCGAGCATGCCAGTGAGGTGAGTCCGGACGGGATGCAGCGGCTGCTGCGCTGGGCGGACTGGGACGTTGACGGTGTCCGTGACGATATCCGCGACCACGTTGTGGACCGGTTGGGTGACCCGACAGCGGTGCTGGCGATCGATGACACCGGGTTCATCAAGAAGGGTGTCCGGTCGGCTGGGGTGCAGCGGCAGTACACGGGCACCAGCGGGAAGAAGGACAACTGTCAGATCGGCACGTTCCTGGCCTATATCGCCCCGTCCGGCCACGCCCTGATCGACCGCCACCTCTATCTGCCGGAGTCGTGGACCGGCGACCCCGGCCGGCGGGCGGATGCGGGGGTGCCGGACGAAGTGGAGTTCGTGACGAAGCCGCGGGTGGTGATCGCCATGCTCCAACGCGCCCTGGACGCGGGGGTGCCGTTTGCGTGGTTCACGGCCGATGAGGCGTTCGGGCAGGCCAAGTACCTACGGGTCTGGCTGGAAGAACACGACATCGCGCATGTGGTGGCGACCCGCCGCAACGACGACGTCATCACCGGCGACATGCGCTCACAACGTGTTGACCAGCTCGTGGCCGCCCTACCTGCGCGGGCTTGGCGGCGCCTGTCCTGCGGTGACGGCGCCCACGGCCCGCGCGAGTACGACTGGGCGTGGACCGCTATCCGCATCCAGCAGTGGTGGGAACCCGGCCGTGGCCACTGGCTACTGGCCCGGCGCAGCATCACCGACCCGACCGAGGTCGCCTACTACGTCTGCTACGGACCCCGCCGCACCACCCTGGCCACCCTCGCGACTGTGGCCGGCCGACGGTGGGCCATCGAGGAGTGCTTCAAACAAGCCAAACAGGAGACCGGCCTGGACCACTATCAGGTCCGTACCTGGCGCGGCTGGTACGCCCACGTCACCTTGTCGATGCTCGCCCTGGCCTGGCTCGCCGCTGTCAGAGCCGCCGAACAAAAAGGGGCGAAACGACCGGCGATGAGCAGCTCATCCCCATCACAGTCCCCGAAACACGCAGGCTGATCATCGCCCTACTCCTCAACCCCCAACCCACCAACGACCACACCATCGCCTGGTCACGCTGGCGCCGCCGACGACAATGGCAAGCCCGCCAATCCCACTACCACCGACGACACGCAATCATGCAACTGCCGTTGCAGTACTAGGGCCTATCTGGTGGATCTTGAGTCGGGGGCTGCTCGCAGCCAGTCCATGATCGAGGCGATGGTGAGGGTTGCCTGGTAACGGGACGCGAGTTTGTCGTAGCGGGTGGCTACCGCCCGATGTTGCTTGCGGCGGTTGAAGCCCCGCTCGACCTGGTTGCGGTCTTTGTACCGCGCGGGGTTGAAGTTCGGGGGCCGGCCGCCTGCCGATCCTTTACGGGTGCGGTTGGCGATGACATCGTCGCGTTCCGGGATTGTGTGCGCGATGCCACGGCCGCGTAGTGGTCGGCGGTTGGCTTTGGACCCGTAGGCCTTGTCGGCCAGTAGATGGTCGGGGCGTTTACGGGGCCGGCCCTGCCCAGTCGGGCGTGGGACGGCGACGGTGTCCAGCAGCGGCGCCAGTTCCCTGGTGTCGGCGGCCTGCCCCGGCGTGATCCGGGTGGCCAACGCCCGGCCGCGCCCGTCGCATAGGGTGTGGGCCTTGGTGGTCAGTCCACCGCGGGACCGACCCAGCCCTTGGACTGCCTGCGAATCGGCTGGAATCAGCCCCCTTTTCGGGCACCTGCCGCATGCTGATGCGCGCGCATGATTGTGGAGTCCGCCTGAGCGGCCCAGTCCAGGTCACCGGCGGCGTCGGCCTCGCCCTGCAACGCCTTCTCGATCTTCGCCCACGTGCCGTCGTCGTCCCACCGGGCGAACCGGTCGTACAAAGTCTGGTGTGGCCCGTACCGCTGCTTCGGGATCTCCGACCAGATCGCCCCGTTAGAGCTCCTATCACGATCTCCGTATTTCCTTGATCAATCTGCGGTAGCAGATTAGGGCGCAACCGAGAGTGACCAGGGCTTGGTGGATGCCGAGGTGGCGTTCCCATCGGACCGCGAGGCGTCGGAACTGGTGGAGCAGGGCGATGCTCTGTTCGACGACGTACCGGAGTTTGCCGACGCCCTTGATGTTCTTGCGGCCACGCTGGGGGATGATCGGCTCGGTCCTGCGCTGTCGGCATGCGTGGCGAAAGGCAGCGCTGTCGTAGCCTTTGTCGCCCAGGAGCACGCCGAACCGGCGCCGTGGGCGGCCGGGAACGCCGGCGATCGGCGGAACCCCGTCGAGCAGGTTGATGGCTTGGGTGATGTCGGCGACGTTCCCGGCGGTGGTGATCACGTGCAGCGGGATGCCGCCGCCGTCGCAGATCAGGTGATGTTTACTGCCGGGTTTGCCGCGGTTGACCGGCGACGGGCCGGTACCCGGACCCCCCTTTTAGCGTCGATGTGCGACGCGTCCACTGCCGCCCGCGACCAGTCGATCATCCCGGCGGCGTTCAGGTTCGCCAGCAAGATCCGGTGCAGCCGGTCAAACACCCCCGCCTCGCTCCAACGGCGCAGGCGCCGCCAGCAGGTCATCCCGGAACCGAACCCCAACTCCTGGGGCAGGTCCTCCCAGCCGATGCCGGTGTAGAGCACGAACAAGATCCCCTGCAAGCAGGCCCGATCCGGCACAGGCCGCGGGCCGGGCGCCCTGTCCGGCCACCCCGGCAACAGCGGCTCGATCAGCGACCACAACTTGTCATCGACGTCCCACGGCTTCGGCTTGGCCATACCCGCAGTAACGGACGATCATGAGATCAAGTCACGGCCGTCGATTAATCGAGATCGTGATAGGAGCTCTTACGGATCCGCCACAAGATGCCGTCGATCACCTGCCGATGATCCCGATACCGGCCACCCCGCTTGCCGTCGGTCGAGGGCAGCAACGGCTCCAGACGAGCCCACTCCTGATCAGTCAAATCACGCGCCACAACGATCCAACGACCCCAAGATCCACCGGACACGCCCTAGCTTGATCTTTAACCTGTGTAGGTGGCTCCGCCCGCTGATCCTGTGTGGACTCGGCGTGTCGTGGAGATGTTGAGCGGCCACCGTCTGATGATCCTTCGCGTTCCCTGCAAGGACGCGAAGAAGGACGGTGGCCGTGGCCACGATTCTGGACTACGTGGGTGGGCTGCTGCCGCCTGACACACCCGGTGCCGCCACGACGGTGGTGGAGCGACCGGCCGGTGATCCGGCGGCGGGGTTGGCGGCGTTCCGGCGGGGGTTCTACCGGTGTCTGACCCGTCGGGCGGATGCGTTGTTTGAGCTGGTCGACGCGGCGCTGTGCGCGGATGGGCCGGTGGGTTCGCTGGTGGAGTTGTCGCTGGTCGGTGAGCATCGGCGCGGTCACGGCTCGTTGTATGCGGCGTTGAACCGCGGCCGTGTCGACCTCGACCAGCTGCGGACCGCTCTGGCCGCGGTGCCGGTGCCCCGGGCCGCGGACGGTCGGATCGTGCTCGCGGTGGACGTGACCTGCTGGCTGCGGCCGGAGGCCCATACCTGCCCGCAGCGGGTGCTGTGTCACACCTACGGCCGCGGCAAGGACACCCACATCATGATTCCGGGATGGCCATACTCGGTGGTTACCGCTTTGCAGACCGGCCGTAGCTCGTGGACCGCCCCGCTGGACGCCCGCCGCCTGGCCCCGGGCGACGAGACCGCCACGGTCACCGCCGGCCAACTGCGCGAGGTGGTGCAGCGGCTGATCACAGCCGGGCAGTGGCAGCCGGGGGATCCGGACATGTGGGTGGTCGCGGACGCCGGCTACGACGGCCCCCGGCTGGCGTGCCTGCTGGCCGACCGGCCGGTCCAGGTCCTGGTGAGGATGCGCTCGGACCGGGTCCTGCGACGACGAGCACCGCTGGAGCGACCCGGTAACGGCCGGCCACCGCGGCACGGCGGCGAGTTCATCTTCGGTGACCCGGCCAGCTGGGGCGACCCGGACGTGGCCACCAGCACCGACACCCGTCTCTACGGCGCTGCCACCGTCCGGGCCTGGCATGCGTTGCACCCCCGGTTGACCCACCGCACCGCCTGGACCAGCCACCTCGGCACGCTGCCGATCATCGACGGCACCGTGGTCCTGTTGCAGGTCGACCGGCTACCGTCGGGCGCCACCGCGAAACCGGTCTGGCTCTGGTGCTCCCAGCCCGAGGCCAGCAGCAGCGAGGTCGACCTGCTCTGGCAGGCGTTCCTACGCCGCTTCGACATCGAGCACACCTTCCGCATGCTCAAACAGACCCTCGGCTGGACCAGCCCGAAGCTACGCGACCCGCACGCCGCCGACCGCTGGACCTGGCTCGTCCTGGTGGCCTACACCCAGCTACGCCTCGCCCGGACCGCCGTGGCCGACCTACGCCGGCCCTGAGAACGACCCGCCCCGCCCGAGCGGCTCACCCCGGCCCGTGTCCGGCGAGGGTTTCGGCACCTGCGCGGCAAAGCCGGTAACCCCGCCAGCGCGCCGAAACCCTCCCGACCAGGCCCAGGCCGACCACCCGGCCGACCCAACCACCACCGGGCCACCCGCCACGACGTCCACATCGTCACCAGCACAAACACGACCAGCACAACGAAAGAACGAAGAAATCCACCAACCGAAACCACGCCGCACAGGTTAAAGATCAAGCTAGGGCGCACTGTCAGGTCGAGGGATGCCCTGCTGCGGCGGCCCGGACGTACGGTTCAGGCAACGTCCCGCGCCGAGGATTGTCTGCTCGGACCGGTCCCGGTGCTTCTGTAGCCAATCGGAGCCTCCTTGATGGACCTACAGCCGCCACTCGGTTCCGCCGCCGCTGAGCTGGCGCCCCTGCCGCTCGCCGGCGTCACGGTCGTGGCGCTGGAGCAGGCTGTCGCCGCGCCGCTCGCCACCCGCCATCTGGCCGACCTCGGCGCCCGAGTGGTGAAGGTCGAACGCCGCGAGGGCGGTGACTTCGCCCGCGGCTACGACTCGACGATCAAGGGCCAGTCCAGCCACTTCGTTTGGCTCAACCGCGGCAAGGAGTCCGTGGCGCTCGACCTCAAGACCCCGGGCGGACGCCAGGTGCTCACTTGGCTGATCGCCACCGCCGACGTCTTCGTGCAGAACCTCGCGCCCGGCGCCACGGCCCGACTCGGCTTTGGCGCGGCCACCCTGCGCGCCCGTCACCCGCGCCTGATCACCGTCGACATGTCCGGCTACGGCGCCGGCGGCCCGTACGAGACCCGTCGCGCCTACGACATGCTGGTGCAGAGCGAGGCCGCCCTGATCTCGGTGACCGGCTCCCCGGACCGCCCGGCCAAGGCCGGCATCCCCGCCTCCGACATCGCCGCCGGCATGTACGCGCTATCGTCGGTGCTAGCGGCCCTGTTCCGGCGTACGGCCACTGGCCTCGGCGCCCAGCTGGAGATCTCCATGCTCGAGGCAACCAGCGAGTGGATGGGCTTCCACCTCTACTTCGCCCAGGGCACCGGCCGCACGCCGCCGCGGATGGGCTTGTCACACGCCACGGTCGCCCCGTACGACGCGTTCCCGACCGCCGACGGGCCCGACGTAATGATCGGCGTGCAGAACGACCGGGAGTGGGCGCGTTTCGCGTGCGACGTGCTCGGCCGGCCGCACCTCGCGACCGATCCCGCGTGGGCGACAAACGAGGCCCGCGTGCGCGGCCGTACCGCCCTCAACGAGCTCATCGCCAGGGTCACATCGCGGCTGGGCGGCCCAGCGCTGGAGAAGTCGCTGCAGGAGACCGGCATAGCGTACGCCCGCCTGGGCGACGCTACCGGCCTGCTGAACCATCCGCAGCTAGCGGGACGGCGGCGTTGGCGACCGGTACGAACGCCGGCGGGAGTGGTACGCGGACTGCTGCCGCCGTTCACGTTCGCCGACGTGGAGCTGCCGATGGGGCCAGTGCCCGCCCTGGGCGAGCACACCGAGGCGGTGCTGCGCGACCTCGGCTACCCGGACGAGCGGATCGCCGCGCTGCGTAGCCTCAACGCGATTGGGTGCCCGCCGGCCCGCGCCGAAGCCACCTCGGTCGCATGAGCCGCGTCGCTGTCGTGACCGGCGCCGGCCGGGGCATTGGGGCCTGCATCGCCCCGCGACCGGCCGGCGAGGGGATGCCGGTCGCTGCCCTCGACCTGGCCCGGGACGCCGCCACCGCCAACCGCTCGCCAGCACCGTGGCCGGGGGATCGCCGTCGAGGCCGACGTGAACGATTCCGACGCGGCACGGGCCGCGACCGATCAGGTGGCCGGGGCGCTCGGCTCACCGCTCGGGCCTGTCAGTAACGCCGGCGTCGTGCGCGACAACGTCCTGTTCCTGATATCGCCCGCCGACTGGGACCTAGTGCTCGGCCTCAACCTGCGCAAGACGTTCCTAATGACCCGGGCCGTCGTCGACCACACGGCGAAGACCGGATCCGGCCGCGTCGTGAATCTCCCGAGCATCGCGGCGCTCGGCCACGCCAACTACTCGGCGGCCAAAACGGGCGTCGAGGGCCTGACCAAGGCGCTTGTGCTAAAGCTCGGGCCGCTTAACATCACGGTAAACGCGGTCGCGCCCGGATACATCACCACCGAGATGACTGCGGCCCTGGCCGCCCGGGCCTGGCAGACCGTGGCCGAGCATCAGGCGCGGGCGGCGGCGGGCATCGCGGTGCGGCGGGTCGGGCAGCCGGAGGAGATCGACGAGGTCGTGGCGTTTCTAACCAGTGACCGAGCGTCGTTCGTGTCCGGGCAGGTCGTGCACGTGGCGGGGGGGCCGGTGTGCTAACTGCGGAGAGCGGGGACGCCGCGCCGGACACGACTGCCGGCAAGATCAAAGACCTGAACGATCGTACGATGGAAGCCGAGCGCAACGGAGGTGCGGCAGCCGTTCCCCGCCAGCGTGCTCAGGGCCGCGGCACCGCGCGCGAACGCATTGCCGGGCTGCTCGACCCGGGCTCCTTTATGGAGATTGGTGCCCTCGTGGCGCACCGCAGCCCCGCCCCCGGCATGGCTGCCAAGCACCCGGCCGGTGACGGGGTGGTCACCGGCACCGGCACGGTCGACGGCCGCCCGGTCGTCGTCTACAGCCAGGACGCCACGGTCTTCGGCGGTTCGGCTGGCGAGGCGGGAGGGGAGAAGATCCTCAAGGCGATGGACCTCGCCGTACGCGTCGGCTGCCCAATCGTGGGCATCAACGACGGCGGGGGAGCGCGGATTCCCGAAGGCGTCGTCGCGCTGCGCATCTACGGCGAGATCTTCATGCGCAACGTGGCGGCCTCCGGCGTCGTACCGCAGATCTCCCTGATCATGGGTCCGTGTGCGGGCGGCGCCGTGTACTCCCCGGCGCTGACCGACTTCACGGTCATGGTCGACCGGACCAGCCACATGTTCATCACGGGACCAGGCATCGTCCGGGCCGCCACCGGCCAGGAGATCGACTTGGAGGATCTCGGCGGTGGCCGGCTGCACAACACGCGTACGGGGGTGGCGCACCACCTCGCCGCCGACGAACCCGCCGCACTCGACTACGTCCAGAAGCTGCTGAGTCATCTGCCGGGCAACAATCGGGAGCGGCCGCCGTCGGTGCCGGGCGCCCAGGTGGCGGGCGAGCCCACGGCCGCAGACCTCGAACTCGACACGCTCATCCCGGACTTGTCACGCCGGGCTTACGACGTGCGGGAGATCCTGGCCAGGGTCCTCGACGACGGCGCGGTGCTGGAGGTCCAGCCGCTGTTCGCACCGAACATCGTGTGCGGTTTCGGCCGGGTGGACGGCCGCAGCGTCGGCGTGGTCGCCAACCAGCCGGCCCGGTTCGCCGGGGCGTTGAATATCGACGCGTCCGAGAAGGCCGCCCGGTTCGTGCGGACCTGCGACGCGTTCAACGTGCCTGTATTGACCTTCGTCGACGTGCCGGGATTCCTGCCCGGCACCGACCAGGAGTGGAACGGGCTCATCCGCCGCGGCGCCAAACTGATCTACGCTTATGCCGAGGCCACTGTTCCCAAGATCACAGTGATTACCCGGAAGGCGTACGGAGGCGCGTACGGGGTCATGGGCTCCAAGCACCTCGGCGCCGACGTCAACCTCGCGTGGCCGACCGCCCAGATCGCGGTGACCGGGGCGTCCGGCGCGGTCAGCGTCCTCAACCGGGTCGAGCTGGCGGAACTCGGCGAGGCGGAACGGGCCGCCCGCCGCGCCGAGCTGGAGCGGGAGTACGAGGAACTCGCCAACCCCTACCAGGCGGCCGGTCGTGGCTACGTGGACGCGGTCATCCCGCCGTCGCACACCCGCGGCCACCTGAGCCGGGCGCTGCGCCAGCTGGACGGCAAGCGGGTCGCCACCCCGGACCGCAAGCACGGAAACATCCCGCTCTGAGCCCGCCGCCCACGGACCGGCGGCGGGCAGAGCGGCTCAGCGGAACGCGGAGATCCCGGTCACCGCGCGACCGATGATTAGCTGGTGGACCTCCTCGGTGCCCTCGACCGTCAGCACCGCGTCGAGGTTGGCCAGGTGCCGGGCGACCGGGTGGGCGAGGGTGATGCCGTTCGCCCCCAGGATCGTCCGGGCGGCGCGCGCCACCTCGATCGCCGAGCGCGCGTTGGCCAGCTTGCCGAGGCTGATCTGTTCGGGGGTCAGTGTTCCGTCCCGCTTGAGCTGAGCCAGCCGGAGCGCGGTGAGCCCGGCGTACGTCAGCTCGACGACCATGGTGGCGAGCTTGCGCTGAGTCAGCTGGAACCCGGCGATCGGCCGTCCGAACTGCCGGCGCCGGCCCGCGTACCGCAGGGCGGCCGTGTAGCAGGTGCGGGCGGCACCGGCCAGACCCCAGACGATGCCGAAGCGGGCCTCGTTGAGGCAGGACAGCGGCGCCTTGAGACCGCGAGCCAGCGGCAGCATGGCCGAGGCGGGCACCCGTACGTTCTCCAGGCGCAGGTTCGTCGAGACCGACGCGCGCAGCGAGAGTTTGTCCCGGATCTCGGTCGCGGTGTAGCCCGGCGCCGACGTGGGCATTAGGAAGCCGCGCGGGCCCCGCTCGGTGCCGGCCCAGATGATCGCGACGTCGGCGATCGTGCCGTTGGACATCCAGGCCTTGGTCCCGTCGATCACCCAGTCGCCGCCGTCGCGGCGGGCCACCGTGCGCATCGATGACGGATCGGAACCGGACTCCGGCTCGGTCAGCCCGAAACAGCCCAGGGCGTCGCCGGATGCCATGCCGGGCAGCCATTCCCGGCGCTGGTCCTCGTCGCCCCAGCGGTGGATGGCGTACATGGCCAGGCAGCTCTGCACCGACAGGAAGCTGCGCAGGCCGGAATCCACGGCCTCCAGTTCCCGGCACGCCACGCCGTATGCCGCCGGCGAGGCGTTCGCGCACCCGTAACCGTCGAGCTGCATGCCGAGAACGCCGAGGCCGCCGAGTTCCTTGGCGATCTGCCGGGGTAGTTCGCCGCTCTGGTACCAGTCGTCGACCCGGGGCAGGAAATGCTCGGTGGCGTAGGCGCGTACGGTGTCGCGCACCGAGCACTCGGCGTCGTCGAGTTGATCGTCCAAGGCGAGGAAGTCGTCGTTGTCCACCACGTCAGACTCGCGCCGGGAAGCACTCGCGACAATCACCGAACTCGATAGTCGTCACCGGTCCGATGGCGTCGTGGGTCAGCGCCTCGCGGTTTGCTCCAGGTGCTGGCCAGTTCGACCCGGGAGCTGACGTCGAGCTTTCGAAACACTTTCCTTAGGTGGAAGGCTACCGTGTGCGTGGAGATGAACAGCTGCCGTCCCACCCTCGCGTTGGTGAGGCCCCGGCTGACCAGCTCGGCCACGGCGAACTCGGTGTCGGTGAGCGGGCCCGCGCTGGTGCCGGCCCGCCCGCTCAGCCGGGGCACCTGCCGACGGCGTACGCCCAGGTCGCGCAGCTTGCTGTTGACTCGGAACATGTCGCGCGATGCCCCGATAGCGAGGTAGTCGTCGGTGGCCCGGCTGAGCGCCGCCACGGCAGCGTCCTGTTCGGACGGGCGGGCGGAAAGCATCAGGCCCGCGTCCTCGGCCGCCGAGGCTCGCGCCCACCTGTCCCGGGTGAGGTCCTCGGCGGTGAGGATGTGCTCGACGCTGTCGTCGAATAGCCCCGCGGCGTGCAGTGCGGAGGCGTAGAGCAGCGGATACTCGGGGTTGCACACCGAGAGACCGTGCGCGTGGAAGACAACCTGGGCGGCCAGATCACGGGCGTCCAGCTTCAGCGCGGCCCGCACCAGCCAGGCCGCGGCGGCCGGGTGGGCCACCAGTAGTTCCAGCAGCAGCCGTTCGTCGCTGGTGATCCTTTCGATGAGGTGCGCGACGCTGGCGGCGCCGTCCCGAGCCTCTAGGACCTGGGTGATGGCCCACGAGCACCGGCCCGGAATGAACCGCGTGTGCCCGAGCAGGGCGTCGTCCTTGAGCTGATCGGCGTAGGTGCCGGCGGCGTTCATGTCGCCTTGGCGCAGCGAGCTCTGGGCGAGCAGGGTACGGCCCAATGGCAGCAGGGTGCGCGCGCCTGCCCGCTCCGCCAGCGCCAGCCCGTGCTGGGCGGCGGTGACCACCTCGTCGAGCCGGCCTAGGGCGAGCGCGATCTCCGCGCGACACAACGTGGCGGCGGCGAGCAGGCGGTCGCTCGGGACGTGCGTGTCACCGGTCAGGGTGCAGGCCAGCTCCTGACTGCCCTGCGACAGATCACCGAGGCGGACGAGAACGGTGGCGTGCCACACCCGCGCGAGACGCGTTCGCTCGCGGCCGGTCGCGGTGGTGTCGTCGTCCCGGTACGCAGCCCGCCGGGCGAGCTTGAGACAGCAGTTGATCCGGCCTTCGCGCCAGGCGGCGATGGAGGCCACGATGATCGTTTCCGTCCTGAGGATGTCTGGCACGAGGTAGTTGTCGGCGGGGCATTCTCGGAGGGATGAGACCTCTGACGTCATCGTTTCCTCGATCCTCGATCTCGTGCTGTACCGGGCCGGCACCCTCGCAGGGCGCGATCGTCTCGGACGGGCGAAACGTGAATCACAACGCGGGATCGGCGACCGAGTAAGTGATCAAGGGTCTTCGGTCTCGAGTCGCCGCCCGGCCCGCCCGGCCCGCGCGGCGACCCGGGGTCGTCCGGGTCGGCGCTCGGGAACCGCGTGCGGGACGTGGGGGCAGCGGGGATTGCCCACGAGGACCTCTCTTCCCTGGCCACCCTCGGGCCTGCCGGTCGCGGCGGACCCCAGGGATGAGTCATCCGGGCGTCGCGGGAGGCTGTTTCAGACAGCGCGGAGCCACACGAAAGAACTGTCGGTCATCGACGACACGACAGTGGACGGCACAGCGCATTTTCCCCCCGCTCGTGCTCGATGTTAGTCATCATTGAGCGGCATCCGCAAGGGTCGGAGAATTCATCTACGCGGGTATCAGTCAATGGTTCGCCCTCCGTCAAGCATTTTGCGCATCCTGGATCAGGGTGAAGCGTCCTCCCCGGGAGGTCTCAGCGCCGGAGTTTCGGTATTCGGGCATGATCGGGTAGGGCGGTGGTCGAGCGGCTATCACCCTCGTGGCTGAGTGATCCTTAGCACCAACATGGCGTAAATATAAGGTGCCAATCCGGCATATCGGCCGAGTGGGAATGTATAGGCCGATCTAAATTGATTTGCTCCATGAATATGTCCGATTAATGCGTAACTACCCGTTTGGGTGACGCGACGGCTAAGTGGAACTACCAGACCGAGGGATTCAGCCCGGTCGGACGGTGACTAAGGTCCGGTAGGGATAAGGTGGATGCCCGCTCGCGAAATGCGATGCCGTGTTCCGGGCTATGTATTTCCGGCGGCTGCTTTCGATGTTGGGAAAGGCTGGCGCCAGTGTGCTTGGTGCCATTTTCAACGAAACGTCAGGGGCTGTGGTGCGTGCCGATTTAATTAAGTCCTTGTCCGTGATTTTGCCCGAGCACGCGGAGCGCCTCGGCAACAAGATCGCGTACGAGGACGACATCCGGGCCGTCACTTACGCGGAGCTCGAGGCCCGGACCGGCCGGCTCGCCGGTCACCTGATCGACGCCGGACTGCGCCGCGGTGACCGCGTTGCGCTGTGCCTCGGCAACACGGTCGCCATGGTGGAGGGCTACATGGCCACGGTCCGCGCCGGGGGTGTCGGCGTACCCCTCAACCCTTACGCCAGCCGCCGCCAACTCGCCTTCCTGATGAGCGACAGCGGCGCCCGATTCGTGATGACCACCGCCGCCCACGCGGGCGAGTTCACGTCGGCGCCCGAGCGGCCGGTCGTGTTGGCGACCGGAACGGCCGCGGGCTGCCTCTCCTTCGATCGGCTCGCCATCACTGACCCGGCCGCGGCCGCGCCGGACGACCTCGGGCTGGACGAGATCGCCTGGATGTTCTACACCTCCGGTACGACCGGGCGGCCAAAGGGTGTGCTCTCCACCCAGCGCAACTGCTTCTGGTCGGTGGCCTCGTGCTACGTGCCGGTCCCCGGACTGTCCGTGAAGGACCGCGTTCTCTGGCCGCTGCCGCTGTTCCACAGCCTCTCCCACATTGCCTGCGTGCTGTCAGTGACCGCGGTGGGCGCCACCGCGCGGATCATCGACGGACAATCGGCCGGCGAAGTGCTCGAACTCCTGCGTACCAACCGATCGACGTTTTTGGCCGGGGTGCCCACCACGTACCACCGGCTGGTCGAGGCGCGGCAGGAGGACGACCGAGAGTTGCCCGACCTGCGGATGGCGCTCGTCGGCGGCGCGGTGACCAGGCCCGAGCTGCGGCGGGCGTTCGAGCAGTCGTTCGGGGTGCCGCTGGTCGACGCGTACGGCAGTACCGAGACCTGCGGCGCGATCACCATTAACTCGCCGGAAAGCGCCGGACCCGACGGCTCCTGCGGCCGGCCTGTCCCCGGCGTCAACGTGCTCATCGTGGACCGAGCCACCGGTGCGGAGACGGATCCCGGCGAGGAGGGCGAAGTCTGGGTACGCAGCCCAAGCGTCATGGCCGGCTACCATAATGATCCCGGGGCGACCGCCGCTGCGCTGCGCGACGGCTGGTTCCGGACCGGCGATCTGGCCAGGCGTGACGCGGCGGGTTACGTTACCATCTGCGGGCGTCTGAAGGACCTCGTCATCCGCGGCGGCGAAAACATCCATCCAGAGGCGATCGAGCCTGTACTGCGCGACGCCAGAGGAGTAGCCGACGCCGGGGTGGGCGGCATATACCACGACGTCCTTGGTGAAGTTCACGTGGCGTATGTGCGGCCGTGCCCCGACGGCCTTGAACTGCGCGCTCTTCTCGACCACTGCCGGTCCGAGCTCGCTCCCGCCGAGCTGCCCGAAGAGATCCGCGAGGTCCGAGACATCCCGCGGACAGCGTCCGGCAAGATCTCACGGCACCGCCTGGCCGCGCAGCCGTCGTGGTTGCGCTGGTCCGCGAGTGGAGAACACACTGGGTTGCTGAGCGTCGCCTGGAGGCCGCTGCCCTCGGGCGACGCCACCGGCGAGCCGGGCCAGCCGCACGACCGCACGCCGGCCTCGGACGCTTCCGCCGACCTCGCGCTCTGGACTCAGCTCGACCTCACCCCGCCCGCCGATGCTCCGACCGACCCCGTCCGCCGGGCCGCGCTCGGCCGTTGCCTGGCGCGGGAATTGGCCGAGCGAGCCGGGCGGCTCGGCGCCGACGACCGGCTCGTCGTGCTCATCCGACACGCCGTGGCGACGGGCCCGGATGACGACGCACCCGACCCCGCCCAGTTACCGGTCTGGGAGGAGGCTCGCAGGCTGCGGCCGCGTACGGTCGGCCGGCTCGTCACTGTCGACCTCGGCCACGAGACCACCGCCCCCGAAGCGGCCACCGGCGGCGTCGAGCCGGAGATGGCTGTCCGCCGCGGCAGAGCGCTCGTGCCGCGCCTGATCCCGGTCCCGGTCGAGGACCGGCCGTGGCCGCTCACCGACCTCACCCCCGGCGGCTCGGTGGTGGTCACCGGGGCCGACACCGAGGCCGGCGCGGCCTTCGCCCAGCGGCTCGCTGCCGCCACCGGCGCCCGCACCGCGCTCGTGGTGGGTGCGGCTGTTGCGGCGGACGGCCTCGGCCCTGATGTCGAGGTGGTGACCGTCGCGCCCGGTACGGCCGGCAACCTGCGGCGCGCGCTGGACGCGCTGCCGAGGCCGGTGACTGCGGTGCTGCATGCCTCCGGTGACGCCGAGGTCGGCCACGCCCTGTACTTGGCCACCGCCGAGTTGCGTACCGCGACCTTTGTCGCCACCGGCGCGGCGGACGCCCAGACTCTGGTCCACGCCCGCCGTCGAAGAGGGCTTCCCGCAAGCTACATCGGCTGGGACGCTAGCGGGCGGCCGGAGGATCGGCTCGCCGCCCTCGATGCCGCGCTCGGTCTCGGCGTCGCCGTGCTCCTGGCGGTCCGCCCCGAGCTCCCGCCGCCCGGCGCCGATGTGCCGCCCCTGCTTCGTGAGCTCGTCACAGCCGCGCCGCGAACCGCCACGCCGGACGCCACCACCACGGCCGAGCTGCGCCGCAGCCTGACCGCGCTCGACGAGCCGCGCCGGCTCGCCCTGCTGCGCGACCTCGTCTCAGGGCACACCGGCGCGGTGCTGGGCGGCTCGGCCTGCGATGACTACGGCCGGGCGTTCCGCGACCTCGGCCTTACCTCGGCGGCCGTGGTCGAGCTGCGCAACCGGCTGACGGCGGCGACCGGTTTGGCGCTGCCCGCCACCGTCACCTTCAGCCATCCGACGATCGACGCGCTCGCCACCCATCTGCGCGCCCAGCTACTCGGTCCGGGCGAGGCGGCGGCGGACGCGAATGCGGCTCTAGACGCTGTCACCGTGGCTGATGACCCCATCGCGATCGTGGGTATGGCCTGCCGGCTGCCCGGCGACGTGGGCAGCCCGGCCGACCTATGGCGGCTGGTTCTGGCGGGCGGCGAGGGCATCACCGGCTTCCCCGCCGACCGCGGCTGGGACCTAGCGAACCTGTTTGACGCCGACCCCGGCCACGCCGGTACGTCATACGTCGGGCGTGGTGGTTTCCTGCCCGACGCCGCGGGATTTGACGCGGGCTTTTTCGGCATCGCCCCGCGTGAGGCCCTGGCCATGGACCCGCAGCAGAGGCTCCTGCTGGAGACTTCGTGGGAGGCACTCGAACACGCCGGCCTGGACCCGGCCACGCTACGCGGCACCGACGTCGCCGTCTTCGCCGGTGTGATGGGGCACGGCCCGGCCCCGGACGGGCAGCTGCCGTCCGACCTCGAAGGCTTCCTGACCACCGGTACGGCCGCCAGCGTGGCGTCGGGGCGGGTGTCGTACGTGTTCGGCTTCGAGGGCCCGGCGGTGACGGTCGACACGGCGTGTTCGTCGTCGCTGGTGGCGATTCACCTGGCGGCGCAGGCGCACGCCCGGCGCGTTTGTCGAGTTCTCCCGGCAGCGGGCCCTCGCCCCCGACGGACGGTGCAAGCCGTACTCGGACGACGCCGACGGTACCGGCTGGGCGGAGGGCGCCGGGATCGTCGTCCTGGAGCAGCTGTCTTCGGCCCGAGCCCGTGGCCACCGGGTGCTCGCCGTCCTACGCGGGTCGGCGATCAACCAGGATGGCGCCTCGAACGGGCTGACCGCCCCCAGCGGTGTCGCTCAGCAGCGCGTCATACGTCGGGCGCTGGCCAGGGCCGGGCTGAACGCCGCCGGCGTGGACGTGGTGGAGGGCCACGGCACCGGCACCGTGCTGGGAGACCCGATCGAGGCCGAGGCGCTGTTGGCGACCTACGGCCAGGACCGGGACCCGGACCGGCCGATGTGGCTGGGCTCGTTGAAGTCGAACATCGGCCACACCCAGGCGGCGGCGGGCGTCGCTGGAGTGATCAAGATGGTGCAGGCGCTGCGGCACGGTGTGCTCCCACCAACGCTGCACGCGGCTCGGCCCTCGCCGCGAGTCGACTGGGCGGCCGGCGCCGTCCGGCTGATCACCGAGGCCCGGCCTTGGCCGCGGACCGAGCGTCCCCGCCGTGCCGGGGTGTCGTCGTTCGGCGTCAGCGGCACCAACGCGCACCTCATCCTTGAGGAAGCGGCCGTCGAACCGGCGCCGCCGGTACCCCCGCCCGGCAACGCCGTCGTCCCGCTCGCCCTGTCGGCGAAGACTCAGGCCGCCCTGGCCACGGGGGCGGGCCGGCTCGCGGCGTTCCTCGAGGCCGGCAACGACCCTTTGCCGGACGTGGTGGCTGCCCTCAACTGCCGGGCGCTATTCGGTGAGCGGGCGGTCATCGTGGCGGACTCCCCCGCCGAAGCGGCCACCCTGCTGCGTACCGTCGAACAGGGCCGCAGCGGTTCCGGTATCGTCGTCGGATCCGCTCGCCCGGGCCCGGTGGTCTTCGTCTTCCCGGGACAGGGCGCGCAATGGTCCGGGATGGGCCGCGACCTGCTCGACGTCTCGGCAGTCTTCGCCGCGCACGTGCGGGTTTGCGCGGCCGCCATCGAGCCGTACGCGGACTTCCCGCTAACCGAGGCGTTGCGTGGCGAACTGCCCGAGGACATCGCCGCGAGCGTGGACGTCGTCCAGATCACCTCCTTCGTGATGATGACCGGGCTCGCCGCCGTGTGGCGGTCGGCCGGTGTCGAGCCGTCGGCGGTGGCGGGACACTCCCAGGGGGAGATCGCCGCGGCGTACGTGGCAGGCGCCCTGTCCCTGCCCGACGCGGCGAGGGTGGTGACCGTCCGGGCGGCCCTCATCCGCGACGTCCTCGCCGGTGGCGGGGCCATGGCGTCGGTTGCTCTCGGTGAGGTGGAAGCCGCCCGACGGCTCGCGGGCAACGATCGGCTGTCGATCTCCGCCGTGAACAGCCCGAGCTCGGTGGTCGTCGCCGGCCCGCCCGACGCGCTGGGGGAGGTCCTTACCGCGTGGGAGGACGACGGTGTCCGGGTCCGCCGCATCGCCGTGGACTACGCCTCGCACACCGCTCAGGTCGAGCAAGTCGCCGAGCGGCTCGGCGCCGCCCTGGCCGGTGTACGCGCCGGGGCACCCCGGATCCCCCTGCTCTCCACCGTCACCGGTGCGTGGATCACCGCGGCGGGGGAACTCGACGGCGACTACTGGGTGCGCAACTTGCGCCACCCGGTGCGCTTCGCCCCCGCCGTCGCCGCCCTCATCGATCGGGGTCACACCTCGTTCGTGGAGGTCAGCGCCCATCCCGTGCTCGTGCAGCCGGTGACTGAGATCGCCGAGGCGGCCGGGGCCGAGGTGGTGGTCACGGAGTCCTTGCGCCGCGGTGAGGGTGGATTCCGCCGCCTCGGGGCCTCGATGGGCCGCCTGTTCGTCACGGGCACCGCCGTGGACTGGGCCGCCGTGACGCCGCCCGCCCGGGGACGGGCCGAGCCACCGCCGTACGCCTTCGACCACCGGCCCTACTGGCTACCGGCCACCGGCGCCCGCCCCGGACCGGGGCCCCTGGGCCTGGCCGAGGTCGAACACCCACTGCTGGGCGCCCTCCTCAACCGCCCCGACGACGGCGGATCGGTGGCCGTCGCCCGGTGGTCGGCGTCGTCGTTCCCCTGGATCACCACCCGCCGGGAGGACGGCGCCACCGTACTGCCCTCCACCGCCCTGCTCGACGTGGTGATCCACGCCGGGGGCCAGACCGGTACCCCGGTCGTCGCGAGCCTCACCACCGGTACGCTGGTCGTCCTGCCCGCGCACGGCGCCCTCGACCTCCAGGTGAGCGTCGGTGGCCCCGGCCAGAACGGCGACCGTGCCGTCGAACTCTGGACCCGTGCCGCCGGGTCGGTCGCCGGCGAGCCGTGGACGCGGCACGCCCACGGCGTGCTCACCCCGGCCGCCGACGAGCCCGTCCCGCCGTCCGTTCCAGAGACCGGGCGGGTGGATCTCGACGGGGAACCGGGCGGCTACGGGTTACACCCGGCGCTGCTCGACGCGGCCGTACGTACCGTCATCGAGCCCGGCACGACCCCGGTGACCTGGACCGGCGTGGCCCTGCACGCCACCGGCGCCACCGCGCTGACGGTCCACGGCGACGGCCGCCGGCTGCTGCTCACCGACCCGACCGGTGCACCCGTGCTGTCGGCGGCGGCGGTCACGACCGGCCCGGATACGACGGCACCCGGGGCCGGGCTCCCCCTCTTCCACACCGCCTGGACGGATATCGACCTGCCCTCGGAGGCGGCCCCGCTCCCGGACACGCGGCACTACGAGGTGCCGGCCGGCGACCCCCGGGCGGTGCTGGCCGAGGTTCTCGCCACCCTGCGGAGCTGGCTGACCGGCTCCGACGCGGCGGGCGGCCGGCTGGTCGTGCACACCAGCGACCGCGACGACATCTCCACCGCAGCGGTGTGGGGGCTGGTGCGTTCGGCGCAGTCGGAACACCCCGGCCGCATCGTGCTGGTGGCCACCGACGAGCGGTCCCGCGACGCCCTGCCCGGCGCGCTGGCCACCGGAGAACCCCAGATCCGCGTACGCGAGGGGCGGGCGCAGGTGCCTCGGCTCGTCCGGACACCCCCGAGCGACGGCCGGACCGCGCGGCCGCTCGACCCGGACGGCACCGTGCTGATCACCGGCGGCACCGGGCTGCTCGGCGCGATCACCGCCCGTCACTTGGTGGCCCGACACGGCGTACGTCACCTGCTTCTCGCCTCGCGCAGCGGCCCCACCGGCGAGGCCGGGACCCTGCGCGACGAACTGGCCGCCCTCGGCGCGACCGTCACGATCGCCCGGTGCGACGTCGCCGACCGCGAACAGGTCAGGGAGCTGCTGGACGGCATCCCGGACACCGCCCCGCTGACCGCCGTCGTGCACACCGCCGGGGTCCTCGACGACGGCGTCCTCACCACGCTCGACACCGACCGCCTCGACACCGTGCTGCGCCCCAAGCTGGACGCGGCGCGGCACCTGCACGAGCTGACCCTCGGCCGCGACCTCGCGGCGTTCGTCCTCTACTCCTCGGCCGCCGGCGTGCTCGGCAACCCCGGGCAGGCGAACTACGCCGCGGCCAACGCCGGCCTCGACGCCCTCGCCCGGGAACGCCGCCGCCTCGGCCTGCCAGCCGTCTCGGTGGCCTGGGGCTTCTGGACCGAGGCGGGCGGCTTGACCCGGCACCTGGGCTACGCCGACCACTCGCGTACCCGGCGCAGTGGCATGCTGAGCCTCGGCGCCGGCGACGGCATGGCGCTGCTCGACGCCGCGCTGCGCGGGAACACGCCACCGGACGTCGTCGCGACCCGGTTCGACCTCACGGGCCTGCGTACCGGGGGCCAACCCGTCGCGCCGCTGCTGCGGGCCCTCGTGCCGCCGACCCGCCCCCGGGCGCACGCCGCGGCCGCAACCCCCGTCGCCGAGCCGCTGGCGAGCCTGAGCGAGGCGGACCAGGCCGGCGCGCTGCTGCGGATGGTGCGCCGGCACACCGCCGAGGTACTCGGCCACGACGGCCCGGAGTCGGTGCCCGCCGACCGGCCGTTCCGGGAGACCGGCCTCGACTCGTTGACCGCCATCGAGCTGCGCAACCGGCTGGCCGCCGACACCGGCCTCAAGCTCGGTGCCACGGTGGCGTTCGACTACCCGCGCCCGGTTGCGCTGGCCGGGCATCTGCGGGACCGGCTCACCGGGCGCGACACCGCCCCGAGCGCCGTCCCCGCCGTCGCGGCCGCCCCCAGCGAACCGATCGCCATCGTGGCCATGGCCTGCCGATTCCCGGCGGGGGTCAACAGTCCCGAGGACCTGTGGCGGGTTGTTCGCGGCGGCGTCGACGCGGTCACCGGCTTCCCCGAAGACCGGGGCTGGCCCACGGACGGCCTGTTCCACCCCGACCCCGACCACTTCGGAACAACGTACGTACGCCACGGCGCCTTCCTCGACGACGCCCCCGGTTTCGACGCCACGTTCTTCGGCATCTCACCGAACGAGGCGCTCGCCATGGATCCACAGCAGCGCCTCCTGCTGGAGACCTCCTGGGAGCTCCTCGAACGCGCGGGCATCGACCCGGCCACCCTCCACGGCCACGACGTCGGCGTGTTCGCAGGCGTCAACAGCCACGACTACAGCATGCGGGCGCACCGATCCGCGGGCGCCGAGGGTTTCCGCCTCACCGGCAGCTCCGGCAGCGTCGTCTCGGGCCGGATCGCCTACCACTACGGCTTCGAGGGTCAGGCGATCACGATCGACACGGCGTGCTCGTCGTCGTTGGTGGCCCTGCACCTAGCGGTGCGTGCGCTGCAGCAGGGTGAGTGCTCGCTGGCGCTGGCCGGCGGCGTGACAGTCATCGGCACGGTCGAGACGTTCGTCGAGTTCTCCCGCCAGCGCGGCCTGGCCCCGGACGGGCGGTGCAAGTCGTTCGCCGACGCTGCCGACGGCACCGGCTGGTCGGAGGGCGCCGGCCTGCTGCTGGTCGAGCGGCTCTCCGACGCCCGTCGCAACGGCCACCAGGTCCTCGCCGTTGTCCGGGGAACGGCCGTGAACTCCGACGGCGCGTCCAACGGCCTGACCGCGCCCAGCGGGCCCGCCCAGCAACGGGTCATCACCACCGCCCTGGCAAGCGCGGGCCTCGGGCCGTCTGACGTGGATGCCGTCGAGGCGCACGGCACCGGAACCACGCTCGGCGACCCGATCGAGGCGCAGGCACTGCTCGAGACGTACGGCCGGGACCGGGACCCGGACCGGCCGCTCTGGCTGGGCTCGGTCAAGTCGAACCTCGGACACACCCAGGCCGCGGCGGGCGTCGCTGGGGTCATCAAGATGGTGCTGGCGATGCGGCACGGCAAGTTGCCCGCCACCCTGCACGTCGACCGCCCGTCGTCGCACATCGACTGGTCGGCGGGAACCGTGCGGCTGCTCACCGAGGCCCGTGACTGGCCGGACGCCGGACGCCCCCGCCGCGCCGGTGTGTCCTCCTTCGGTATCGGCGGCACTAACGCCCACGTGGTGCTGGAAGCCGGGCCGGCGCCCGAGCCGCCGCCGTCCCCGGTGCCCGACCCCGCCGTCGTGCCGGTGCTGCTGTCGGCGCGCACCACGTCGGGGCTGTCCGGTCAGGCCGCGCGGATCGCCGCGTTCGTCGCCGCCGAACCGGATGCCCAGCCCGGCGACGTCGCCCACGCCCTCGCGACCGCCCGCGCCCACCTCGGCCGGCGGGCGGTGATCCTGGCGACCGACCGCGAGCACCTGACCGCGGAACTACGCGACCTCGAACGCGGCACGCCCGGCGCCGCCACGGTCACCGGAACCACCGTGGAGGGCAGCCTCGCCGTGCTGTTCACCGGGCAGGGTAGCCAGCGGGCCGGCATGGGCGCCGGCCTGAGCCGCAGCCAACCCGTGTTCCGGGAGGCCTTCACGGCCGCGATCGCCGAGGTCGAACGACACCTCGGCGGTCACTGGCCGCTGCCGCTGGCCGAAGTCCTGGCGGCCGCGACCGGCACGCCCGAGGCGGCGCTGCTCGACCGTACGCTCTATACTCAGCCCGCCCTGTTCGCTCTGGAAACCGCGCTGTACCGGCTGCTCGTCAGCTGGGGCGTGCGGCCCGCGCTGCTCGCCGGGCACTCGATCGGGGAGATCACCGCGGCGCACGTGGCCGGGGTGCTCGATCTGAGCCAGGCCGCCCGGCTGGTGGCGGCGCGGGCCCGGCTCATGGACGCCCTGCCTGCCGGCGGCGCGATGACCGCCGTCCGGGCGACCGAGCAGCAGGTCGCCGCCCTGCTGCGGGACGCGCCGGGCAGCGTCGGCGTGGCCGCCGTGAACGGCCACGACTCGCTCGTCCTCGCCGGCGAGCAGGAGGCCGTCGACGCGATCGCCGACCGGCTGCACCGCGACGGCCACAAGATCCGCCGTCTGAGCGTCAGCCACGCGTTCCATTCGGTGCTGATGGAACCGGTACTTGACGAGTTCGGGGCGGTCGCCGCGAGCCTGACCTACCGGCCGAGCACCGTCCCGATCGTCTCCACCCTCACCGGACGGCTCGACGCGGCCGGGGAGATGAGTACCGCCGGCTACTGGGTACGGCAGTTGCGGCACGCCGTCCGGTTCGGCGACGCGGTGGCCGCCCTGCGAGCCGAGGGCGCCACGACCTTCCTCGAGGCGGGGCCGGGCAGCGCGCTGACCAGCATGGTGCTGGAGGCGCCGGGCCTGTCCGAGGCCGCCTGCCTGCCCTTTCTGCCGGCCAGCCCGGACGAGGCACTCGCCGTCCGTAGCGCCGTCGCGGGCCTGCACGTACGCGGCATCGGCGCCGACTGGCCCGTGATCATCGGCCGCTCCGGCCCGGCGCCGCTCGGTACCGAACTGCCCACGTACGCCTTCGAGCATCAGCGCTTCTGGATCGGCACCGAGCAGGAGGAACCCGCCCCGCCCCCGGTCGCTGTCCCCCCCGTCGCCCCGGCGGCGGTCCGCGACCTCACCGACCTGACCGACCTCGTCCGCGAGAGCGCCCTCGTCGTCCTCGGCCACCGCCCGGACACCGCCCTCGACGAGCGGATGTCCTTCAAGGACCTGGGCCTCGACTCGCTGGGTGCCGTCCGGCTGCGCAACCGCCTACGCGACCTCACCGGCGTCGAGATGCCTGTCACCGTCGCTTTCGACCACCCCACCACCGGCGCCCTCGCCGCCCAGCTGAGCGCCGTCCTGCACGGCGATGCCGACGCAGACGCCGACACCGGAGTGCCCGCAGCCTGCGGAGCCGACGAGCCGATCGTGATCATCGCGACGAGCGGCCGGTTCCCGGGCGGGGCCGACAGCCCGGACGCGCTGTGGCGGCTGGTCGCCGAGCGACGGGACGCCGTCACCGGATTCCCGACCGACCGGGACTGGGACGTCGACCGGCTTTACCACCCGGACCCCGCCCATCCCGGGACCTCCTACACCCGTGCGGGCGGTTTCCTGCACGACGCCGCCCAGTTCGACGCCGCCCTCTTCGGGATCTCGCCGCGCGAGGCCCTGGCCATGGATCCGCAGCAGCGGTTGCTGCTGGAGACCTCGTGGGAGGCGTTCGAACGCGCCGGGATCGACCCGTTGTCGCTGCGCGGCCGGGATGTCGGGGTGTTCACGGGCATCGTGCACCACGACTACGTGACCCGGTTGCGACAGGTTCCCGAGGACGTGCAGGGCTACGTGATGACCGGTACGGCCGCCAGCGTGGCGTCCGGGCGGGTGTCGTACGTGTTCGGCTTCGAGGGCCCGGCGGTGACGGTCGACACGGCGTGTTCGTCGTCGCTGGTGGCGATTCACCTGGCGGCGCAGGCGCCCGACGCGTTCCTGGAGTTCTCCCGCCAGCGCGGGCTCGCGGCAGACGGGCGCTGCAAGTCGTACTCGTCGGACGCGGACGGCACCGGCTGGGCCGAGGGGGCCGGTATCGTCGTCCTGGAGCGGCTGTCGGACGCCCGCCGCAACGGCCATCGCGTGCTCGCCGTGCTCCGCGGCAGCGCCGTCAACCAGGACGGCGCTTCCAATGGGCTCACCGCCCCCAGCGGACCGGCGCAGCAGCGCGTCATCCGCCGGGCGCTGGCCGAGGCCGGGCTGGACGCCGCCGCCGTGGACGTGGTGGAGGGCCACGGCACCGGCACGGTCCTCGGCGACCCGATCGAGATCCAGGCGCTGATGGCCACGTACGGCAAGGACCGGGACCCGGAGCACCCGCTTTGGCTGGGGTCGCTGAAGTCGAACATCGGCCACACCCAGGCGGCGGCCGGCGTGGCCGGGGTCATCAAGATGGTGGAGGCGCTGCGGCACGGCGTGCTCCCGGCGTCACTGCACGCCGGTGCGCCGACCTCCCAGGTCGATTGGTCGGCCGGAACCGTACGCGTGCTCGCCGAAGAGCGCGACTGGCCGCGTACGGTCGGAAGGCCACGCCGTGCGGGCGTCTCCTCCTTCGGCGCGAGCGGCACCAACGCCCACCTCGTCATCGAGGAAGCCCCCGGCGAGGACCCGATTCCTACCGGCGGCCCCGGCGTCGTCGCCCTCACGCTTACGGCGAAGACCCCAGCTTCCCTGACGGCGCAGGCCACCCGGCTCGCGGCGCTGCTCACCCGGGAACCGGGTGTGCCGCTGGCGTCCGTCGCGGCCGCCCTCGCCACCCGCCGCGCGGTGCTTGGCGAACGGGCCGCCGTCGTCGCGGAGACGCCCGAGGAGGCGCTGCCCGCCCTGCACGCTCTGGCCCGCGGCGAACGCGACCCCCGGCTGGTCTCGGGCACCGCCGTAGCCGGCAAGCTGGCCTGGGTGTTCCCCGGCCAGGGCGCGCAGTGGCTGGGCATGGGCCGGGACCTGCTCGCGGAGTCCCCGGTCTTCGCCGCCCGGGCCGCCGATTGTGCGCGGGCCCTCGAGCCGTGGCTCGACTGGCCAGTGCTCGACGTGTTGCGCGGCGACGCCGAACCGGCGATGTTCGAGCGCGTGGACGTGGTTCAGGTCGCCACGTTCACCGTGATGGTGAGCCTGGCCGCGGTCTGGTCGTCGGCGGGCGTGGTGCCGGACGCGGTGATCGGCCACTCCCAGGGCGAGATCGCCGCGGCCTGCGTGGCCGGAGCACTGTCGCTGAACGACGCGGCCCGGGTGGTCGCCCTGCGCAGCCAGGTCATCGCGGCCAAGCTGGCCGGGGGCGGCGGGATGGCGTCGGCCGTCGTGAGCGAGGCGGAGGCCCGCGAGCGGCTGCCGCCGTGGGCGGATTCGGTGGAGGTCGCCGTGGTCAACAGCCCGACGTCGGTGGTGATCGCGGGCGAGCCCGAGCAGCTGGACGCCGCGCTGGAACAGCTGGCTGCCGATGGCGTACGGGTCCGCCGGGTCGCCGTCGACTACGCCTCGCACACCCGGCACGTGGAAACCGTGCGGGACGCGCTCGCGGAGGCGTTCGGCGATGTGCGTTCCCAGGTGCCCGCGGTGCCGATGCGTTCGACGCTCACCGGCGGCTGGATCCGCGACGCCGGTGATCTCGACGGCGACTACTGGTACCGCAACCTGCGCGGCCAGGTGAGCTTCGGGCCGGCGGTCACCGCGCTCGTCGAGGACGCCTTCGCGTTCTTCGTCGAGATGAGCCCGCACCCGGTCCTCGTCCAGCCGGTGACCGAGTGCGCCGAGGCAGCCGGAAGAAACGTCTCGGCCACGGGGTCGCTGCGGCGCGACGACGGCGGGATGCGGCGGCTGCTCACCTCGATCGCCGAGCTGAGCGTCGCCGGGGTCACGCCGCGATGGCCAGCCGTGCTGCCCGCCGCGGACGGCTGGGTGGATCTGCCGGTGTACGCGTTCGACCGGCAGGCGTACTGGCTGCGGGAGCCCGCGGACGGCGGCGAGGCCACCAGGGCCGACGACGCCGCCGAGGTGTGGGCGGCCGTGCGCGACGAGGATGCGCGGGCCCTGGCCGAGGTGCTCGGCGCCGACGACACGGCCGATTTCGAGAGCCTCACCCGGGTGCTGCCCCTGCTGGCCCGGTGGCGGGCACGCCAGGAGTCCGCCTCGGCGCTCGAAGGACTCCGTTATCGGACGTCCTGGCAACCGTTCGACAACAACGCGGCCGGGGTGCCGGCCGGACGCTGGCTCGTGGTCGCCCCCACCGGCGGGTCCGTCGACGGGTTCGTCGCGGAACTCGCCGCCCAGGGGCTGAACACCGTGACCGTACGGGTGGACGGTGGGGCCGCCCCGGCCATCGGGGCCGAACGGGAGTTCTCCGGGGTGCTGTCGCTGCTCGCGCTCGGGGACCGGACCGAGGTGGTGACTCCTGCCGTCAACCTCGTCAAGGCGCTGGGCGACGCCGGTGTCACCGCACCACTGTGGACGTTCACCCGGGGTGCGGTCGGCGTCGGCATCCGGGACGCGGTCACCGCGCCGCACCAGGCCGCGTTGTGGGGGCTCGGGATGGTCGTGGCGCTGGAACACCCCGACCGCTGGGGTGGCCTGGTCGACCTCTCCGGCGCGGACGACCGACGTACGGTCACGCGGGTGCTCGCCGCGCTGACCGGCGCCTCGGGGGAGGACCAGATCGCGGTCCGGCGTTCTGGCACGTACGCCCGGCGGCTCGTGCGCGCCGCCGCCCCGACCCCTGCACCGGACGGGTGGCAGCCGCGCGGAACGGTGCTGGTCACCGGCGGTGACGAGGGCCTGGGCCGGCACGCCAGCCGCTGGCTGGCCGACGCCGGTGCGCAGCGGCTCGTCGTCACCACCGGCGGCGGGGACCCGCTCGACCGTGCCGAACAGTTACGTGCCGACCTCGCCGGGACCGACGTGCCGGTCGAGGTGTGCGACGGCCGCGACCGGGACGAGATCCTGCGGCTGGTGTCGGCCCGGGAGGATCTGCCGCTCACCGCGGTGGTGCACGCCGCCGACCTGACCTGGAGCGATGCCGTCGCCGACACCGCCGAACGCGAGGTGGCCCAGATGTTCGAGGCCAAGGTGGATCCCGCCGTGTGGCTGGACGAGGCGCTCGCCGGCACCACGCTCGACGCGTTCGTCGTGTTCACCTCGATCGCCGGAGTCTGGGGTGGCGGCGGCCAGGGCCTGTCCGCCGCCGCCAACGCCACCCTCGACGCCCTCGTGGAAGCCCGCCGTGCGCGGGGTCTGCGCGCGACCGCCGTCGCGTGGGGCGCGTTGGAGCAGATCGGCATCGGCGCCGACGAGGCGGCTCTCGCCCAGCTGCGCCGCCGGGGCGTGCAGCCGCTGACCACCGCGCTCGCCATGGCCGCCCTGGCCCAGGCCACCGGCGCCGACGAGACGACCGTAACGGTGGCCGGCGTGGACTGGTCGGCGTTTATCCCGGCGTTCACCTCGGTGCGGCCGACCCGGCTGTTCGACTCCCTGCCCGAGGCCCGTGCCGCGCTGAGCGACCGGGAGTCCGCCGGCCGGACCGACGGTCCCGACAGCACGCTCGTGGATTCCCTGCGCGCCGCGACCGAAGCCGAGCGGGACCGGATGCTGCTGCGGCTGGTCCGCGGGCACGCCGCCGCGGTGCTCGGGCACAGCAGCGGCGACGCGGTGGCGGCCCAGCAGCCGTTCCAGGATGCCGGTTTCGACTCCCTGGCCGCCGTCAACCTCCGCAACAGCCTCAACACGGCGACCGGGCTGCGGCTGCCGTCGACGCTGATCTTCGACTACCCGACCCCGGCCGTACTGGTCGCACACCTGCGCGACGAACTGCTCAGCGAACTGGCCACGTCCGAGGTGGACGAGGCCACGCTTCGGCGCGTGCTCGCGGCAGTGCCCCTCGACCGATTCGCGCAGGCCGGCGTGCTCGACACGCTCATCGCCCTGGCCTCCGGCGCCTCGGCCGAGGCGCCGGAGGCCAGGGCGGCCGAGGAGGACCTCATCGACGAGATGGACGTCGTGGACCTGGTACGCCGAGCCCTCGGCAGCTCGCGCTGAACCGCCGCCGACCGGAAGGTTCGAGATGCCCACGACCGTCGAGGTGCACGCCGGCGATCGTCCGTACGAAGTGGTCATCGGCGCGGGGTCGCGCCACCTGCTGCCGGCGATCGTCGAACGGCTCGGCGCTCGCCGGGCCGTGGTGGTCTCGGCCCGCCCCGAACCGTGGGTGCCCGACCCCGGGGTCCCCTCGACCGTGGTCCCGGCCCACGACGGGGAACACGCCAAGACGCTCGCCACCGTGCAGGACCTCTGCGCGCGGTTCGCCGCCTTCGGGCTGAGCCGCTCGGACGTGGTCGTCACGTGCGGCGGCGGGACCACCACCGACGTGGCCGGGCTCGCCGCTGCCCTCTACCACCGCGGCGTCGCGGTCGTCCACGTCCCGACCACGCTGCTCGCCCAGGTCGACGCCAGCGTCGGCGGCAAGACCGCGGTCAACCTGCCGGCCGGCAAGAACCTGGTCGGCGCGTACTGGCAGCCGGCCGCGGTCCTGTGCGACACCGACTACCTGAGCACGCTGCCACCCCGGCAACGGCGCAACGGTCTCGGCGAGATCGCCCGCTGCCACTTCATCGGCGCCGGCGACCTTAGCGGCCTCACCACCGAGGAGCAGATCGCCGCCGGCGTCGCGCTGAAGGCGGACGTCGTCTCCCGCGACGAGCGGGACACCGGGCTGCGGCACATCCTTAACTACGGGCACACGCTGGGGCATGCGCTGGAGATAGCCACCGATTTCCGGCTCTACCACGGCGAAGCGGTCGCGGTAGGTACCGTCTTCGCAGGCCGCCTCGCCCACTCGCTGGGCCGGATCGGGGCCGCGCGCGCCGCCGAGCACGACGCGGTCGTACGCCACTACGGACTGCCCGCGGCCCTGCCGGAGGACGTTGCCGCCGAGGATCTGATCGGCGTCATGCGCCACGACAAGAAGGCGGTCGACGGCCTGGGCTTCGTCCTCGACGGCGACGGCGGCCCGGCCCTCGTCGCCGGGGTCGACGCGGAAACCGTCCGGCGGGTGCTCGGCGAGATGCCGCGGCAACCTCTGGACGACATGGTCGCGGGAGACGCCGAACCCGCGGGGGCCCGGTGACCCGCCGGATCGCCCGGGAGCACAGCGCCCCGGTGCGGGCCGCGCTGTCCCGGCCCGCGGCCCAGCAGCCCGATTGGCCCGACCGGAAATGCGCGGACGCCGTGGCAGCCTCCCTGCGCACCCTGCCGGCCATCGTGACGCCGGGGGAGACGGCCCGGCTGCGGGAGCGGCTCCGGGCCGTCGCGAGGGGCGAGGCCTTCCTGCTGCAGGGCGGCGACTGCGCGGAGACCTTCACCGACAACACCCCCACGCACGTACGAGGCAACGTGGCCCTGCTGCACCGGATGGCGGCCCTGCTCGCAACCGCCGCCGGGCGGCCGGTCGTACGCCTGGCCCGGGCCGCCGGCCAGTATGCCAAGCCGCGTTCCGCATCCACCGACGCCGCGGGCCTGCCCGTCTACCGAGGCGACATCATCAACGCCCGCACCGCCACCGTGGCGGCGCGTACCCCGGATTCGGGACGGATGCGGCAGGCCCGGATTCACGCGGCGCGGACCGTCGACGTCATCCGCGCCGCGCAGGTCGGCACATACGTCAGCCACGAGGCGCTGTTGCTGGACTACGAGGCGGCCGGGCTCACGACGTACGGATCGAGCGTGCGCAGCGGCCTTGCCCACTTCCTGTGGATCGGCGAACGAACCCGGGCGCTCGACGGCGCGCACATAGCCCTCGCCGCGCTACTCGCCAACCCGATCGGCCTCAAGATCGGCCCGACCACCACCCCCGAGGAGGCCGTCGAGTACGCCCAGCGGCTCGACCCGCAATGCGAGGCCGGCCGCCTCACCCTCATCAGCCGGATGGGCCACGACCGTGTCCGCGACGTACTGCCGCCCATCGTGGAGAAGGTCACCGCCGCCGGGCATTTCGTCGTGTGGCAGTGCGACCCCATGCACGGCAACACCGAGCTGCTCGCGAGCGGCTTCAAGACCCGCGACCTGGGCCGGATCCTCGACGAACTGGAAGGCTTCTTCGAGGTGCACCGGGAACTCGGCACCTATCCCGGCGGCCTGCACCTCGAACTCACCGGCGACGACGTCACCGAGTGCGTCGGCGGCACGTGCGGCCTCGCCGAGCACGACATCCCGGACCGCTACCGCACGGCCTGCGACCCCCGTCTCAACCCGTCCCAGGCGCTCGACGTCGCCCGGCACGCCGCGCGCCTGCTCCGGCGATGACTATCAGATCGGGGTATACGTCGCCCCCGGTCGGCGCTCATAACCTGAGCGGGTCCCCTCAGTCCCGGCGAGTTTCGGAGAGACATGGACGCCATCGGTAAAGCACCCGTGTTCCCGCAGTGGCCTCAGTACGACGACGAGGAGCGCACCGCGCTGATCCGGGCCCTGGAACAGGGCCAGTGGTGGCGGATGGGCGGCACCGAGGTCGAGTCGTTCGAGCGGGAGTTCGCCGCCTTCCACGGCGCCCCGTACGCCCTGGCGGTCACCAACGGCACCCACGCCCTCGAACTGGCTCTGCAGTGCCTCGGCGTCGGGCCGGGCAGCGAGGTCATCGTGCCGGCGTTCACCTTCATCTCGTCGTCGCAGGCGGCACAGCGGCTGGGTGCGGTCGCCGTACCGGTCGATGTGGACGCCGGAACGTACAACATCGACGTCGCCGCCGCCGCGGCCGCCGTGACGCCGCGGACCCGGGTCATCATGCCCGTCCACATGGCCGGGCTGGTGGCCGATATGGACGCGCTCGCCAAGCTGGCCGCCGACAACGGCGTGGCGCTGCTGCAGGACGCCGCGCACGCGCAGGGCGCTCGCTGGCAGGGCAAGCGGATCGGCGAGTTCGGCACGATCGCGGCCTTCAGCTTCCAGAACGGCAAGCTCATGACGGCCGGTGAGGGTGGTGCCCTCCTGCTGCCCGACGAGGAACTGCTCGAAAGCGCATTCCTGCGCCATAGCTGCGGGCGGCCCCGGACCGACCGGCGCTACCTGCACAAGGTCAGCGGATCCAACCTGCGGCTCGGCGAGTTCTCGGCGGCCGTGCTGCGGGCCCAGCTGCGCCGTCTCGATGCCCAGAACGCGGTCCGCGACGAGCGCTGGGCGCTGCTGTCCGGGCTGCTGGCCGGAATCCCCGGCGTGGTGCCGCAGAGCGGCGACCCACGCGCCGACCGCAACACCCACTACATGGCGATGTTCCGGGTGCCGGGCCTCGGCGAGCAGGCACGCAACGACCTCATCGACCGCCTAGTCGCGGCCGGGCTGCCCGCCTTCGCCACCTTCCGGGCGATCTACCGCACCGACGCGTTCTGGGACGGCGCGCAGGTGGCCGAGACCGTCGAGCAGATCGCCGAGCGCTGCCCCAACACCGAGGCGATCAGCACCGACGGCATCTGGCTGCACCACCGGGCCCTGCTGGCGGAGTCCGAGGCCCTGCACGCCACCGCCGAGATCATCGCCGGTGCGGTGACGGCCACATGACGATCCGGGTGGCGGTCGCAGGGTTGGGCTGGGCGGGCCGGGAGCTCTGGTTGCCGCTGCTCGGGGAACACGACGCATTCGAGGTCATCGCGGCGGTCGACTCGGACACCCGGGCGTGCGAGGCGGTGAGGCAGAAGATCGGCGTACGGGCGTACCCGGACGTCGATGCCCTGAACCCGCACGACGTCGACCTCGCCGTGGTGGCCGTACCCAACCATCTGCACGCCGAGACCGCCGCCCGGCTGCTGCGCCGCGGCATCTCCGTCTTCCTGGAGAAGCCGGTGTGCCTGACGCTGGAGGAGGCCGCAAACCTGGCCGGTGCCGAACGCGCCGCCGGCGCCACCCTGCTGGCCGGCAGCGCCGCCCGACACCGGGCCGACGTCACCGCCCTTCGCCAGGTGGTGCCCACCCTGGGCCGGATCCAGCACGCCGAGCTCGGGTGGACCCGGTCCCGGGGGATACCGCGGCCCGGCGGCTGGTTCACCGAGCTCAGCAAGGCCGGCGGCGGCGCGCTGGTCGACCTCGGCTGGCACCTGTTCGACACGCTCAACTCACTGATCGACCCGGCCGAGATCCGGCAGGTCGTCGGCGTCACGTCCGACGACTTCGTCCGCGCCGGCGGCTGGAACGCGGCCTGGCGCCTCGACGACACCCCGACCGGCGGGGGCGGCGACGTCGAGGACACGGCACGGGGCTTTCTCGTACGCCACGACGGGGTCTCGGTGTCGCTGCGTACGAGCTGGGCCTCCCATGACGAACGGGACGTCTCCATGCTGCGGATCGAGGGCAGCGAGGGTGTCGCCTGCCTGCGCTGCACCTTCGGCTTCAGCCCGAACCGCCTGCCGGCATCGGAACTCGCCGTGTCCAGGGTGGGCGTCACCACCCTGCTGCCTGTGCTCGCCGAGCCCGTCGGCACCGAGTACAGGACCCAGCTGGACAGCCTAGCCACGAGCCTGGCTGATCCGGGGAACCGCGGCGCTGCCATCGCTGACGCCCGCCTGACCGTCGGGCTCATCGACAGGTTCTACCAGTCCGCGCACCCGGTCGCCGGATGACCTCCGGTGACCGGGGCGCCGTACGCCAGGTGGTCACGCCGCCGGGACCAGGGAGAACACGCATGACCAAGCCCTTGATCGAACCTGCCGGGGCAGGCCTCGCCGTGCCGTTGCGGCGCGCGGTGATCTTCGACCTCGACGGGGTAGTCGTGGACAGCTTCGCGGTGATGAGTGAGGCGTTCGCCATCGCGTACGCCGAGGTCGTCGGCCCCGGCCCGGCGCCCTTCGTGGAATACCGGCGGCACCTCGGCCGCTACTTCCCGGACATCATGCGGGAGATGCGCCTGCCGCTGGCCATGGAGGGACCCTTCGTCCGGGAAAGCTACCGGCTCGCCCACCGCGTCACCGTGTTCGACGGCGTCGTGGACCTGCTGTCGGCACTGCGCGAGCGCGGGTTGCTGCTCGCCATCGCCACCGGCAAGACCGGCGAACGGGCGCGCTCCCTGCTCGACACGCTCGGCCTGCTCCCGTACTTCGCCCACGTCATCGGCTCCGACGAGGTCGCCCGGCCTAAGCCCGCCCCGGACATCGTCCTGCGAGCGCTGGAGCTACTCGGCGTGCCGGCCGACGAGGCCATCATGGTCGGCGACGCGCCGACCGACCTGCTCAGCGCCCGCGGCGCCCGGGTCGATGCCGCCGCGGCGGTGTGGGCCGAGCCCGAGGAAGACGAGCTGTTCGCCGCCCGCCCCGACGTCGTCCTGCGCAAGCCCGCCGACCTCCTGGCGCTGTGTCCGCCGGCACCGGTCCGCTGACCGGGCCGGTGTACGACCTGGGCGTCGACATCGGCGGCACGAAGGTCGCGCTGCGGGCCGAGGAAGGGGACCGCCGCGGGCACGAGTCCGCGTTCCGCTGGGTGCCGGGACACGATGCCGGCCAGGACCTCGCGCTGCTCGCCGAGCGGGTGGCGGAGGTCGGCCTGCCGTTGCGGGCGGCCGGGGTGGCCCTGCCCGCGACGGTGGACGCAGCCGGTCGGGTCAGCGCGTGGCCGAGCCGTCCGTCGTGGATCGGGCTGGCGGCCGGAGACGTGTTCGGCGCGCTCTTCGGGGCGGTCCCGGTCGCCTGGGCCGACGACGGCGACCTCGGTGCGCTCGCCGAGGCCCGCGCGGCCGGCGTCACCGACCTGCTCTACCTCGGCGTCGGTACGGGTGTCGGCGGCGGATTCGTCCTCGGCGGCGAGCTGTGCCCGGGATCCGGCCGGGGATCCTTCGAGATCGGGCACATCGTCATCGGCGGGGGTGAGAGCTGTCGGTGTGGCCGCGACGGATGCCTGCAGGCGGTCGCCTCAGGGCCCGCGATCCTCGACCGGGCCGCCCGCGCGCGGGGACTGCCCGTGGCGTACGAGGAACTGTGCCGGGCGGCCGTCACGGCCCCCTGGGCGATCACGGCGCTCGGCGCGGCCTATCGCGCGCTGGCTACGGCGATCGCCAGCGTGGCGGAACTGCTGCACCCGCGCCTGGTGGTCGTCGGGGGCGGCTTCCTCGCCGGCGTCCCCGGCGCCGTACCCACCCTGAACGACCACGTCGCCGGGCTGATCCGTCCTGGCCAGGAACCGCTGCCCGTACGCGCCGCCGCCCTCGGCGGACTATCCTCGCTGGCCGGCGCGATCGAACTGGCACGCACGCTGTAAAGGAGACGAGGTTTCATGTCCGCAGCACCGCAGGGCGTACCGGCGTGGTGGCGCACGTTCAGGCCGGCGCCGGGCGCGCCCGTGCGGCTCGCCTGCCTGCCGCACGCCGGCGGCTCGGCCAGCTTCTACCACCCGCTGGCCCGGGCGTTCGCCCCCGAGGTCGAGGTCCTCGCCGCCCAGTACCCGGGCCGTCAGGACCGCTACCGAGAGCCGCTCATCACGTCCCTCACCGAGCTCGCGCGGCGTTGCTTCGACGCGTTGCGGCCGTCGATCGACCGGCCCCTGATCCTGTTCGGGCACAGCATGGGCGCGCTCCTCGCGTACGAGATCGCCCTGCTCATGCAGGACGACGGCCTCCCGCCGCCGGTGCACCTGGTGGTGTCGGGCCGCCGAGCGCCGTCGCGCTACCGGAACGACCAGTTCCATCGGCTGCCGCCGGCCGGCCTCCTCGCGCAGATCCAGGCGCTCAGCGGGACCGATGCGAGCGTCCTGTCTGACCCCGAGACCCTGCGGTTGATCCTGCCGGCGGTACGCGGCGACTACCGGGCCGTGGAGACCTATCGCCACCAGCCCGGCCGGGTGGTGCACGCCCCGTTCACGGTGCTCACCGGCACCGACGACCCGATGGTGACCCGCGAGGAGGCGAGCGCCTGGGAGCGGCACACCGACGGGCCGGCCGCGTTCCGTTCGATGCCGGGTGGCCACTTCTTCGTCACCGACCACTTCACCGAGATCGCGGCGTTGCTGCGGACCATTGCCGCGGACGGTGCCGGGACTCAGTGAACCGGCTCGGGCCGGGCAGTGCCCATGGACCGCCGGGCCGCCCGGACGATCCGCAGGCCGCGCAGGGCGGCCCCGCCGTCCGGGCCGGCCGGTCGGCCGTCGCGGACACCGGCGAGGAAGGCCCCGAGCATAGCGGCGTCCAGGGCGGCCCCGTCGTTCGTGTCCTGCGGCCCGCGTACGTCGAGCAGACGGGGGAACGGGTCGTAGCGCACGGTCGCCCGCTCGCCGGTGAACTCCGCCGCCGTCGTATCCCAGCCGCAGCCGAAACTGGCGACCGTCCCGCCCGGGTAGCGCACCATCAGCACGGCCGGTCCGCCACCGGGGGCGGCCTGGGCGTACACCTCTTCCGCCGGTTCGCCGTCGAGCAGGACGTCGACCAGGTCGATCAGGGTGACCGCCGCGCCGGGGCCGACTCCGTTCACCGTGCCGTTGACGGTGAGCAGCCGACCGAGCTCGCCGTCCGCGACCGCGCGGCGCAGGGCGGCGAACGTCGGACTGAACCGGATCGGAAGCGCGAGGGTCAGGCCCACACCGGCGCGCGAGCAGGCCTCGATCATGCGCTCGGCGTCCGCCTCGTTCGGGGCGAGGGGCGGCTCGCACAGCACGTGGGAGCCTGCCGCGGCGGCCTGTTCGACCAGGCCCCGGCGCTGGGCGGGATCGCCGCCGACCACCACGGCGTCCGCTCCGTCGGTGACCAGCTCCACGTCGGGCGAGTCACGCAGCCACCGGGCGTACCGTTGCGCACCGCCTCCGGCCGGGATCGCAATCCTCATCGGATGGCCTCCGGCACGCGCAGCTCGACGGCGTGCCCGGTGCGGGCCGATTGCGCGGCCGCCTCGGCGAGCCGTACCGCCGCCACCGCGTCCCGGGCGGCGACCCGCGGCGGTGGACCGCCCGCGAAGGCCGCCGCGAACTCGCGGATCTCCGCCACGAACGGCGACTCGCCGACGTGCCGGGGCACATCTGCCGCCGCTCCGGCGGTCACCTGGAGCTCCTGCGGCAGCGCCGAGTCGTAGGAGGCCGAGCCCTCGGTGCCCACGACGTGGAAGGTGCGGTGCACCGGAATCGGCGGTGCCGCCCACCCGCCAGTCACGTGGCTGACCGCCCCGCTCGCGTGGGTCAGCACGGCGGTACCGGCCGCCACCGCCCCGGCGGGTGCCGGCGCCGCGACCTGACCCCGGTAGCAGGCGTACACCCGCACCACGTCGCCGAGGATCCACGATGCGATGTCGAGGCCGTGCAGCATCTGGTCGGTCAGGATCCCGCCGGACCCGGCGCTCGCCTCGCCCGTCCACGCCGTCGGGTGGTACGCCGTCACCCCGAACCGTCCCGCCATCGGCGAGCCGAGGGCGCCGGCCGCCACGAGCTCGCGCAACCGGGCGTATGGGGCTAGAAAGCGCGTGCCGTGGGCCGGATAGAGGACCACCCCGGCCCGTTCGGCCGCCTCGGCGATCGCCTCCGCCTCGGCGGTGGTCGCCGCCAGCGGCTTCTCGCAAACCACGTGCAGCCCGGCCGCGATGGCCGCCAGGGCGATCGGCGGGTGGGTGCCGGTCGGCGTGCAGATGTCCACCAGCCCGGCGCCGTCCAGCGCCTCGTCCAGCGAACCGGCGACCCGGGCACCGAACTCCCCGGCCAGCGCGGCCGCCCGGCCGTCGTCAGCGTACACCCGCACCTTCGCACCGACGCGCACCCACGCGTCCAGGTGGATGCGGGCGATCGGCCCAGCTCCGACCAGCGCGACCTCGACCCTCATCCCGCCATTCCACCCGCCGGGCCCACCCCGTGGCATCCCCAGGTCGGGTAGGCCGGTGCGGCGGCCGTCAGGACTGCGACATCTGATGATGGCGGCGCCGGACCCCCGCGGCGACGATGACCAGATGAGCGTTCTCCTACTTCTCAACGGCCCCAACCTGGGCATTCTCGGCGACCGCGAGCCGGAGATATACGGCACGCAGACCCTGGCGGACATCGAGAAGGCGGTAGCGGAGGAGGTCCACCCGGCCGGCCTGGAGCTGCTGTCCGTCCAGCACGACGGCGAGGGCGAGCTGATCGGGGCCGTCCACCGCCACCGGCACGACACCGTCGGCGCGATCGTCAACCCGGGCGCGCTGATGATCGCCGGGTGGGGGCTGCGTGACGCTCTCGCCGGCTACCCGCGGCCGTGGATCGAGGTGCACCTGAGCAACGTGTGGGCGCGCGAGCAGTTCCGCCACGAATCGGTGCTCGCCCCGCTGGCCTCCGGCGTCGTCGTCGGCCTCGGCGCGTACGGCTATGTCCTCGCCGCTCGGGCGCTGCTGCACCTGCGGGCCGGCGATGCCTGACCTCCCGGCCATCGACGGTCAGACCCGGCTGTACGCTGTCCTCGGCGACCCGGTGCGGCAGGTGCGGGCGCCGGGGCTGCTGAACCCCCTGCTCGCCGAGGCCAGGCGGCGGGCGGTCGTCGTGCCCGTCCACGTGCGCGCCGCCGAGTTGCCGGGCGTGTTCCGGCTCCTGCGCGACATCGTCAACCTCGACGGGCTGTTCGTGACCGTGCCGCACAAGACGGCGATGGCCGGTCTAGCCGACCGGCTCAGTCCGGCGGCGTCACGGATCGGCGCGGTCAACGTCGTACGGCGGGACGCCGACGGCCGGTGGACGGGCGACAACTTCGACGGCGTCGGTTTCGTCCGGGGCCTGGCGAAGGCCGGTCACACGGTCGTGGACGTGGCCGTGTGGATGGCGGGCGCGGGCGGGGCCGGTTGCGCCGTGGCGGCGGCGGTGCTCGACGCGGGCGCCCGTACGGTGGCGATCCACGACGTCGACGCGACCCGCACGGCCGAGCTCGTGGCCCGTCTCCACCGGCACTTCCCCGGCCGGGCCCGGGTGGCCGAGCCCGCTGACCTGGCAGTCGCCGGCCTAGTCGTGAACGCCACGCCGCTCGGCCTGCGCCCGGAGGATCCGCTGCCGGTGGATCCGCATCTCCTCCCGGCCGGGGCAGCGGTGGCCGACATCATCATGGAGCCGCACACGACAGCGCTGTTGCGGGCCGCCGCCGATCGCGGGCTGGCTGTGCACCACGGCATCCACATGCTCGAATGCCAGGTGGAGTGCTATCGGGGCTTTTTTGACTGGTGAGACCCGTCGGCACCCATCCGGACTCCGTCGCCCGGATGGGTGCCGACGCGTGCTACGCCCCGTCGCCCGGCAGGTGGGCGACCAGATGCCACGCCACGAGGTACGCCCGGCCCTGCTCGTCGGCGTCGAGCTGGTCGAACACGTCCGGGCCGTCCTGCTCGCCGGACGAGGCGAGAATGGTGCGGCGCAGCTGCTCCCGGGTCAGCGCAGTCTTGTACTTCAGCCGGGTCAGCTCGTCGATCATCCAGGGGGCGACGATGTGTGACCGCAGCTGCTCCTCGGTGATCCGCCCGGGCGTACCGTCGGGCAGTTCGTCGGCGAAGGCGATCAGGTGCAGCCGGGCGCCCGGCCGTCCGGCACGAGCGATCGCCGCGACGTACGCGGGCCGGTCCTCGTCGCCCAGGCAGTGGTAGAGCCCGCTGTCGAGGATCGTGTCGAACTGGTTGTCGTAGCCCTCCAGCACCACCGCGTCCGCCACCGCGAACGTGACCGCGACGCCGTGCGAGGCAGCCCGGGCGGTCGCCTCCCGGATCGCCGACGGCGCACCGTCCACGCCGGTGACCCGCAGCCCCCGCGCCGCTAGGGCAATCGAGTTCTCACCGAGGCCGCACCCGACGTCGAGCACCGCGCCACGGAACGCGCCCGCCGCGGCCAGCGCGACGACCTCCGGCTGAGGCGCGCCGATGTCCCACGGAACCGGCCGTTCGGCCGTCCGCCCCGGCTGGTAGGTCTGCTTGTACGCTTGCTCGAAGTTGGTCCGCGCGACGGTCATCTGTGCCGGCCTTTCCCGATGGCGACTCGAGCTGTGCGCTGTCATTCCACTCGCGCCGCCCTCGCCGGGGCTATCCCCAAACCGAGTAGACACACCGCCGACCGAGTGCCACAGCCAGGTCTGGTTGTCCCAGCCGTAGCTTCCAGCGACAGCCGCCGGGTACGGCGCCTGTTGCCGGCGCTGGAGTTAGCCCAGGCGGCAGAACTGCTGCAGTCCTGCACGGTCGACGGAGCGCCGCTGACAACCCTCGGCTCGGGCAGCGGTGGGCTGTCTTGGCTGGCAGGATGGCAGGGTGCTGCTCACCATCTCGACCACCATGCAGTCGGCGTCGGATCTTGGGTTTCTGCTGGTGGGCAAGCCCTGCGAGAACACCAACCGCGAGCCGGGCACGTCTGTCGAATTCAGAGATCACCGAGGAATCCGGCAACTGAAGCATTATCGACCTGGCCACACCCGTGATCCTCATCTGCACGGAGAAGCGGGCAGACTGATCATTGGGCAGCGGCTTGGCCTGCACTTGACGGTGTGTGGCGCCGCTGCAGGGTCGCTTCGATATCTGGATCGTCGAGAACGCGTGCCCCGATCACAAGGAATGGCTCTGTAGCTATCGCCCCTGCGAGAACCGAATTCCAGACAGGATGACGCTCGGCCGACTTGTGGTACTCGGAGAACGAGAAGACGATCGGACTGGGAGATTTTGTCGCAACAGTTCCGTGTAGATGAATTATTTGCAGGTCGCCGTGCTCTATGTAGCTATCAGTCCAGTTTAGACCGTGTGTCATTTGGGGTTGTTGCAGCGCCTGGTCGTTCGTTGAGCTGGTGTGGATGATGTTCAGAAGTACTGCCCCGAACCGTTGTGGCAG